>NZ_JAIMAV010000065.1 GCF_023511815.1 Alicyclobacillus sp.
CCCGTCATCCCCGAGCAGATCCACGGCCCCGGGTCACCCAGCACCAGCGCCCGGCCCGCCGTCATGTACTCGAACGCGAAGCCCTTGATGTTCGCCCGCGCGCCGATCCAGCCCCTGCGGTCGTCCAGCGGTTCCGTCACCTCGCCGCCGATGATGAGATCCGCGCCCGACAACCGGATGCCGGCGCGCGCGTCCGCGTCCCCCTGGACGATGATGAGCCCGCGCTGGGCGCCGTAGGCCAGTCCCTTGCCCACCGAACCGCCGCGCCAACGGCCGTCCGCCGCGCGCTGCTTGAGCACCACCACGCGCCCGCCGTACATCGCCTTGGCCGTGCCGTCCTGCGCGCCGCCGAGCGCCACCGAGTGCATACCGACCGTGTGGTATGCCGCGAAGCCATTGCCCGCCACCGTCGGGTGGATGGCGATGCCCCGGTCTCCGCCGCGGCCGCTGCGCACATGCTCCCCGCTCTCGCGCGTGCGCACCGCGCGCAGGGCGTGCAGCAGGTCACCGCCGACGATCCCGTCCGCACCGGCCGCCTCCCCGGGCGCCTCCGCCAACCGCAGCCGTCCCGAGCCGCCGTGCGCGCCCAACGCCGCGCCGGAACCGGCCAATCCACCGGCCACCGCGGCACCGCCCGCCACCGCGTACGACGCCGTGCCGACCGCGTGCGCCAGGGGCGCCGCCGCCACCTCTTCCCACGCCTGCTCCGCGTCGTAGTCGCGGTAGACAATCCGAGTGCCGAGGCCCGCGAACTCCTGCCGGACCGCCGTCAGCCAGGTCAGGTCCAGCCGTTCGTGGCCCTGGAACTGCTCCAACAGGTCCCTGCGTCCTACCAGGTCCTGCGTCCGCGTCGCCCCCAGGCGCTTCGTCAGCACGCGAATCTGCTCTCCGATGGCCCCAAAGAAGTGGCACAGATCCTCCACCGCCCGGTCGAACAGCCGCGGATGGAACGACGCCACGCCCTTCTCCCGCGCCTCCTCGGCGCTCGTCATCTGCGTCGCGATGCCCACGTGGCACGTGTCCTTGTGGCACGCGCGGCAGGCGGTGCAGCCGATGGCCACCATCGCCATCGTGCCGAAGCCCACCCGGTTCGCGCCGAGCAGGATGGCCTTCATCGCGTCGACCGCCGACTTCATCCCGCCGTCCGCCCAGATCTCCGCCATGTCGCGCAGACCCGCCTCGCACAGGGCGTCGTGCACCAGCCGGATGCCGATCTCCGCCGGCAGGCCCACGTGCCGGATGGCGTGCGCGCGGGCCGCGCCCGTGCCCCCGTCGAAGCCCGACAGATTGACGATGTCCGCCCCCGCCTTGACGATGCCCACCGCGATGGTCCCGATGTTCGGCACCACCGGCACCTTCACCGCGATCTTCGCGTACGGGTTGATCTGCCGCAGCTCGTGGATCACCTGCGCCAGATCCTCAATCGAGTAGATGTCGTGGTTGTTCGACGGCGAGATGAGGTCAATCCCCGGCGACGCGTTGCGGGCGTTGGCGACCTGGACCGTCACCTTCGATCCCGGCAGGTGCCCGCCCTCCCCCGGCTTCGCACCCTGCCCGATCTTGATCTCGAGCACGTACGCCCCGTTGCACAACTCCGCGTTGACGCCGAACCGGCCCGATGCCACCTGGCGCCCGCGGTTGCGCGGATACTTCGTCAGGATGTCCTTGATCTCGCCGCCCTCGCCGTTGAGCCCGACGATGTTCAGCCGGTACGCCGCCTCCGCGTACGCGCGATACGCCACCTCGCTCTGCGATCCGAACGACATCGACGAGATGACAATCGGATACGCGTGCCCGTCGATGGTGGTGTCCACCTGGGCGGCGTCCGCCGCCTCCACCTCGGCGTCCGTCTCGCGCAGCCGCAGCAGGTGCTTGATGTTGATGGGGTGCTCGCGCTCAAACGCCAGGAGCTTCTCCTCGAAGTCCCGGTACGGGGTGTTCCCCGTCGCCACCAGCCCGGCCGACTTCCAGATGCGCGGGTAGAGCTGGAAGACGCGGTTCTTCGCGACCTGCCGCTCGTCGCCGGACTCGTACGCCTGACGCCGGCGCGCCGCCTCCTCCTCCAGCTGCGCCATCCCGTAGCCCGTCGTCTGGCCGCCGAGGAAATTCGGCACCGCCAACAGCTCGGCGATCTCGTCGGCCAGCCCAATCCCGCTGAACAACCGCTCGTATCCGCGCACCTCGTGGATGCCGATGGTCGAGATCACCTTCTCGATGCCTTTGCACAGCGCGACGTACAGGTTCTCAAGCCCCGCGACGCTCGCCTTCTCGGCGGCGAACTCCCACATCAGGTACGGGTTGACCGCGTCCGCGCCGAGGCCGATGGCGGTCATGATGTCGTGCAGGTTGCGGATGCCGCCGCTGCGCAGGATGATGCTCGTGCGCCGACGCAGATGCTCGCCGCCCCGCTTGGATGCCGGGCGCAAAAGCGCGCGGTGGACGACCGCCAGGGCGAGCAGCGGATCGACCCATTCGCCGCGGGCGAACTGCAGCCGGTCGTCGAGCACCAACGCGTGCGCGCCCGCCTGCACCGCCTCCAGCGCCTCCTGCCGGAACCGCTCCAAGGCCTGCTGCAGCGACTCTCCCGGCTCGCGGTGGATGAGGATTTCGACCGTGCCGTGCGGGTCCGTCCGCAGCGCCGCCAGCGCGTCCTCGTAGCACAGCGTCCCGTGCCGGTGCGCGATGGCCCGCACCTCGTCGCGCTGCACGTCCAGGTCCTCCGGCAGCTCCTCGAGCAACAGCGGCGACTGCGTCTCCACGCGCGGGGCCTCCTGGTACAGCCCGGCGAACGACGGCCGCTTGCCGATGAGGGAGCGCGTGCTGAAGTGTTCAATCTCGCGTTCGCGGTCAATCGCCGGGTTGGTCACGACCGCCACCGTCTCCTGGAGGAAGTCGGACAGCTGTTTCACGCCCGGATCGAGCGCCGGAAGCGGCCCGTCGTACCCGAGCGAACGGATGGGCTCCGCCCCGCTGTGCACCTCGAAGTCGAGCATCTTCACATCGTCGTCGCGCCAACCGAAGGCCGCGGCCCGCACCAAGCGCGGCCTCCTGTCCCGCGATGGGTGCGCCACGTCCGCCGCCTGGGGCAGGGCGCCGGCAAACCGCAGGGTCTCGCTCTGACCGCGGAAGGTGTAGCGTGCCCGTGCCCGTTCCAGCACCACCCGCTGCAGATCCGTGTATTCATACAACCGCACGCCGTCCGGGCCAATCTCCAGGCCAATCTTCTCGCCTGGCGCCAGTGGCTTGGGGTCCCGGATCCACGCGGACACCGGCAGGATGCCCTGCTCAGAGCAAAACGCGTACCCGTCTTCCGCCTCGAGCAACCACATCGGGCGCAGCCCCAGGGCGTCGATGCAGAACACCGCCTCACGCCCGGCGCGCAGCATCATCGCCGCCGGTCCCTGGGCGAACGGCCCCCACAGCGCGCGGTAGAACATGTAGAGATCGGCCAGCTCGGAGGGCATCTGCTTGATCTCGTTGATGATGGGCGGGAACAGCAACTCCGCCACCTCGAACAGGGACCAGCCGCGCTCCTTGGTGAAGTGATCCACCACGCCGTTGACCATCTGCGAGTCGCTGTAGTTGGCGTCCAGCGGGATGTCAATCATGTGCGCTTCGGCGTAAAAACGCGTGATGGTGTTGATCTCGCCGTTGTGGCCCAGGGCCGAGAACGGCTGGACGCGCGAGAACGCCGTCGCGGTGTTGGTCGAGTACCGGGTGTGCGCAAGCACATAGCCCGAGGTGAAGGCCGGATCCCGCAGGTCGGGATAGTAGGCGTACAGCGTATCTCCGTCGCCCACCACCTTGTAGACCGCGGTGTCGCGGCTCATGGACGCCACGTGCACGCCGGAGATGCCCTCCAGCGCCACCGTCAGGCGGTACAGCGGGGCGTTCTCGGCGCCCGAGGTCAGCGCGCCGATTTGAACAAACACCGGATTCTCACGCCGGGCGGAGGGGCCGAGCGCCCCGGATTCGGCCGCGTCGGTGCGCGTCACCAAAACCGTCACCCCGCCGTCGGCGAGCTTCTCCAAAACCCGAGTCAGCCGCGTGTCCCATCCATCTCGGGCCAAAAACAGGTGGGAGACGAAGAACCGTTCGTCGTCCGCCAACGCGGCGTCATGGCCCGCCTCCTCCAGCCAACGCCGCCACAATGCGCGCGGAATGTCGAGCAAAAGCCCGCATCCGTCGCCCTCTCCGTGGACGTAGCCGGCCCGGTGCCGCAGGGCGCGCAGCGCCTGGATCCCGTATTCCACCGGTTTTCGGCTGTGCCCTCCCGTCTTGTCGATCCAGGCAAAGATCCCGCAAGCGTCGTGCTCACGGTTGTACTGCGTCGTCAGTGCACTGAGATTCAACTACGTCACTTCCTTTCATCAGGGTATTTGTCTGGCGGACGAGGTTGTCCGCACCCGACCTCCACTCTTGAACGGCGCCCGGGGATGCGCCCGCGGCCCCAGGGGGCCTTTGTCTCTTTTGGCTCGCCGTATGCGTGGTAGAATTCCAAGCCGCTCGCCCCGCCCCCGGCCGGGCGCTTTCGCGGCCGCTCGGGCCCCGGCCCGAGGTTCCACGTTTAAGAAAGAATATACGACGAGTTGAATATAAATACAATCCCGTGTTATAAATATTCTTGCATGGTGCGCGGTGTGCGCGGCACGGGAGGGAACAGCATGGAGATCCGGAAAGCCACCATTCACGACGTCGAGCAGATGCAACCGTTGATTCAACACTACGCCGACCAGGGACTGATGCTGCCTCGCAGTGCCAAGTCGCTGTACGAGCACATCCAGTGCTTCACGGTGGCCGTCATCGATGAAAGGGTCGTCGGGACCGTCGGCCTGCACATCCTTTGGAAAGACCTCGCCGAGGTTCGGTCCCTCGCGGTCGATCCCGGATACCAGGGCCGTGGCATCGGCCGCAGGCTGGTGGAGCGGGCCATTTGGGAGGCGGAACAGCTCGGGGTGGATCAGGTGCTGTCGCTCACCTACCAAACCGACTTTTTTCACAAACTGAACTTCCACATCGTCGACCGGGACTCCCTGCCGCACAAGGTCTGGAAAGACTGCGTCTACTGCAAGAAGTTCGATCGGTGCGATGAAATTGCTATGGTGTATTATACACAATCTTTCAAGAAAGTGCACGCCCCCGTCGCGTCCATTCTGTGACAGACCCGCGGCCGTCCGGTTCCCGGGCGGCCTTCCCGCCGGGGCAGCCTATCGGCGGTGAAAACACCCGCGGCCCAAACGGGCCTTGAGCGGGCGACTGTGAACGCTCGATTGAACCGCGGCCCATCGGCGGTGAAAACACCTGCGGCCCGAACCCCGAGGGGGTTGGGGCCTTCCCATTCTCCCTTGGCGCCGGGGCGCCGGGGCGTCCTCACGCTGCCGGCATCGCGCCTTCCGGCATCACAGCCTCCAGCATCACGCCCTCACGCCCCCGCGGCCACCGGCAACAGCCGTTCCACCAATTCATCGACATGCACCCGGTCCACGACCAGCGGCGGCACGAACCGCACGCGCGTATCCCCGACCGCGGTCACCAACACCCCCGCCTCCTGCGCCGCCTGGACAAACGCCTTGGCGTCCGGCACCGTGATGCCGCACATCAGGCCGAGCCCGGAGACCTGGGTCCCCAGCGTCTCCAGTCGATCCCGCAGGTACGCCCCCACCTCGCGCACATGCGCGAGGAATGCGGCGTCGGCGACCGTTTCGACGACCGCCAAGGCCGTCGCGGTCGCCAGCGGGTTCCCGCCGAAGGTCGACCCGTGGCTGCCCGGCCCAAGCGCCTCGGCCACCTCCGCCCGCGCCAGCACCGCCCCGATGGGCACGCCGCCCGCCAGACCCTTGGCCATGGTCACGATGTCCGGCCGCAGCCCCGCCTGCTCGAAGGCGAAGAAGGTGCCGGTGCGGCCCACCCCCGTCTGCACCTCGTCCACGACGAGCAGGGCCCCCGTCTCCCGGCACCGCGCCTCGATGGCGCGCAGCACCTCCACCGGCACGGGATTCACGCCTCCTTCGCCCTGCACCACCTCGACGAAGCACGCGGCGGTCCGCTCGGTGATGGCCCGAAGCACCCCCTCAAAGTCCTCCGGCGTCGCACAGCCCGGGACCAGCGGCCGGAATCCCTCGTGGTACTTCGGTTTTCCGGTGATGGACAGCGCCCCGAACGTGCGGCCGTGGAAACCGCCCGGCAGCGACACCAGCTCCGTGCGCGCCTCCTCGCCCTTCGCCCAGGCGTAGCGGCGCGCCAGCTTGATGGCCGCCTCGTTCGCCTCCGCGCCGGAGTTGCAGAAAAACGCCTTGTCCAGGCCGGACAGTTCCGCCAGGCGCGCCGCGAGGCGGTTTTGCCACGGGTTCTGATACAGATTCGAGCAGTGGATCAGCGTCTTCGCCTGCGCTGCGATGGCGTTGCTGACCACCGGGTGGGCGTGCCCGAGCGCGCACACCGCGATGCCCGCCGTGAAATCCAGATACCGGCGTCCCCCGGCGTCGTACAGATACACCCCTTCCCCGCGGACCATCGTCAGCGCCCGCTCGCCGTAGTTGCCCATCACATGCTCGTCAGTTGCATAGGGTGCGGTCATCCCGCCGCCTCCTCCCGTTTCACCAGTGTTCCGTGCGCAAACCGCGCGGTGTCCGCCACCGTCAGCGCGCACTCGACGGCCAACGCGTCCCGCCCGTCGATCACGAGGACCTCCCTCGCCCCGCCCTGCAGCGCGGCCAACACGGCGCTGACCTTGGGGATCATCCCGGCGGTGAACCGGCCCTCCTCCATCAGGCGGGCGAGCTGCGCCGCGGTCGTCTGTGTCAACAGCCGTTTGGCCTCGAAATCCTCGTAGATCCCGGGCACGTCGGTGAGAAACACCACCCGCTGTGCCCCGAGCGCCGCGCCGATGGCGGAGGCGGTGAGATCCGCGTTGATGTTGTACCGGCCCCCCGCCGCGTCGACGCCGACGGGGGCGACCACCGGCACCCGCCCGGCGGCGAGAAGACGTTCCAAATACGCCCCCTCAATCCCGTCCACCCGCCCGGTCCTCTGCAATCCGGGCATCGGTTGGGCGCAGACGACGCCGTCCGCGCTGGTCACACCGATGGCGGGCACACCCAGCGCGGCGAGCTGCGCCACCAGCTCCGGGTTGACCTGCCGGCACAGGACCTCATCGACCACCTCGACCGCCTCCGGGGTCGTCAGCCGGTGCCCATCCACAAACGGCAATTCGATGCCGCGCGCCTTCAACGCCTCGGTGATGCGCGGCACGCCGCCGTGGACCACAACCACCGGGGTGGCGTTCGCCGCCAGCCGGCCGACGCATGCGGCCAGCGCCTGACCGCCCTCCCCGCGCAGCGAACCCCCGACCTTGACCACCACCACGCCCTGCATCGGTGCCCCTCCCCTCATGGGAACACGGGGCCGAGCGCAAGGCCCGCGGTCTCCGGCAACCCGTGCATCAGGTTGAAGTTTTGGATGGCCTGCCCGGCCGCCCCCTTCGTCAGATTGTCAATCGCGCTGAACACCTGCAGCACGCCGGTGCGCGGATCGACAAAAAGACCGATGTCGCAGAAGTTCGATCCGCGCACGTGCTTCATCTGCGGCACCTGTCCGGGTGGCGCGAGGCGCACGAAGGGCGCCCCCTCGTACGAATTCCGGTAGAGTTCAAAGACCCTTTCGACATCCGCCGGCTCCCGCAGCGTCACGTACGAGACGGTGTAGATCCCGCGCGCCACCGGCAGAAGCTGCGTGGTCATGAGGACCTGCACCCTTTGGTGCAATCCCAGTTCCTGCTCCACCTCGGGAGTGTGCTGGTGACCCCCGACCTTGTATGGGAAGAAGTTTTCATACAGCTCCCCGAGGTGGGTGGTCTGCGTCGGGGTCCGGCCGGCGCCGCTGACCCCGGATTTGGCGTCAATCAGGATGGGCCGGGTGGCGTCCAGCCATCCCGCGCTGGCCAGCGGCAACAGGCCGAGCAGGATGGCGGTCGCGTAACAACCCGGGTTGGCGATGAGCGACGCGTCGCGGATGGCGGCCGCGCGCCACTCCGGCAGACCGTAGACGGCCGCCGACTGGGCCGCGGGCTGGACTGGGTCCTTTCGGTACCACGTCCGGTACAGGTCCGCCGGGATGCGAAGGTCGCCGGAGAGATCGATCACGCGCAATCCCGTTTGCCACAGCGCCGCCGCAATCTGCCCCGACACCCCCGAGGGGAGCGCGACAAACACGACATCGCAATGTTCGGCGCACGCCTCTGGCCGAAACTGGTCCAGGGTGAGATCGGTGATGTCCTTCAAATGCGGGAAGTACGACGCCACCGGATCGCCGCCCTCCCGGCTCGCGGCCAGATACGTCAACGTCACGTGGGGGTGGCCCGACAGCAGGCGGACGAGCTCCAGACCGCCGTAGCCGGTCGCCCCGACGATGCCCACGCGGATTGGGGCCTGTGCACCATCCGCGCCGGATTTCCCGCCGGCGCCGGTGATTTGCTCGATCATGCATGAACATCCCCATTGATGTATTTTTATTCACAGTATAGAGGGTGCGGGGCGAAATGTATAGGGGGTGGACCGCCCGGATTCCGCGACTGTCCGTATCGAGCGGCGGATGTCCCCTCATCTGATGGGGTATCTCACAGAGGAGGGATGAGAAGCGATGTACGGTGTGTTCGGCCCTTACACGCGGTGGGCGGTTGTGTTTCTGATCATCTTCGTGCTGTTCTTCCTGTTCGTCCCGGTGTACGGCGTCGGTGTGGGCGTGGCGCCCGCCGCCGCGGTGCCTGCGACCGGCGTGACGGTGGCGAAGTTCCACGGGTACAACATGATGGCCGCTCCCTACGTCGACTACGAGAGTCCGGAGAGCCCGTGAGGCTGTGCGGATTCGGCCCAGTTCGGGCCGGATGAAACGCCATCGTCGGGATGACTTTGCGAAGCGGGTGAACCCACAGGGTTCACCCGCTTGTTGTTTCCGGAATGCTGCGACTGATATGATGGGGACGGGAGATGATGACCGTGTTTCAGAACCCTGGTCCCGAACAGATGAGGCGCATCCTGAAGGAAGCCCGAACCATCGCCGTCGTCGGCCTGTCCGACAATCCGGCGCGCGACAGCTACCAGGTGGCGCAGCACCTCCAGCGTCACGGCTACCGGATCATCCCGGTCAATCCGAACGTCGATGTGGTGCTCGGCGAGAAGGCGGTGGCGAAACTCACCGACATCCGGGAGCCGGTCGACATCGTCGATGTGTTCCGCCGAAGCGAGGCGCTCAAGGGCGTGGTGGAAGAGGCCCTGCAGATGGACGCCCCGGTGATCTGGGCGCAGGAGGGCGTCTACGATGAGGAGGCGGCCGCGCTGGCCGAGGCCCACGGCCGGACGATGGTCATGGACCGGTGCATCGCGGTCATGCACAGCCTGTACGCGCGAGACTGACCCGGCCCTGCCCGGGTCAGTCTCCGGGTTCCCGGCACGAGTGGTCCGGGGAACCTGAGGGGTGGCCGCCGGCCTTGTTTTGCCGGCCGCCACCTTCCCGTTCATGTCGCGTCAACACACCGCAATCCGGGGATGCCGCACGCAATCCGGGTGTGACGCACGGATGCCTCACCGAATCGGCGTGTACGGAATCCCGTCCGCCGCCGGGGGCGTGCTGCGCCCGACCAACCCCGCCAACGCCAGGATGGTCAGGACGTACGGGATCATCGACAACAGATCCGGAGAGACGCCCTGCCCCTGCAGCGCCACCCCGAGGGCCGTCGCGAACCCGAACAACAGCGACGCCAAGAAGGAGCCCACCGGCGTCCACTTACCGAAGATCATCGCGGCCAGCGCGATGAAGCCACGCCCGTTGGTCATGTCGACGTCAAACGAGTTGAGAATGCCGATGGACAGGTACACCCCGCCGAGCGCCGAGAGCATCCCGCCGACAATCACGCCGATGTACCGCAGCCGCCACACATTCAGACCGGCGGTGTCGGCCGCCAGCGGATTCTCCCCGACCGCGCGGATGCGCAACCCCAGCCGGGTGTGGAAGAGAAACCAATGGGAGATGACGACAATCGCCAGCATCACATACAACAGGACGCTCTGATGCGCGAACACGGGACCGAGCCCCGGCAGCGACACGAACGGCAGCGACGGCGTCTCCGGCGGAGTACCCCCGTAGCCGAACAGCGTGTTCAGAAGAAACGCCGTCAGGCCGGAGGCAAAGATGTTCACCGCCATGCCGAGCACCACCTGGTCCGCCGCAAGGCGGATGGCCGCCCACGCGAAGATTGCGGCAAGCAGACCGCCCATCAGCACGCCGAGCACCAGGCCCAACCAGGGCGATCCGGTCCAGTAGGAGAAGGCGACGCCGAAAAACGCCCCTATGAGCATGATGCCTTCCATGGCGATGTTGACCACGCCCGCGCGCTCGGAGAACGTGCCGCCGATGGCCGGCAGCGCGAGCGGCACCGTCATCGCCAGGGTCGACGCCCACAATTGCGGATTGGTCAGCACACTCACCCGTCAACGCCCCCCTTCCCGCGCGGAGGCCACCTGCGCCCGGGCGCCGCGGCGCCGGCGATACCACGCGATGGTCAGCGGCACGATGCGCTCCGCCGCGACAAAGAACACAATCAGGCCGGTCAAGACGTCCGTCAGGCTGCTCGGCAGCTGCGAGACCATCTGCATGTTCTGACCGCCCGTGGACAGGGCCGAGAAGAACAGCGCCGCGAGCAGCACCCCGAACGGATGATTGCGCGCCATCAGCGCCACGACGATGGCCGTGTAACCGTACCCCGTGTTGAATCCCCACATCAGCCGGTGATCCAGGGCCAACACCTGTACACCGCCCGCCAATCCGGCCAGCATCCCGCTCAGCCCGAGCGCCAGCACCGTGTACACCGGCACCGAGATGCCCGCGTACCGGGCCGCGTGGGGATTGGCGCCGACCGCGCGCAACCGGAACCCCACCGTGGTGTGAAACGTCCCCCACCACACCACCAGCGCCGCGCCGATGGCGAAGAACACCGCCGTCGTCAGCTGCGGCGGCAACAGCACCGTCAGCCAGGCGTCCTTCACAATCTGGGGAGATTGCGCATTGTACCCCGGCGCGTGCATGGGCCCGCCCGCCGCAATCAGATACTGGCCGAAGTAGATGGCGATGTAGCTCATCATCATGGTGGTGATGACCTCGTGGGCCCCGCGGTAGGCCTTCGCCAACCCCGGGATCACGCCGCCCCACAGGCCGCCCGCCAAAGTGGCGCCGACGACGCACACCAGCGTGTGCAACCACCCCGGCAGGCCCGTCAGATGGTAGCCCAGCCACACCGCCACAATGACGCCGATCCAATACTGACCCTCGGCGCCGATGTTGAAGAGCCCCGCCCGAAACGCCACCGCCACCCCGAGCCCGGCAAGGGCCAGGGGCACCGCCCCTGCCAGCGTGCTGCTGAGCGCCATCGAGGTGCCGAACGCGCCCGTCACCAACGCTCCGTAGGCGGCGAGCGGATTGAACCCGAGCACGGCCGCGATGACGGCGCCAATCAGGATGGCCACCACCGACGCCAGCACCGGCGTCAACAGCGTGCGAACTACCGATTTGATGGCTGTGCCACCTCGCTTTCCGAAGACCGCGTGCCCGTCATCAACAGGCCGATCTGTTCCCGGGTCGCGGTGTCTCCCGGCACGATGTCCACCACCTGGCCGTGGTGCATGACGGCAATCCGGTCGGACAGGGACAGGATCTCGTCCAGCTCCAGCGACACCAGCAGAATGGCCTTGCCCGCCTGGCGCAGGCGCAACAGCTGGCGATGGATGCCCTCTATCGCGCCCACGTCAAGCCCGCGCGTCGGCTGCACCGCGATGAGCAGGCTCGGTTCCCGGGAGACCTCGCGCGCCAGAATCACCTTCTGCTGGTTGCCGCCCGAAAGATCGCCCGCCTTGCGGTCCGGGTCGCGCGGGCGCACGTCGAAGGCCTCCAGCAGCTTCTCGGTGTGTGCTCTCGCCGCCCTGTGCTGCAGCAGTCCCCGGCGTGAGAAGGGCGGGTGGGCGACATCCCGGAGCATCGTGTTCTCAACCAGGGTGAAATCGAGGACCAATCCATCCCGCTGCCGGTCCTGCGGGACGTAGGCGATGCCCCGGTGCGTGCGTTCCCCCGGGGGGAGCGCCGTCACATCCTCGCCGAGGAACGTGATGCGCCCGCCGGACACCGGGATCAACCCGGCGATGGCGTCGACCAGCTCGGTCTGTCCATTGCCGTCCACGCCGGCGATGCCGAGGATCTCCCCGGCCCGCACCGCCAGCGAAACGCCGCGCACGCGCGGCCGCCGGTCCGCGTCGGAGACCGACAGATTCTCCACCGAGAGCACCACGTCCCCCGCCCGCTGTTCCGGTTTTTCCACGCGCAGGACGACCTCGCGGCCGACCATCAGGTTCGCGAGCTCCTGCGGGCTCGCGTCCGCCGTCGGCAGCGTGTCCACCGTCCGCCCCGCCCGCATCACCGTGACACGATCCGCGATGGCGCGCACCTCGTCCAATTTGTGACTGATAAAGAGAATCGGGATCCCCTGGGCCTTCAGGTGGCGGACGACCTCAAACAGCTCCTCCGCCTCCTGCGGGGTGAGCACCGCCGTCGGCTCATCCAGGATGAGGAGCCTGGCGCGCCGGTACAGGACCTTGAGGATCTCCACCCGCTGCTGGAGTCCGACCGAGAGGCGGGCGACGCGGGCCTCCGGATCGACCGAAAGCCGGTACTTCTCCGACAGCGCCCGAACCCGCCGGACGGCCTCCCGCCGGTCGTACCGAATGCCGCCCGGCTCGTCGCCGAGCACGATGTTGTCGGCCACGCTGAGGGCGGGGATCAGCATGAAGTGCTGATGCACCATGCCGATGCCCGCCCGGATGGCATCGCGCGGGGAGTCGAACTGCACCCTTCGGCCCTCCAGCCGGATCTCGCCTCCATCCGGCTGATACAGCCCGGAGATGAGCTTCATCAGCGTCGACTTGCCGGCGCCGTTCTCACCGAGGATGGCGTGCACCTCCCCGGCCCGGACATCCAGGTTGACTCCGTCGTTGGCCTTGACGCCGGGAAAGTACTTCCTGACGTCGATGACCTCCAGAAAACTCGCCATGCGCCGCCCTCCCCCGCGCAGCGGCCCACCGGTCAGGACTGCGGCATCTGGTCGCTGACCGTGATGGCGCCGCTCTTGATCTGGTTGGCCAGGTCGTTCACCTGATTGACGATGTCGCTCGGGACCACGCCGATGGGCTTGGAGATGCCGACGCCGTTGTTGGCGAGATCGAAGTACTGAACGCCCGACTTGAACTGGTTGTTCAGGGTGTCGCGGATCACGTCATAGGTCGCCGTGTCGACCCCCTTGAGCGCGCTGACGATCACGGTGTTGGGCGCCACATAGTTCTGGTCCGCGTCCACGCCGATGGCGTACACGCCGGCGCTCTTGGCGGCGTTGATCACGCCGATGCCGCTGCCGCCCGCCACCTGAAAGACGATGTCGGCCCCGCCCGCGATCTCCGTCTGCGCCACCTGGCTGCCGCCCGCCTGGTCCGTGAAGCTGTTGACGTATTTGACAATCACCTTGCCGTCCGGATCGGTCTTTTTGACCCCCTGGATGAACCCGGCGATGTAGGAGTCCACCGGCGGGATCTTCTGGCCCCCGACCACGCCGAGCACGTTCTGCGCGTTCATGCCCGGGATGCCGGTGCGCTTTTCCATCAGACCCGCCATGGCACCGACCAGGTATCCGCACTGCTCGGTCTTGAACATGGCGGAGGTGACGTTGTTGATCCCGGTGATGGGATCGTCAATGATGAGAAATTTGGTGTTCGGGTACTGCGGCGCCACCTGCTTGACCGCCTCGTCCATCAAAAAACCGACGGCGATGACCAGGTTGTACCCCTGCTGCGCGAAGCGCTGCAGGTTCGGCACGTAATCGCTTTCCGACTTGGATTCGACCACCGAGCCCTGCACGCCCAGTTCCGCCTCGGCCTTCTTCAGACCGACGTCCGACAGGTGGTTGAATCCATGGTCGTTCAGCCCGCCCGAATCGGTGACCAACCCCACCTTGAAGTTGACCTTCGGCGCGGCTCCGGCGGCGTTGCCGGTGGCATTCTGCGCCTGGTTGACCGCGCGGCCGCAACCGGCCACCAATCCCAGCAACAGGATGGCAGCGGCCGCCACTGTGGCCCTGTGTCTCATGTGTCTTCCCCCTTTTTTCGCTCGCTTCCGGCACCACGGAGAACCATTTCTGCGATGTTGCCACGAAGCCAGGATTATTGTGCACATCTGGCCAAAAAAGTGCAAGCGGTGGGATCCCGCGCACAAAACTTTTCATTCCGAACATGAACTTGCCGGACAGCGCGCACACTAGGCAGGACGACACGATGCGCACCAGGAGGGAAAAGCATGCCACAGCCGCAGATGCCACAACCCCAGATGCAACCCAGGATCCAACCGGGTGCACAGCCCATGGCCCCGCAGCAGGCGCAGCCGCAGATGACGACCCCGCCGCGGGTGATCACCACGAAGGACGCCTCGTATTTGAAGGATCAGATGTCGTGGTTGCTGGTGGCGGCGAAAAAGTGCGCCCACTACGCGAAGGAGTGCACCGACCCGCAGGTCCGTCAGGCCATCGACCGGATTGGCCAGATGCACCAGCGACACTATCAACTGCTCCTCGGCCATCTGAAGACCAACAACTCGCAGGCGATGCAATCCGTTCCGCAACCCGGACAGACCGCCCACTGACGTGAAATCACACCCAGCGGAGGGATGATCATGCCCCAGAACAACCAGCAGATTGCCAATCCGAAGCCGCCCGGAGAACCTCAGGTGAAGGGACCCGAGATGAACGATCGGGATCGGCTGCAGGACGTGCTCGCCACGGAGAAATACCTGACGGACAGCCTGAACGTGGCGGCGCGGGAGGCGAGCCACGACGCCCTGTTCCGCGATGTGATGACCGTGCTGACGGAGACCCACCAGGCCTGCCGCGACGTGTTCAACCTGATGTTCCAGAAGGGTTGGTACAAGCTCGAGGCCGAGCAACAGCCGAAACTGGATCAGACGTATCAGCAGTTCAGTGGATACAGCAGCCAATTCCCGTATCCGAGTCAACTCCAGTAGCAGCGCCAAAGACAACAAACCCCTGTCTGGCCGACGGCCAAACAGGGGTTTTCATCTGAAGGATGGTGCGCCTAGAGGGAATCGAACCCCCGCACCCGGTTCCGGAGACCGGTGCTCTATCCTCTGAGCTATAGGCGCAAGTGACACGTAACAATATAGCACAGCCTCGAGGCGGGGTCAACCCCATGGACGCGCTCGCATCGCCCGCACGTTGCCGGCACGAACCTGGCACCCGAAGGACGGGGCGATCCCGCTTTCGGTGAGCCGTGGGCTGGACCACGACGCGAACCTGGCACTCCAAAGAAGGGGCGATCCCGCACGTGCATTCACGTCCGTATGGCTCCCCGCTCGCGAAGCTGCTGGATCTCCGCCTCCGAAAACCCCGCCTCGCGAAGCACACGGAGGGTGTGCGAGCCAATCCGCCAGGCGGCCCCGGGACGGCCCTGCCCCTCCCCATCCGACGGGAGCGGATCGGCCGGCGCAACGACGGAACCCCCCGATCCTTCCTCTTCCGCCCCCGACCAGCGGACCGGAAACCGGCGTCCGTCCGGATCCCCGGCTTTGCGCGCCCGGGCGTGGGGGCTCGTCAGCGCCTCGTGCACATCGAGCACCGGCGCGACACACACATCGAGCCCCGCCAGGGCCTCGCACCAATCGTCGCGGGTCCGGGATCGGAACACCGCCTCAAATGCCCGGATCGCCTCCGTGCGCAACGGATCGGGCGCGTACTGCACATCCGCGTATTGGGGCAGGCCCACCGCCTGACACAATGTGCGCCAGAAGCGGTTCTCCACCGCCCCGACGCTGAGATACCGTCCGTCGAGGGTTTCGTACACCCGATAGCAGGCGAAATCGCCCCCGAGCATCCGCTCCCCGGGCCGCGGGGAGCGCCCGAGCGCCCAGGCGTCCGCCGCGTGGACGGACAGCCACGACATCACCCCGTCCACCATCGCGACGTCCAGATGCTGTCCCCGCCCGGTCCGATCCCGCTGGCGCAACGCCGCCAGGATGGCCGTCACCGCCACCCACGCGCCTCCACCGAGATCCGCCACCTGAACGCCGGGGACCTGCGGCGGTCCTTCCTCTCCCCCGGCGAGCGACAGCGCCCCGGCCCAGGCGAGATAGTTGATGTCGTGCCCGGCCACGTCCCGCAAGGGCCCGGTCTGGCCGAATCCGGTGATGCTGCAGTAGATGAGGCCCGGGTTCATCTCGGCCAGCGCGTCATACCCCAGGCCGAGGCGCGCCATCACGCCGGGACGAAAGCCCTCCACCAACACGTCGGCGCGGGCCGCCAACCGCCTGGCCGCCGTCTGGCCGGCCGGGTCCTTGAGATGGATGGCCACCCGCTCCTTGCCCCGGTTGAGCCACCGGAACTTGGCCGACACCCCCGTGTCATC
>NZ_JAIMAV010000066.1 GCF_023511815.1 Alicyclobacillus sp.
CCGCCAAGAAGACCGACAACGCCGCCACTGCAGAAACTTTCGTCATCTTCATCCGTGTTTCTCCTCTCTTTCGTGCGACCCGGCCGAACGCGCCTCAGCGCCCCGCCCGTTCCGCCCTGTCCTTCAAATACCGGAATACCTCGATGTCGATGGCTTCCTCACCGCGCCAGCGCTCCTCCAGGTTCTCCATCTGCACGAAGCGGTTGAGCGCCTCCGGCAACGTCCGATCCTCGCCACCAGTCCCCAGAAATCCGAGCGCTCGCAGCGCCTCGCGCACTTGCGCGCGAACATCGCCCGTCAAGTCCAGGGCGATCGCGTTGTCCGGCTTCCCGAAATACAGTTGGTGCAGGCCGTATAGCCGCTCCAACTCGGCGATGGGATCCGGGTGATCGTCCACGCGCAGATCGATGTAGCGGTCGTTGTACCCCCCGTATCCGGCGCCTTCCCGGACCACGTACAGCGCGGCAGACTGCTTGCCGCGGCTGTCTCCGCCCGCCTCCTGTGCGGCGCGCAGGGCGCGCAGCAGGCGCTCCGCCAGCGATCCGGCGGAATGCTGGAACGACTCGGCCATGGCGGTGACGGTGGCCTCGCTGACCAGGATGTTGCCCTGGCAGGAGAAGTTCTGGCCGTTCACGTGGCCGGCCCACTGAAAACACCGCTTTCCTGTGTACGCGGCGGTGTTGCCATGCCGGTCCATCACGGCGAACTGCCGCAGGTCCCTGTGCTCGTCGTCCTGCGTCAGGCGCTCGACGACTTCGGCGGGATGCAGGCCTTCCTCCAGCAGGGCCAGGCCCTGCGGCCCGTAGGCGGTGTTGGCCCACGACTGGGTCGCGATGGCCCCGACCCCGGCCTTGGCCCATGGGACCAAGGCGCCCACGGCGAGGAATTTCGATTGAACCGCAATGCCCCAGGTTTGGGTTGCGGGATCGAAACCAATGATGGAAAACGTCGCGACAGGTGGCAATAAGCACGGATTCTGCATCAACCGGGTCACTGCGAACGCCTCCTCTCAAACGAAACGAAATTCGTTCTTGAACACGTCGAGCTCGACCAATAGGTTGGTTTTGCGGATGCCCTCCATTCGCTGCATATCGCTGGTCAAAAAACGAGCGAGGTCCTCGTACGACCGGCACACCAACTCCACCAGCAGCTGGTACTCCCCAGAGGTTAGGGCGATGAATCGGACCTCCCGCATTGATTGCAATTCCCGGATGCAGGTGTCCAGGTTCACTCCATCCACCGCCAGCTGCACCACGGCCACGACGTGCAGTCCCAGGGCCACAGGGCTCACCACGCCTACAATCTGAAGAACCCCCTGCTCCCTCAGACGCTCAACCCGCATCCGCACGGTCCGTTCGCTGACGCCGACATCCTCAGCGATCTCCCGGTACGACTTTCGCCCATCCTGCTGCAGGTGTGCGATGATTCGAACATCCAGTTCGTCGACGTATTTTCGCGGCTCATCGTATTCCGGTGGACTCATCTTTCCCGCTCCCCCTGCGACGCGATGGTGTCTTATTCCGATTTCAGAATCAATACTCACTGCAGGATACTAAAATAGTAAGCGTGATCATCATATTCATACTATTCCCGACTCGTCAAGGGGTCGCGGATTCCGATTACGGAATTTAGGCTCTTCGCAGGCTGCTCTCCTGCCAACCGAGTCGCTCTATCCAACATGGCCTGTGCCCAACCTACTGGGTCGAATCCGGCCCTGATCGGTTCAGACGTGACGAAGGGGGGCCTGCGGTGGTTCCCCCCGCTTGGCCCCCCTCCAACCGCCCCGCCCTCGCCGCGCCACACCAAATCGCGCGTCAGTTCCGCATCCCTTCATACAGGCGGTCGAACTCCGCCGCTTCGTCGAAGTCCGCCTGCGTCAGCCCGCCCGCGTGCCAGCTCGTCAGCCGGAGCGTGACCACCTTGTAATCCAGCGAGATGAACGGGTGGTGGTTGCGCCGCTCCGCCACCTCCGCCACCCGGTTGACAAATCCGACCGCGTCCATGAACGACCCAAACCGGTACCGCCGCCCAATCGTCTTTTCCTCCAACCGCCACTCCGGCACCGTCGCCAGCGCCGCCTGGATCTCCGCGTCCGTCAGCCGCTCTGCCAACGCCATCTCCTCCTCCCGGTCTCTCGTCGCCAGCGGATTCGCCTCCGCCGCACTCCAGTCCGCCGTGCGGGCACTCAGCACCCCCCCGCACGCCCCGCCCGGCTCACGCGGTGCAACCCCGCACCCGTCACGAGACGCGGAGCACAATCTTCCCGAAGTTGCGATTCTCCTCCATGTACCGATGGGCGTCCGCCACGTCGCGCCAATCGAGCACCGAGTCGATCACGGTGACCAACCGCCCATCCGCAAACCGCGCGCATGCCCACGTCCAGAACTCCTGGGTCAGCCGCATCTTCTCCACCACGGACCGCGACCGCAGCGCGGTCCCGATGACCTGCAGCCGCCGGCCCAACAGCACCCCGAGGTCCACGCCGTCCACCTTGGCGCCGCCCATCGTCCCCACGAGGATCAGCCGCCCGTCGACGGCCAGCGACCGGATGTTGGCGGCGAAGTACGGCGCCCCGATGAAGTCGAGGATGATGTCCACCCCGCGCCCGTCCGTCTGCTCGCGGATCCAGCCGTCGAACGGACCGTCGTGATAATTCCACCCCGCCCTCGCCCCGAGCGCCAGACACCGCTCCAATTTTTCCTTCGATCCCGCCGTCGTCCACCCCACCGAACCTGCCTCGCGGACGATTTGAATGGCGGCCGTGCCGACCCCGCTGCCCCCCGCGTGCACCAGCACGCGGTCGCCGGCCTGCATCCGCCCGAGCCAGAAGAGATTCAGATATGCGGTCAAGAACACCTCGGGGATCGCGGCGCCCTGTTCAAACGTCATCCCGTCCGGCAGCCGCATCGCCATCCCCGCCGGAATAACCGCGTACTCCGCGTATCCCCCGCCCGGCAACAGGGCGCACACCCGGTCTCCCTCGCGCCAGCCCTGAACCCCCGGGGCCACCGCCGCCACCTCACCGGCCATCTCCAGCCCGAGCACCTCCGACGCGCCGGGCGGCGGCGGGTACAATCCTCTGCGCTGCAGCAGATCCGCCCGGTTCAGCGCCGTCGCCCGGACCCGCACCAACAGCTCGCCGGGGCCCGGCTTCGGATCGGGCGCCTCCCCCAGATACAACACCTCCGGCCCGCCGAACTCCTTCATGCACACCGCTCGCACCCAACATCCCTCCACTTCACACCTGCAACTTCCATGTTACACCATTTCGCGAGAAATCCGCTCGTCCCTCCCGCTTCGACAAAACTCGTCATAAACCGGTCCCTTTCTTATCTTTTCATGAACCTGTCGATTCCAATAGACATACCACTCTCATTCAAATAAAATATGTCACGGAACAGACAAAATAGAGTCATTGAAAAGGGGTGTCCTCAATGCGGAACAGACGGCCCACGCGCCTGCTCGCGACGCTCACTCTGGCCGGGTTGTTCGCCCTCGCCGGCTGTGGCACCGGCAACTCCGGCGCACAGGGCGCATCCGGCAACTCCGGCGGCGGAAGCGGCTCCGGCGACACGCTCACACTCGGTGTCATCACCTCCATCACCGGCGCCGACTCCGAGTTCGGCAAGGCGCAGAAGGAAGGCTACGAGGTCGCGCTCGACGAGATCAACGCGGCGGGCGGAATCCTCGGCAAGAAGGTGCAGCTGGTCTACCTCGACGACAAGTCCAGCGCGCAGGAGGCGGCCAAGGACGTGGACCAGCTGGTCAGCCAGTACCACGCCCAGCTCATCCTCGGCCCGTACAGCTCCGGTTCGGCGCTCGCAGTCGTGAAGAAAGCGGATACCTACAAGATCCCCGACATCGTGCCGACCGCGACGGCCGCGAACGTGACGCAGACCGGATCGAAATACGTGTTTCGGCTGTGCGCCACCAGCGACGACTACGCCAAGGCCATCTGCGATCTGCTCAAACAGCAGGGCGACGCCAAGACGATGGCCATCGTGCACGAGGACCAGAACTTCGGCACCAGCGCCGAGAAGGCGATGCTCAAGTACGCGCAGCAGTACGGATTTCAGGTCGTCGACGACGAGTCGTACTCCACCAAGGACCTGGACTACAAGGCGATGCTGCAGCGCGTGAAGCAGAAGCATCCGGACGTCATCTACTTCGCCTCCTACTCGAAGGACGCCGTCGCCCTGATGAAGCAGGCTCAGGAGATTGACCTGGACGCCAAGTACTTCACCGCGGCGGGCACCGGCTTCTCCGTCGCCACCTTCCCGCAGGACGCGGGCAAGGCCGCGGAGTACACGCTGGCCGCCGGGCAGTGGGACCCGTCCGCCAAGTGGCAGGGTTCCAAGGAGTTCTACGACAAGGTGCATCAGAAGTTCGGCGATTATCCGTCGTACCACGACATGGAAGCCTACGCCGCCCTGTACGTGGCGAAGGCCGCCATCGAAAAGGCCGGCGCCTACGACGCGCAGAAGATCCGCGACGCACTGGCCAATCTGCAGATGGACACCGCGTTCGGTCCCATCAAGTTCGACAGCACGGGCCAGAACGCTCACCCGGTCATCGTCACCCAGGTCCAGAACGGCAAGTTCGTCACGGTCTATCCGCCCGACGCGGCCAGCGGCAAACTCCTTCCCACGCCGCCCTGGAGCCAGCGCAAGTAACCGGATGAGACAGGGGCGTCCCGCGACGCCCCTGTTTTCCTGAAGCGAGGGAGGTCACCCATGTTTCTGCAGACCATCATCAACGGCCTGTTGCTGGGGGCGCTGTACGCCATCGTCGGCATGGGGCTGTCCATCGTGTTCGGCACCATGCGCATCGTCAACTTCGCGCACGGGCAGTTCGTGATGGTGGGCATGTACATCACGTACACCCTGTTCACCGTCTTCGGGCTCGATCCGTACGTCTCCGCCATCGCCAGCTTCATCCTGTGCTTTCTGCTCGGCATGGCGGTGTATCGGCTCGCCATCCACCGCATCGTCCGCCAGTCGGACATGAATCACATCCTTTTGACCGCGGGCGTGGGCCTGATGCTGACGAACCTGGCGCAGATGGTGTACAACACCAACCAGCTGACCATCAACCTGTCCTACAGCCACCACGACCTGGTCATCGGCGGCCTGCGCATCAACATCGCGTATCTCATCTCGTTCGTCATCGCGTCCGTCGTCGCGGCCCTTCTGTTCTGGTTCATCATGAAGACCGAGACCGGGCGCGCCATCCGCGCCATCTCCCAGAATGACGCCGCCGCCGCGCTCTCCGGCATTCACGTCACCCGCACCACGATGCTCGCCTTCGGCCTCGGCATCGCGGTGGCCGGGGTCGCGGGCACGCTGCTGTTGCCCATCCACTATGTCGATCCGTCGGTCGGCGACGCCTTCAGCCTGCTGGCCTTCATCATCGTCGTCCTCGGCGGCATGGGCAGCATCCTCGGATCCGCCGTCGGCGGGCTGCTCATCGGCGTGATCGCCCAGCTGGCGTCCTACTACCTCGGACAGAGCTACTCGGACGTGCTCACGTACATCGTGTTCCTGCTCGTCCTGCTCTTCAAACCGTCCGGGCTGCTCGGGAGGTCCCGCGTATGAACCGCATCCGCTCGTGGATTCTGCCGGTCCTGGCACTCATCGTGTTCGCCGTCATTCCGTTCACCGCGAGCTTCTACTATCAGCAGATCTTCTTTTACATCTTCCTGTTCGCCGGCGTCGGGTTCGCATGGAACCTGGTCGGCGGTTACGCTGGGCAGCTCTCGCTGGGACACGCCGCCTTCTTCGGGATCGGCGCGTACACCTACGCGCTGCTCGCGCAGCACATCGGCGTCTGGCCCGCCCTGCTCGCGGCGGCGGTGCTCTCGACCGTCAGCGCGGCGCCCATCGGGCTCATCTGCTTCCGCCTGCGCGGCCCGTACTTCGCGCTGGCGACCATCGCGGTTGCGCAATTGCTTCTGGTCCTCGCGACCAACCAGTTCAAGGATTTGACCCAGGGCGCCGCCGGCCTCCTGGTGCAGGGCATGGTGTCCGATCCGTCCCTCTACTACTGGGTCGCGCTCGGGTTCATGATCCTCGCGTTCGCCATCACGGCGCTCTTGGCCACCTCCAAGACGGGCTACTACCTGATGGCCATCCGCGAGGACGAGGACACGGCCCAGACCGTGACCATCAACACCCCGCTGTACAAGTTGTACGCCCTGTTGGTCTCCGCGCTGCTGACCGGCGTCGGCGGGGCCATCTTCGCCGCCAACCTCGGCACGATTCAGCCGAACGACGTGTTCAGCGGCGCCATCTCCAACCAGGTGGTGTTCCTCTCCATCCTCGGCGGCACCGGGACTCTGTTCGGACCGCTGGTCGGCGCGGTCATCCTCGAGTTCGCGTCCGACTGGCTGAAGAATGCGCTCACCGGCGTGGCATGGCTCGGCGATCCGAACGCCTTCGCCTTCTTCCTGTACGGCCTGTTGATTGTGCTGGTCGTGATGTTCATGCCCGCGGGCATCGTCGGCACGCTGACCAAGTGGTGGAAAGGGAGGGTGGCCCGTGTCCAATCACAACGGACGACCGCTGCTGGAGTTTGACCACGTCAAGAAACACTTCGGCGGCCTGTTCGTGACCAACGATGTCAGCTTCTCCATCCACGAGGGAGAGGTGCTCTTCATCATCGGGCCGAACGGCGCCGGGAAGACGACCATCTTCAACCAGATCACGGGTTTCGTCACGCCGGACGAGGGCGACATCCGGTTCGAGGGGCGGTCCATCAAGGGGCTCCGGCCGTATCAGATTGCGCGGCGCGGCATCGGGCGCACCTTTCAGATTGTGAAGCCGCTCGCGAACATGACCGTCCTCGACAACGTGGTGCTCGGCGCCTTCGCCCACACCGCGTCCAAACATCAGGCGCGCAAAGAGGCGGAGGAGATCCTGGCCCTGACGGGCCTCGACCGCTGGCGGGACATGCTGGCCGGCGCGCTGCCGTTGGCGGCTCGCAAACGTCTCGAAATCGCCCGAGCGCTGGCGACCCGTCCAAAGCTGATCCTGCTCGACGAGGTGTGCGCAGGGCTGACGCCGACGGAGGCGGTCGAGACCATTCAGTTGTTGAAGCAGCTCCGGGATCGCGGCGTGTCGGCCATCGGCGGCATTGAACACGTCATGCGCGTGGTCATGGAGATCTCCGACCGCGTCATCGTGATTCACCACGGGCAGAAGATCGCCGAGGGGACGCCGCAGGAGGTGACATCCAATCCGGATGTCATCGAGGCCTACCTGGGCTCGAAACTGGAGGTGTGAGCGTGCTCGAGATCCGCGACATCCATGTGTACTACGGCGACATGCAGGCCCTGCGCGGGGTCTCGATGGAGGTGCGTGAGGGCGAGGTGGTCGCGCTGGTCGGCGCCAACGGTGCCGGTAAGACGACCACCCTGCGGACCATCTCCGGGCTCCTGCGCCCCAGGCAGGGCGAGGTGCGTTTTTTGGGTAGGCCGATTCACACCCTGCCCGCCCACGCCATTGTCGATCTGGGCATCAGCCACGTACCGGAAGGACGCGGTCTGTTCCCGATGATGACGGTGGAGGAGAACCTGCTGCTCGGCGCACACCTGCCCCGGGTGCGCAGCGAGCGGAGGCGGATGCTGGAGCAGGAGATCTACCCCATGTTTCCGCGGCTCAAGGAGCGAGCGGGGCAATTGGCGGGGACCCTCTCCGGCGGCGAACAGCAGATGGTGGCCATCGCCCGCGGCCTGATGAGCCGGCCAAAGCTGCTCATCCTGGACGAGCCGTCCCTCGGCCTGGCCCCGGTCATCGTGAAGGAGATGTTCAACATCATCCGGCGCGTGCGTGAAGCCGGTGTGACGGTCATGATTGTCGAGCAGAACGTGATGCAGACCCTGCAATTGGCTGACCGGGCATACGTCGTCGAGAACGGCGAGGTCGTGCTCTCCGGGGAAAGCCGCGCTCTGCTCGAAGACGAGCACATCAAGCGCGCGTATCTCGGGATGTGACGACGCGGGCGCGACATCCCGCCTGAGAGCCGATGAGCCGGCGAAACATCGCCGGCTCATCGTGTCGTTTCATCAGCTCAACCCCACGGATCGCACCAGGTACAGCGAGATGAGAAAGAACACCACGCCCGCGACGACGAAGTAGCTCGCGCGGCGGTCTCCCGACCCGCGCACCGCGGGCATCAGCCCGGTGGTGGAGATGAACAGAAACGATCCGGTGGCCAGCGCGGTCACCGCGTGCACCGCGGCGATGTCCGTCTCGCCCAGCCACAGGGTCACCACCGCCCCGGTCAGGGTGGAGAGGGCGAGCAGAGCGGACGAGGTGAACGCCCGCCTTCGGGTGCTGCCCGCGGCCAGCGTCACCGCCGCCATGCTGAAGCCCTCCGGAAGCTTGTGCAGCGTGATGGCGAAGAACATCAGCACCCCCGCGCCGCGGCTGACCTCGAACGCCCCGGCGATGACAATCCCGTCCATCAGCGTGTGCACCAACATGGCGCCCAGCACCGCGGCGCCGGCTTCACGGGAGACGACCTCCTCGTGCAGGTGACCGCGGCGATCCAACAGGAGCATCCCCAAATACCCGGCGACAATCCACACCGGTGCCGATCCGGGCATCTCCGACAGCGCATCCGGCAACCGGTCCAACACGGTCGCCCCGAGCAGAAATCCCGACGCCAGGGCGGTCACACGCAGCGTCTGACGCGGGCTCAACCGCCGGAACACCGTCAACGTGCCGCCGATCACGTCGGCCAACGCGGCCACCGTGCACAGGACCAGCGGCCATCCCCATGCGGTCACGGACCATCCTCCAAAACGGGCGACGCGCAACCCTCACGGACGCCCCGACTTTGTTGAAAATCATTTTCGATAGAGAATCTATCAGGCGCCCGGGCCCCTGTCAACACCTGGCTCCCGAATCCACCGGTGCACGGCACGCAGCGGGTGGCCCGTCCCTGCGGCCTTTGCAGGTGCCGCCGCACGTCCGCGAGCCGAAGCGCCCCACTCCATGAGCCGCCGCACCGCCACGAGAGCCGAACCTCCCGATTCCATGACCCGCCCTGCCACGAGAGCCGAAGCGCCTCTACAGGCGCCTCATTTGATAGGATAGACGGCGGGCGTTCCGCCCAGTCCATCCCCGACTGGAGGGATTGGTTTGACCCGGTGGTGGCGCAGCTGGCCGCGCGGCGTACCGCTTCTGTTTCTCAACAATCTGCTGATGTCCCTGGGCTTCTATGCGCTCATCCCGTATCTGTCTGTGTACGTCACAAAGTCTCTGGGCTGGCCGGCGTGGGCCGCCGGGGCCCTGCTCATGGTTCGACAGGTGAGCCAGCAG
This sequence comes from Alicyclobacillus sp., assembly GCF_023511815.1. Taxonomy (GTDB): domain Bacteria; phylum Bacillota; class Bacilli; order Alicyclobacillales; family Alicyclobacillaceae; genus Alicyclobacillus_H. Next base: position 9,324 of record NZ_JAIMAV010000066.1, read on the forward strand.
GGGTTGACCCTCTTGACCGGCGTCGTGGCGGACAGGCTGGGCTACCGCCGGATCATCACCGCGGGATTCCTCTTGCGCGGGTTGGGATTCGCCCTGTTCGGCGCAAGCGGCGCCCCGGCGATGATGTTCACCGCGGCGGTGATCTCCGGTTTGGGCGGGGCTCTGTTTGAACCGGTGAGCGCCGCCGCCCTCACTGCCCTGACGCCGGAGTCGGATCGGCGGCGGACCTACGCCGTCAGCAAGGTGGTTGGCAATCTCGGCATGGTCCTGTCCGCGCTGGTGGGCGCGGTGCTCATCGGTGTGGATTTCCGCGTCCTGTCGTGGACCTGCGGGTTGATCTTCGCGTCGATGGGTGTGCTCACCCGCTGGCGCCTGCCGGAGATCCGCGTGCAGCTGCAGCCCATCCCGCTGCGGCGGATGATGGTCGCGGTCCTGGCGGATCGCCCGTTCGTCCGTCTCGTCCTCGCGAACAGCGGCTACTTCTTCATGTACATGCAGCTGTACCTGACCATCCCGGTTCGCGTCACCGATCTGACACACCGGACCCAGGCGGTGTCTCTGGTGTTTCTGACACTGGCCGTCCTGGTCGCGGCGTTTCAGTACCCGGTCAACGCCCTCGTCTCCCGCATCCCGCCCGCTCCCGCGATGATGGCGGGCCTCCTCGCCATGGCCCTCGGCCTCGTCGGCATCGGGACGGCCGGGCACCTGTCGCTCTTTTTGCCGGGTTTTGTCCTGTTCGCCGTGGGGGTGATGATCACGGAACCGGCCAACTATGATCTGACCGCCCAATTGGCCAAACCCGGTCTGACCGCCACGTACTTCGGGTTCGGTTATGTCGCGCTGGCCCTCGGCGGGGGACTCGGCCAGGGCGTCGGCGGTTGGCTGATGGACGCGGGCTCGTCGCTGGGTGTGCCGAGCCTGCTGTGGTGGACCGCGGCCGCCATCGGAGGAGCCTCGGCCCTCCTGTTGAACAGCCCCGCCATCCGCCGGCCGCAGACGGGGTGATCCTGCGGCCGGCGGCGTCTTGTTGCGGCGGACCGCGATCCGCGGCGAAAAACGCCACCCTCCCCAGGACAATTCGAGCCACCGCAGCGCATCGCGCGCAGGACATTCCCCCGGGCCAAGATCGGAATTGTCAGCGACGGCCCCGGGACGGTACCATGGAAGTGGAGCGTCTGGCGCAATTGACGCCATCGCCCCCGATGTGGGCCGCTCCATGGAGGGAATGTGAAATGAAACGACTGTTCGCATGGTGGATTGCCCTTCTCGTGGCCATCCTGCCGGGCGCCGCGCTGGCCGCGACCGCCGACGCCTCGCCCGTCGCCGCGGTGGCATCCGCGCAGTCCCCGGCGGCTGTCCTCAACACAACGCAGTCCGTCGACGCGTTCCAAGGCGCTTCGAATGACCGGGAGGTGTCCACCGCTGCGGCGGCGATGACTTCCGCAAATGGCTCGGAGGCCAGGACCGTGGCGCTCCGGACGTCGGGGTACCGCTCCGGTTACCGTGCCCCGTCCCCCGGGGTGGGGACGACGAGGACCTACGGATCGACGTATGGATCCGTGGGCGGGTCGGGGGTGTACGCCGCGACACGACCGAGTTTCGGGTCGCACCTGTTCTCGTTTGGCGCGGGGTGGCTGCTCGGAAGCATGTTCCACCCGTTCGGCTACTACGGAATGGGCGTGTACCACCCGTTCTCCCTGTTCGGGCTCATCCTGGACATCGTGCTCCTGGTGTTGCTGTGGAAACTGGTGCGCTGGATGTTCTTCCGGCGCTGATCCGCCTCGCGGATGCGGGGAGTGAACTCAGGCGGGGAGACCGGGATGCAAGTCGCACGCCCGGTATCCCCGCCTTTTTCCGCCCGGTTTTGGCCCGCCAAACCTCATTGCGCCACGTATCCACCGTCAATCACGACGGCCTGCCCGGTGATGCCCCGTCCCCTGTCGGAAGCCAGGAAGACCGCATAATCCGCGATCTCCTCCGGCTGCAACAGCCGCTTTTGCGGCACCAGCGGGAAAATCACCTCCTCCAGCACCTTCTCCAGCGCAACCCCTCGGTTGGCCGCCAGATCCTGGAGCTGGTTTCGGACGAGCGGCGTGTCCACATATCCGGGGCACAGCGCGTTCACCGTGATGCCGTGCGCCGCCCCTTCCAACGCCGCCACCTTCGTCAGGCCGATGACGCCGTGCTTGGCCGAGTTGTACGCCGCCTTCCCCGCGAAACCAATCAGACCGTTGATGGACGCGATGTTGATCACGCGGCCAAACCCCTGCCGCTTCATGTGTGGAAACGCATACTTGATGGACAAAAACGGCCCGATGAGCATCAGCTGGATCATCTGGGTGAACTTCTCCGTCGGAAAATCCTCGATGCTCGCCACATGCTGCATGCCCGCGTTGTTGACCACGATGTCAATCCGCCCCAAGGTATCCGCCGCGAATTGCATCAACGCCTGGATGTCCGCTTCCCGGCCCGCGTCCGCCGCGAACGGCACAACGTCGAATCCTTGTTCCCGCAGCCGTGCCGCCGCCGTCTCGGCCGCGTCCTTTCGCAGATCGGAGAGCACCACCCGCGCTCCGTTTTCCGCGAATCGCGTGGCGATGGCCAGTCCAATCCCGCTCGCCGCGCCGGTGACCACGGCAATCCTGCCCGCCAACTCCTGTGCCATCGGAATCCCTCCTGACGCCCCGAAGGGCATTGGGTGCATACTTACTATACACCCGGGGCGTTCCGGTGTGGGGCGAGCCCCCGTCGCCCCGTCGCCCCGTCGCCCCGTCGCCCCGTCGCCCCGTCGCCCCGTCGCCCCGTCCCCCGCGTCGCCGCGGTGCGGCGGCAGCCGCTCTACACCCCCATCACCTCCGGGTGTTGCGCGGACCCCCTGGGCGCCACGGGCCCTGCCGCACCTTCGCCCGAGCGTCCGAGGCGGGATGCGGCGAGCATCCGCATGAAATCGGGTGCGGGCACCGGCCGGCTGAAGTAGAACCCCTGCACCTCGTCACAGCGATGCGCGCGCAGCACCGACACCTGCCGTTCCGTCTCCACGCCCTCGCCGACGACGCACAGGTTCAGGCGGTGTCCGAGATCGATGATGGTGCCCATGACCGACCATCCCCCAATCCCGTTCTCTTGAACGAACGTTCGGTCGAGCTTGAGCGCATCCACCGGGATCCGGTGCAACACGCTGAGCGACGAGTACCCGACGCCGAAGTCGTCGATGGCGACGGACACGCCCATGCCGCGCAACGCCTCCAGCTTGCGCCGGGCACTCTCCACGTTCTCCACGACCGTGGTCTCGGTCAGCTCAATCTCCAACAGTCCCGGATCAATCCGGTGGCAGGACAGGGTCCGGGCGACGTGGTGGACGAAGTCGTCGAGTTGGAACTGCCTGGCCGAGACATTGACCGCCACCCGCACCACCGGCAGGCCGGCGTCGAGCCATTCCCGAATCTGGCGGCACACCTCCTCCACCACCCAACGGCCGATGGGCACAATCCAGCCCGTCCGCTCCGCGGTGCCGATGAATTCGCCCGGCGCCACCAGACCTCGCTCCGGATGACGCCAGCGAAGGAGCGCTTCCGCGCTGGTGATGGCCCCGCTGTGGATGTGCACGCGCGGCTGGTACTCGAGAAAAAACTCCCCGTTTGAAAGCGCCCGTTCAAAGTCGTGGGCGAGCAGAATCTGATCCATGAACCGCCGGCTGGCCTGCGGTGTGTGCTGGCGAAACGTGTTGCGCCCGCCCTCCTTGGCCTCGTGCAGGGCGGCGGCCGCGTCGCAGAGCAAGCGGTTGGCGTCGCGGCCGGAGGTGGACGTCGTGGCGATGCCGAGGCTGGCGGTCAGCCGAACCTCCCTTCCCACGACCGGGATCGGTTGCTCCACCGCCGCCAGCACTCGCTCGGCCCACGTTGCCGTGTCCGCATCCGAGGTGCGGACGTACAGCGCGAACTCGTCTCCCCCCATATGCGCGCAGGAACCGGCCGCGCCGATGCACTCCGCCAGGCGGTGTGCGACGGTTCGGATGACCGCGTCACCCGCCTCGTGGCCGAGTGTGTAGTTCACGATGCGAAACTGGTCCAGGTCGAGACACAGGACGGCCACCGTCTCACCGGGCCGCGCTCCGCCGACGGCGCGCTTCAAGCCGCGACAAAATGTGGTTCGCGATCCCCACCTGTGCAGCCTCGGCCCCGTCCTGTCCCCTCTTGCTCGCCTCATCTCGTCCGCCTCCCCATCTCGTCTCGCCGGACCCAATTCCGGTACGCCTGAACCACCGCTGCCACGTCGAATCCGCTCAGCGGCTTGCTCACAAACACGTCCGCTCCGGCGGCGCGCGCGGCGTTTGCCACAACGACGTCTCCCTCCATGGAGCAGACCACCAGGAACGCCTCCGGATGACGGCGGCGCACCTCCCGGCAGAGCTGGAGTCCACAGGCACCCCGCAGCCGGATGTCGATGGACACCAGGTCCACCCGTTGTTCCGCGAGGACGGCCAGCGCCTCCTCGGCCGTCTGCACCAAGCCCATGACCCTGCACGCGCCGGTGTCCCGGTACATGATCGACAGCACTTCCAGGGTCTCGCTCGAGTCGTCCACCAGCAGCACGCGGATCATGGGCAGCCTCCCTCCGCCGGCCGGGACACGAAGTCCACCCGGTGCTGCGTGACGAGATTTCGATCCCGCCGCTGCCCGCACACCAGGGTGGTCTGCGGATGGCGAGTGCCCACGCGGATCCGGCCGTCCGCGCGGCGAACCCGAACACTGCACTCCACCCCGAACTCGGAACCCAGCTCCCCGATGTGCGCCGCGCGCTCGGCATGGATGAACCCGCCCCGCACGCAGCCTTGGATCTCAACGCTGCCGCCGCTCTCCACCCCGCTGGTGAACACCCCCGCCCCGTGAATGACAACATCTCCCGTGGCGTGAACGGTGCTGGATGCGACGCTGGAAGCCGTCAGATGGGCTTCGGGCGCTTGCGCGGCGCGCTCCACCTGCTCCAGGTAGTCCTGGAAGCCCTGGACCAGCGCCAGGACATCCTCCGGCGCCAGACGTGTGCGCGCCAGGCCCGTCCAACGCTGTGTCCACATCCGTGCCAGGCGCCGGTAGTGCTCGTCCCATTCGGACAGTTGATGAACGTCGTCGGCAAATACCTGAAGAGACGCGGCGAGAAGGGTGTACCGGCCTTGAAGGAGCAGATCGGGGATGCGCGGGATGATGCGAGGTGCGTCCGGCCGCTTGGCCGCATTCTCCACCAGTATAGAGCAGTCGCGCTGAAAGTTCAGTAAAGTCGAGGCGATATCCCGCACCAGGGGGAGAATCGCGTCGTAAGCGGAGGCCTCGTGGCCGGCGAATACGCGCGATCCCACGATGTGCCCCGCAACGTCGACGCTTCCGCCCGCCAGGACCAGCGCCCGCAAGACGCCGCCCTCCACCGTCACATCGCCCTGCGCGCGAACGGTGGCGCCGTCGAGCACGGACCCGCGCACGGTGATGGCGCCATCGAACACGACGGGACCGTCCTCGGCGGTCACGTCCCGTTCAATGACGAGTTCGCGGTGCACGTCGATTCGGTTCGGACCGAAGACCAGGCGCCCGGAACGCAGCGCCACCACCCGGTCTTGCACCACCGTCACCCCATCCCCCAAGACAGGGCCGCGCACAGCGGGCGGGATGGGGATCTCCCGACCATGGACATCGCGGCCGGGGACACCGGGGAGCGGCGGAATGACCTCTGCCACCGGCGTGCCCGCCGATACCGTGGTGACATCAAGGCGCGCCCGGCCCGTGGGCTCCGGGATCAACCGGCGGTACCGCTCCGGTTCGGGCCGGCGGGCCGCCTGGCCTCGCACCACCACGCGTTCTGTCGTTTCCTCGGCCTGAGCCAGTTCGCCGAGGGCGGCGGCATCCACCTCTCCGACCCATCCCGCGTCCCGGACCCGGGCGAGCATCTCCTCCATCGGGGTGGGCGGCGGCGCCAACGAGACCTCCTCCATCCGCAACGCCAGAACCCGCATCGGAGGCGTATCCACGAGGCGCACCGTCCTCCCCCGCGTGACCTGTTTACACAGTGTGGCGCTCAACCCGTCGGGGGCGACCTTCCAGGAATACGACACGCGGGCCGGCTCGGTCTTCATCCGCACCAAGAGCGGGGTGCGGGTGTCGACGACAATCTCGCCGCGGGCCCGCACGCCGTCCACCCACACCGTGAGCCGTTCGTCCTCCGGGATCCGAAGGACGGCGAACATCCCGCCCGCCTCGGGATCGCTCACCCGGATCTGGCCTTGTTGCACCCACACGGCGCCATGGCGCGGCCGAGGTGGTGGAGTGCTCCCCTCCATCCAATCCATGCCCGCCCCGGTGCCGGGATAAGCCGCCGCTCCCTCCGCAGCCCCCGCCCGCGTCCGCTCTGCGACGATCTGCCCGCCCCCGCGCATTCCATCGGCCGCCGCGGTGCCGGCTTGGCGTGGCGGATGCAAAACCCAAAGAAACCGTCCGGCGCCTCGTCCTTCCCAAGAGCGCGGGAACCAATGCGAAATGGCGCGCAGTACGTGTGCCAACACCCCTCATCCCCCCAACGCGTGAAAAAATCCTTGTCGGCCGACAAGGATCGCTCGGGTGATGCGCGATACACAGACCATGGCCTGTGGCAACCCGGCGATCATAGACGACTGGCGTCCGTAGACCCGTGGCTTTGCGTCTCAACGTTTCCGTTGATTTGCCCTGATGCGGTATGCGGTTGGTGGCACTGTACCT
>NZ_JAIMAV010000067.1 GCF_023511815.1 Alicyclobacillus sp.
GAAGAACTCCCTCCACGACGCACCGGAGCGGAAAGTCAATACCCGCTCCAAACCCGGAATTTGCGCAAGAGCGGGCGCATCCGTCTCCCGGCAGACGAGCAGCACCCTGGCTCCCGGCAACAGCCTGGGCGACTGCATCCTTTCCGCTGCGGCCCGGACGTATTCGGCGACCTCGGTTTGCACCAGAACGACCGGCAGTCCGGGATGGCGCGCCCGCACCGCGCGCACGACCTGGGTGCCGTCCATGCCCGGCATCCTGAGGTCCATCAGCACCACGTTAGGGCGCAAGGCGTCGGCCATCTGCACGGCCTCGAGCCCACTACTGGCTTCCCCCACCACCTGAAAGCCCTCCTGGGTCGAAAGTAACCCTACCAAACCGGCCCGCACAATCGGGTGATCATCGGCGATCAAAATACGCAAAGGGTTCATACGGGTTCCTCGAGTGTACAACTCCACCGCTTGGCCCCTTGGCCGGAAGCCCTAGCACCTCGGTCTAGGATTTCCTGCTCTCGGGCCCGGTCCGCCCTGGGCTTTGCCAGGCGGGCGCAACCGGCAACGATACCGCCACCGTAGTGCCCACCCCGCGTTCGCTCTCGATGGCACAGTAGCCGCCCAAAGCCTCGACCCGCTCGCGGATTGAGCGCAGCCCAAACCCCCCGGCGGGCGAGGGTGCCCCGGTCTGCAACCCTACCCCATCGTCTTGGATATCCAGCAGTACCAGGTCGTCCAGGTAGGAAAGGGTTAGGTTGACCCGCCGGGCCTGGGCGTGTATGCGCACGATGGCCAGCGCCTCGTCGAAGTTGCCGCGCACGGCAATGACCTCGGCGCCGTACATCATCGCCTGGGCGAGCTTGCCCATGGCGACGTAGCCATCCGGGATCAGGATGACGGCCTTCAGCCCCGCCCGCGCGGCGTACGCGGCCGCCGACGCGGAGGTGTTGCCGGTGGACGCGCAGATCACCACCTGGCTTCCGGCCTCGACGGCCTTGGCGACCGCCAGCACCATGCCGCGGTCCTTGAAGGAGCCGGTGGGATTGGCGCCCTCGTACTTGAAATACACATCGGCCTGAAGCCGTTCACTCAGTCGTTCGGAGCGGATGAGCGGTGTGTTGCCCTCGCACAGGGTGAGCGCTGGGGTGTGTTCCGTGATCGGCAACCAGCGCCGGTAGGCGGCGAGCAGGCCCGGCCAGGCCCGGTGCGGGCGCTCGTGGTTGGATGGCATGCGAGTACCTCCTGTGTGCGCGCCCCGCCTCGGGCGGGGATCGCGCGTGGGCTTCGATGCGGGCGGGACCCACGGGGGGCGCCGCGCGGCACCCCAATTCATAGATTAGAGTTATTATTCACTCGCGACCGGAATCTGTCAACGCCGCGGGCCCGTCCACGGCTGATGTAAGCCCTTTCTCTCTATGAAAGCCTTTTCTCTCTAGAAAAAATCGATTGACACTTCAAAGACCGAGAACCTATAATGCTCTTAATCTTTTTCGTAGACCGTCGACGGTCGACGATTCAGGAGGTGAGACGCCGCCGCGAGGGCGGATGAGACCACGAGCCGCACCGAGGGAGGCTGACATCATGACCTACGAGATCGTGCGTTCTGAACCGCTCGCCCAACAGGTCTACCGGGTGCTCCGGGACGGAATTCTCAACGGCCGGTTTCAACCGGGAGAGAAGTTGGTCGAGACCAAGCTGGCATCCGAGCTCAAAACCAGCCGCAGTCCGGTGCGCGAGGCGTTGCGGCAACTGTGCACCGAACAGTTGGCGGAGCAGGTGGACGGCGCCATCCGCGTGTTCAACCCGTCCTTCGAGGACTACCTCGAACTGTACGAGCTGCGCCTGACCATCGAGTCCATGGCCGCGCGCCTGGCGGCCCAGCGGATGACCGAGGCGCACCTGCAACGCCTGGAGACGCTGCAGCGGGAGACCGAACGGGTGGTGGCCGTCATGGATGTGCAGCGGTTGGTGGCGCTCAACACCGCGTTTCACACGGAGATCGTCGCCGCCTGCCACAACCGCCGGCTGCAGCGCGTCTTTCACGAGGTCTCGACGCTCATCGAGTACTACTGCCGCCTGGTGCTGCACATCAACCAGATGCAGACCAACATCGTGGCGGAGCACCTGCGGGTGCTGGACGCTCTGGCGGCGGGGGACGCGGAGGGCGCCTACACCGCGATGTACGAACACATCCTGCGCGACACCGAGGTGATCCGGCGCAACATGGCCCGGTACGAAGGCGCGTCGCAGGACGCGTTTCAGGAAGAAGCCATCCGATGGAGGGGGAATTTGTGATGAAACGTAAGACCATGGTCGCCGCGCTGGCCCTGCTGATGGGGTCGGGGGCGCTGACGGCCTGCGGCGGGAGCGGCGGCACCGCGAATCAGACGGGCAACCAGAGCGGATCCCAGGCGCCGGCCGCCGTCAGCAGCGACACCCTGACCGTGGGCCTCAGCGCGGATCCGCCGAAGCTCGATCCGAAGCTGTCCACGGCGCTGGTCGACCGCCAGGTGATGATCAACATCTACGACACGCTGTTCACCATCGGCCCGAACAACGAGATTGAACCGGGCCTGGTGGAGAAATACGAGGTGTCCCAGGACGGAAAGACCTACACGTTCCACCTCCGGCACGGGGTGAAGTTCCAGGACGGCACGCCGTTCAACGCCGCCGCGGTCAAGTTCAACATCCAGCGCGATCAGGAAAAGGATTCGCTGCAGCGCAGCTATCTGACGCCCATCGTCGGGATCGACACGCCGGATGATTACACCGTCGTCCTGCACCTGAACAAGGCGTACAGCCCGCTGCTCGCCCTGTTCACCGACCGACCGGGCATGATGGTCTCGCCGACGGCGGTCCAGAAGGAGGGGGCGGACTTCGTCAACCATCCGGTGGGCAGCGGTCCGTACGAGTTCAAGGAACGCGTCAAGGGCGACCACGTGACGCTGGTGAAAAATCCGGATTACTGGCAGTCCGGGCAGCCGCACTTCAACACGGTGACGTACAAGATCTTCACCGACCAGAACGTGGAGGTCGCGAACCTGCAGAGCGGCCAGGTCCAGATCATCGACACCATGCCGGCGCAGCAGGTGGCCACCCTGTCGCAGAACCCGAACTTCACGGTGATCAACCAGCCGGGCTTCGGCTTCCAGGGCCTGTATCTGAACGTCAAGCAGGCGCCGTTCGACAACAAGTACCTGCGTGAGGCGGTGGAACTGGGCATCGACCGCAAGGCGCTGGTCGACACCGTCTTCAAGGGGGCGGCATCTCCGGGCTACACGCCGTTCAGCCAGGCGTCGAGCGCCTACAACCAGGCGCAGGACACCCCCCCGCAGCCGGACGCGGCCAAGATCAAGGACCTGCTGGCCAAGGGCGGCAAACCGAACGGCTTCACCTTTGAACTGCAGACGGCGGCGACACCGGTGTCCGTGCAGGCGGCGCAGGTCATCCAGGGCATGCTCAGCCAGTACGGCATCCAGGTGCAGATCAAGCAGCTGGAGTTCGGCACTCTGCTCGACAACGCGGACAAGCACAACTTCCAGGCCGCCGCACTCGGATGGTCCGGCCGGTTGGACCCGGATCAGAACATCTACTCGTGGTTCCACACCGACGGATCGCAGAACGACGAGCAGTACAGCAATCCGCAGGTGGACCAGCTGCTGGATCAGGCTCGCTCGCAGCTCGATCCGCAGGAGCGCGCCAAGACCTACAGCCAGATCATGGACATCATCCATGACGACGCGCCGTACGTCTTCCTGTACCACCAGAACAACCTGATTGCGTACAACAAGCACCTGACGGGGTTCGAATACCGGGCGGACGGCCTGCTGCGGCTGGCGACGGTGTCGGCCCAGTGACCGCACGCGGGCCGGGATGGGTCCGGCTCGATGGCATCGCCCCGGGTCGCCGAGCGCCCCGGGGCGGCGCCGTTCTCGACGGGAATGAAGCGAGGGGGATCGCGCGATGGCCTATGTGTTTCAGCGCATCTTGACCATGGTGCCTGTGCTGTTTTTTCTCTCCGTGATGGTCTTCGGCCTCATCCACCTGATCCCCGGCGACCCCGCGCAGGTCATCCTGGGGCAGGAGGCCACGCCCGAGGCCATCGCGCAGATGCGGATGAAGCTCGGGTTGGATCAGCCGGTGCCGCTGCAGTACTGGCACTGGCTGCAGCACGCCCTGGCGGGGAATCTGGGACAGTCCCTGGTGGACGGCGAACCGGTGAGCCACCTCATCGCGCAGCGGCTGCCGGTGACGATTGAGTTGGCGGTCGGGACCATCCTGGTGGCGCTCTTGATTGCGTTTCCGTTCGGCATCCTGGCGGCCGTGTACCGCGGGCGCTGGCTCGACGCGGCGGCCCTGTTCACCTCGACGGTCGGGATGTCCGTGCCGTCTTTCTGGCTCGGCATTCTGCTTCTGATCGGCTTCACGGTCAAGCTGCACTGGTTCCCGTCCTCCGGATACGTGCCGATGTGGCAGAATCTCGGGCAGAACCTGCACGCGATGGTCCTGCCGGTGGTGGCGACCGGGGTGCGGGAGGCGGCGGTTCTGATGCGGATGCTGCGCTCCTCCTTGCTGGACGTCCTGCATCAGGATTACGTGCGGACGGCCCGTGCGAAGGGCCTGTACGGCTGGGTGGTGATCATCCGGCATGCGCTGCGCAACGCCCTCATCCCGGTGATCACGACGGGCGGCCTGCAGATTGCCGGCCTGCTCGGCGGGTTGGTGATCACGGAGCAGATCTTCGCCCTGCCGGGATTCGGCAGCCTGTTGGTGCAGAGCGTCTTCAGCCGCGATTACACCACGGTGCAGGGCGCGACGCTGGTGGCGGCTCTGTTGGTGGTCGTCGTCAACCTGGTGGTCGACCTGGTGTACGGCGTGGTGGATCCGCGACTTCGTTTGGGAAAGGAGAGTCGGTGACCTGTGAACCAGACGGCCCGTGCAAACTCGAATGTCGGCGGCGCCCCGGTGCAGGTCGCGACCGCGGTTGGCCGCAAGCGGCGGCGGTTGAATCTGTGGCGCCACCGCTCCCTGGTGTTGGGCGGTGTCATCGTCGGATTGATTGTCCTGGCCGCCGTCGTGGCCACGGTGGCGACGCCGTACGATCCGAACAAACAAAATTACACCGCCCTGTTGCAGGGGGTGAGCGGCCAGCACTGGCTGGGCACGGACCAGCTGGGGCGCGACGTGTTCTCACGAATTCTGGTCGGTGCGCGGACGTCGCTCATCGTCGCCGCCGGAGCGGTCCTGGTGGCGCTGGTCATCGGCATCCCCGTCGGCCTGATCTCCGGCTTTTACCGAGGGTTCTGGGATGACTGGGTGATCATGCGCATCGTCGACGCGCTGCAGGCGTTTCCGTTCCTCATCCTCGCCCTGGTGTTGGCGGCGGTGATGGGTCCCGGCATTCGCAACGCCATGATTGCCATCGGGATCGGCTATTTGCCGGTGTTCATCCGGATTGTGCGCGGCCAGGTGCTGGCCGAGGTCCGCAAGGAGTATGTGGACTCGGCGCGAGTGGTGGGATGCAGCGATTGGCGCATCATGCTGCGCCACATCTTCCCGAACATCACGACGCCGCTCATCGTGCAGGTGACGGTGGCGATGGCCGGGGGCATCGTCGCGGAGGCGAGCCTGAGCTACCTGGGCCTTGGCGTCATTCCGCCCACGGCCAGCTGGGGGACGATGCTGCACGATGCCCAGGGGTACCTGTCGCAGGATGCGATGCTGGCCGTGGTGCCAGGGCTGGCCATCGCGGTGGCGGTCCTCGGGTTCAACCTGCTCGGCGAAGGGCTCCAGGAGATCTGGGATCCGAAGTTGAAAGAATAGGAAACCATTCGGTGGTCGAAGATTCACCCGGGCTCAAGTACAATGGGGATTGAACGGATCCACGAGAATGGAGAGACGAACATGTCATTTGATGCGATGTATCATCCTTACCCCTCCCGGCGGACGACCGTGTTCGCCCGCCGGGGCATGGTGGCCACCTCGCACCCGCTGGCCGCACAGGCGGGCCTCGAGGTGCTCCAGCGCGGCGGCAACGCCATCGACGCGGCCATCGCGACGGCCGCGGCGTTGACGGTGGTGGAGCCGACGTCCAACGGAATTGGCGGGGATGCGTTCGCCATCGTCTGGTCGGGGGGCCGCCTGCACGGCCTGAATTCAAGCGGGCCCGCGCCACAGCACCTGACCATCGACGCCGTGCGGGCGGCCGGGCACGACGAGATGCCGCGCTTCGGTTGGCTGCCGGTGACAGTCCCGGGCGCGCCGGCGGCGTGGGCGGCGCTGTCCGAGCGGTTCGGGCGGCTGCCGCTGTCGGAGGTCCTGGCGCCCGCCGTCCGCCTCGCCGAGGAGGGACATCCCGTCTCGCCGGTGGCGGCACACTACTGGCAGATTGCTCATCGCCGGTACGCGGAACTGGAGGGGGAGGCGTTTCGGCCCTGGATGGACACGTTCGCGCCGGACGGCCGGGCGCCGCAGGCGGGCGAGCTGTGGGCGTCCCCCGGGCATGCCCGGACGCTGCGGCTCATCGGTCAGACGCGTGCCGAGGCGTTTTACCGCGGCGAGCTGGCCGACGAGGTGGATGCGTTCGCCCGGCGCACGGGCGGCCTTCTGCGCAAGGAGGACCTCGCCGCGTTTCGCCCGGAGTGGGTGGATCCGGTGTCCGTCTCCTACCGCGGCTACGAGGTGTGGGAGCTGCCGCCCAACGGTCAGGGCATCATCGCGCTGATGGCGCTCAACATCCTGAACGGGTTTGAATTCAGCGCCAAGGACGACGTGGAGACGGTGCACCGCCAGATTGAGGCGCTGAAGTTGGCGTTTGCGGACGGGAAACAATACATCACCGATCCCCGGTTCATGCCGGTGCATGTCGAGCAGCTGCTGTCGCCGGCGTACGCCCAGGCGCGGCGCGAACTCATCGGCCGACAGGCGCTGGATCCGGTCCCGGGCCGGCCGGACCGAGGCGGCACGGTGTATCTCGCCACGGCCGACCAGGACGGGAATCTGGTTTCGTTCATCCAGAGCAACTACATGGGATTCGGGTCGGGCATCGTCGTGCCCGGTACGGGCATCTCGCTGCAGAACCGAGGGCACACGTTTTCGCTCGATCCGTCGCATGTCAACGCCCTGGCGCCCGGCAAACGGACGTACCACACCATCATTCCGGGCTTTCTCACGCGTGGCGGCGAACCGGTGGGCCCGTTCGGCGTGATGGGCGGCTACATGCAACCGCAGGGGCACCTGCAGGTGGTGATGAACCTCATCGATTTCCACCTGAATCCGCAGGCGGCTCTGGATGCGCCGCGGTGGCAGTGGACGGAAGGCAGGAAGGTGGTCGTGGAGCGCGAGTTCCCGGCGCACATCGCGCAGGCGCTGGCCCGCCGCGGCCACGAGATTCAGGTGGCCAACGACGCGGGTGGCTTTGGCCGTGGCCAGGTGATCTGGCGGCTCGCGAACGGGGTGTTGGCGGGCGGCACCGAACCGCGGACTGACGGCACCATCGCGTGCTGGTGAAGGAAGGCGAAACGGTGGCGAAAGACGGGTATCTGCCCTTGGTCATGGCGATGTTCCGCACGGGCATCTTCACCTACGGCGGCGGATCGGCCATCATTCCGCTGATGCGGCATGAGGTCGTCAACCGTTACGGCTGGGTGACGGACGAGGAGTACGGTGAGATTGTCGCGGTGGCGAACGCGCTTCCGGGCCCCATCGCGACCAAGCTGGCGGCGTATCTCGGCTACCGCGTGAAGGGGTGGCCGGGCGCCGTCATCGGCGTGGTGGCCAACATCCTGCCCACGTGCGTGTTGATGCTCGTGTTGTTCGGGGCGCTGGCGGCCATCCGGGAGTCGCGCGTCGCGCAGGGGATGATCGCCGCGGTCAACCCCGTGATCGCGGTGATGATGGGCGTGATGGCGTACGAGTTCGGTGAGAAGGCGTTCAAGGGGCTCGGCCGCTGGTTCGCCATCGGGTTCGGCGCGCTCGCGTTCGTGCTCCTCGTGGTGCTCGACGTCTCCCCGGCCCTGGTGGTGGTGGCCTACATCGCCTATGGCGCGTTCCACCTGCGCCTGATGCGCCGGCTTCACCGCGCCCGCCAATCGGACAAGGGGGCGAGCGCATGACCTGGTGGCACGTCCTGGTTGGCTTCCTGCTTCCGAATTTGCTCGGGTACGGCGGGGGACCGGCGATGATCCCGCTGTTGCAGGATCAGGCGGTGACAAACTTTCATTGGCTGTCCAACGCCGAGTTCGCGAATGTGCTGGCCCTCGGCAACGTGTTGCCGGGCCCCATCGCCACCAAGATGGCGACGTTCATCGGGTACCAGGTGGATGGTTGGCTCGGGGTGCTCATCGCCCTGGCGGCGACCATCGTCCCGTCCGCGGTGGCGCTCATCCTCCTGATGCGCCTGCTGAACCGCCACCGTCAGTCGGACGCGGTGCGGGGCATGACCGCCATGGTCCAACCGGTGATCGCGGTGCTGATGGTCGCGCTGACCTGGGAGATCGGCAAAGCATCGGTGATGAAGATCGGCTGGGTGCAGTCGCTCATCATCGCGGCCCTGTCCCTGTGGCTGATGCAGTGGCGCAAGGTTCATCCGGCCCTGGTGATTGTCGGTGCCTTCGCGTACGGGGGGATCGTCCTGCCCCTCTTCCATTAAATATAAACCGCGCTCGTGAACCGGCTGCGCCCGCGGACCCGAGTCCCTCGCCGCGCGCGGCGACGGATCGGGGCGTGGCCCGGGCGCTCCTGGCGGCGTTGTGTCG
The DNA here is from genome assembly GCF_023511815.1 of Alicyclobacillus sp. Lineage (GTDB taxonomy): Bacteria > Bacillota > Bacilli > Alicyclobacillales > Alicyclobacillaceae > Alicyclobacillus_H. The sequence continues at coordinate 8,748 of NZ_JAIMAV010000067.1, forward strand.
CGGGGAGCGCCCGGGTTTTCAGGGCCGCTTGTGTTTGCCGGAGGCTTGGGGTACAACAGGGACGTACCATGCATCAGCCGGCCGGCCACGGCCGGCCAATCGCGAGGTGAGACCATGGAACGGCAGCGTGTGATGATCCTCGGCACCGGTCCGGCGGGCCTGACGGCCGCCATCTATGCGGCGCGCGCCAATCTCCAACCGCTGGTCGTCGAGGGGGATCTGCCGGGCGGCCAGCTCACGCAGACCACGGAGGTCGAGAACTTTCCCGGATTCCCCGACGGGATCCTCGGTCCGCAGCTGATGGACAACATGCACAAGCAGGCGGAGCGGTTCGGAGCCCGATTTGTCAACGGTTGGGTGACGTCGGTGGACCTCAGCCGTCGTCCGTTTCGCGTGGTGGTCGACGGCAAGGACACCTACGAGGCGGACGCGCTGATCCTCTCGACGGGCGCTTCGGCGAAGATGCTCGGCATCCCCGGCGAACAGGAGTTGCTCGGCCACGGTGTCTCCACGTGCGCGACGTGCGACGGATTCTTCTTCCGAAATCGCCGGGTGGTCGTGGTCGGCGGCGGGGACTCGGCGATGGAGGAGGCGACGTTTTTAACCAAGTTCGCCACCGAGGTGACCATCGTCCACCGTCGGAACGAACTGCGGGCCTCGAAGGTGATGCAGGAGCGCGCTCGGAACAACCCGAAAATCCGATGGGTGCTCAACGCCACGCCGGTCTCCGTACGGGGGGAGGGCGGAAAGGTCACCGGGCTCGAGGTGCGTGACAACGCCACGGGCCAGACCCGCGTGTTGGAGACCGACGGGGTGTTCGTCGCCATCGGCCATTCGCCGAACACCGCCTTTTTGAACGGCCAGGTGGAGCTGGATGAACTGGGGTACATCCGCACCGACGGCGTCACCACGCAGACCAGCGTGGAAGGGGTGTTTGCTTGCGGTGACGTGATGGATTCCCGGTATCGCCAGGCCATCACGGCGGCGGGCAGCGGATGCAAGGCGGCCATGGACGTCGAACGGTGGCTGGAAGGATCCATGACGCACAGCTGGTCGCTGGCGGAAGCGGGCAAGTGACCACGGCGGCGCGCCTCTCCCGTCGCAGGGACGGGGCGCCCGCCACACGGCCCTCCATCTGCCACACGGCCCGCACCGCGAAACGAGGAAGCGCGAGATGCCACGATGGGCACCTCGCGCTCCTTTTTTGTTCCGCTCAGCGCCGGGCCTTGAGGTATTCGCCGACGCGGCGGGCGGCCTCCCGAAGGCGGGGCACCGGTTGCACCAGGGCGATCCGCACGTACCCCTCGCCCCGGCTGCCGAACGCCTCCCCGGGGGTGACCGCGACACCGGTTTGTTCCATGAGGTCCATGGCGAAATCGGCCGCGCTGCCCGGGACCGGGATGGGCGCCCACGCGAACATGGTCGCCGGCGGAGAGGCGATGGGCCAGCCGGCTTCCGCGAACCCCTGCACCAGCGCGTCTCGGCGTTCCTGGTATCGGCGTGCCTGGTGATGGAAGGTCTCCGCCGGAGATTGCAGGGCGCGGACCGCGGCCCGCTGGATGGGCGAAAAGACGCCGAAGTCGATGTGTGACCGAAGGGTCGCGAGCGCTGAGAGCACACGCTCGTTGCCCACCATGTACCCGATGCGGCAGCCGGCCATGCTGAACGTCTTGGACAGGGAATTGGACTCGATGCCGACGTCCATGGCGCCCGGAACGGACAGAAAACTGGGCGCACGGCGGCCGTCGAACACCAACTCCGAATACGCGAAATCGTGCACCACGACAAGGTCATGGCGCTTGGCGAATTGGACGACCGCCTCGAAGAACGCCTCCGTCCCCAGCACGGGCAGGGGATTTCCCGGGTAGTTGAGGATCATCATCCTGGCGCGCCGGGCGATTTCATCCGGGATCTCGGCCAGGTTGGGCAGGTATCCGTTCTCGGGCCGAAGCGCCATCGGGTACACCTCTCCGCCGGCCAGCCGGACGCTCGCGTCGTAGATGGGGTATCCGGGGTCCGGCACGAGCACCAGGTCGCCGGGGTTCAGCACGGCCCACGCGAGGTGGGTGAGGCCTTCCTGGGACCCCATCACCTGGATGACCTGGCGCTTCGGGTCGAGGGTGACGCCGTATCGCTGCTCGTAAAAGCCGGCCACCGCGTTCAGGAAATCGGCGGATGGCGCGACGGTGTATCCGTATTGCGATGGGTCCCGAACGGATTCAGCCAATTCTTCCATCACCCAGGACGGAGGCGGAAGGTCCGGGCTGCCGATGCTCAGGTCAATCACATCCACACCCCTCTGCAGGGCCTGGCGTTTGCGCTGTGCCAGTTCCGCGAAGATTCCGGCGGAGAGTTGGCGGACGCGCTGGGCCATCACGTCTTGCACGGTTCCACCTCCGAAGCGTTGTCCGGCGAGGGGGGCTGCCCGCCTCGCCGCTGGCGATGCTCCGATCATACACTGTTGAACCTCTTATTAAAAGTCCATATAATTCGATGGGAAGGGGGAATTGAATGGTAGGTTCTGTGGTTTAACTTTTTATACATATTTCGGTGAAGGGGCCATCCAAAGGAGGAAAACGATGAATTTTCGGAGAATGATTTGGACATCCGCGGCAATGGTGGGGCTGTTGGCCACCCTCAGCGGCTGCGGCGGAACGACCACCACGCAGGCGAACGGGACCGCACCCGCCGCGGCCGCCGGCCAGAAGACGCTCATCTTCGGGCGGTCGGGCGACTCCATCACGCTGGACCCGTCGGGATCGACCGACGACGAATCGAACATGGTCGCGCAGGAGATTTATGACACCCTGGTGACCTACAAAATTGGGACGTCGGAGCTGCAGCCGGATCTGGCGACCAGCTGGGAACCGTCGAAGGACGGATTGTCCTGGACGTTTCACCTGCTGCAGGGCGTGAAGTTCCAGGACGGGACCCCGTTCAACGCGGATGCCGTGGTCTTCAACTTCAACCGCTGGGGGGATCCGAACAACCCCTATCACAAGGGCAGCTCGTTCGCGCACTACAAGTCGGACCTGGGCGGTTTCTACGGGTCTCCCGGTGCCATCATCAAGGGTGTCAAAAAGATTGACGACTACACCGTCGAGATTGACCTGAACCACCCGTTCGCTCCGCTGCCCAACATCCTGACGCAGGTGGCGTTTTCCATTGCGTCACCCAAAGCCATCCAGGACAACAACGGGGACATCTCCCATCATCCGGTCGGCACGGGCGCCTTTGAATTCGTGAGCTGGACGCCCAATGACAAAATTGTCCTGAAGAAGAATCCGGGGTATCGGATGCCGGGGTTGCCGAAGTTGGACCAGGTGATCTTCCAGGTGATCCCGGACAACACCGCGCGGCTCAACGCTCTTCGCGCAGGTCAGATTGACCTGATGGAGGGTCTGAATCCGTCCGACATCGCGTCGGTGAAATCCGATCCGAATCTCAATCTGTATGTCAGTCCCAGCAACAACGTCGGCTATCTGGCGTTCAACACGCAGAAAAAACCGTTCGACAATCCGCTCGTGCGCCAGGCCATCGCGATGTCCATCGACAAGAAGGCGATCATCGACGCCTACTACAACGGCCTGGCCGACGCCGGCGTGACCATCCTGCCGCCGAAGAACTGGGCGTTTGACTCGAGCATCCAGGATTATCCGGTGGACATTCAGAAGGCCAAGCAACTCCTCGCCCAGGCGGGGTATCCCAACGGATTCAGCACCGAACTGTGGGCGATGCCGGTGGCACGGCCGTACATGCCGCAGCCGCAGCAGATTGCCGCGGCCATCCAGGCGGACCTTGAGAAGATCGGCATTCACGCCAAGATTGTCTCGTATGACTGGGCCACCTACCTGAAGAAGACGGACAGCGGCGAGCACACGATGTGCCTGCTGGGATGGTCGGCGGGCACGTGGGATCCGACCACGTTCATGTACACGCTCCTGGATTCAAAGAACGCCGTTCCCCCGGCCAACAACACCGCCTTCTACAAGAATCCGGCGGTGGACAAGCTGCTCGAGGAGGCGCTGACGGAGACGGACCAGAGCAAACGCGCGGCGCTGTACAAGCAGGCTCAGGAATTGGTGTTCAAGGATGAACCATACGTGCCGCTGGTGCACTCGCAGCCGGTGCGGGCCGGAAGCAAGCGCGTCGTCGGCTACGTCCCGGGGGTGACGGGCGGACCCACCCTGACCAACGTGGATATCACCAAGTGACGTCCATGTCGAGGCCGAAGGGATGACGGGAACGGGCGGCGCCCTGGTGCGCCGCCGCTTCCTGATTTGAATGCGAAAGGGGCTTTTGCGATGGAACCCCTGTTGTCCGTGCAGGGCCTGCGCACCCATTTTTTCACCGACGAGGGTGTGGTGCGTTCGGTCGACGGGGTCGATCTCGAGGTCAACGCCGGCGAAACGCTCGGCATCGTGGGGGAATCGGGATGCGGCAAGAGCGTGACGTCCCTCTCCATCATGCGGTTGGTGCCATCGCCGCCCGGGCGCATCGTGGCTGGATCCATCCGCTTCGAGGGCCGGGATCTTCTCCAGCTTCGCGAGGCCGAGATGCGGCGGATTCGCGGGAACGAGATCGCCATGATCTTTCAGGAACCGATGACCAGCCTGAATCCGGTGTTCCACATCGGGGATCAGATCGCCGAGGTGTTGCGGCTGCACATGGGGATGGGAAAGCGGCAGGCCTGGTCCCGGGCGGTCGAGTTGCTCAGGGAGGTGGGCATTCCGCGGCCGGAACGGATTGTGAACGACTATCCGCATCAGCTGTCGGGCGGGATGCGGCAACGGGTGATGATCGCCATGGCGATGGCGTGCCGCCCGAAACTGCTCATCGCCGATGAACCGACGACAGCCCTGGATGTGACCATCCAGGCGCAGATCCTGGATCTGATGCGCGAGATCCGCCGCGAGGCGGGGACTTCGATTCTGATGATCACGCACGACCTCGGGGTGGTCGCGGAGATGTGCGACCGGGTGGTGGTGATGTACGCCGGCAAGGTGGTGGAGGAGGCGGATGTCCGGACGCTGTTCCACCGCCCTCAGCATCCGTACACGCAGGGCCTTTTGGCCTCCATGCCGAGGCTCAACGAACGGCGGGCGCGACTGACCGCCATTCCGGGGAACGTGCCGACTCCCCTGGAGATGCCGAAAGGATGCAAGTTCGCTCCGCGCTGTCCCTTTGCGATGGACATCTGCCATGAGGCGGAGCCGGATCTGCTGACGGTGGAAGGCGATGCGCCGCATCGTGTCCGGTGCTGGTTGCACCAGGGTGAAGGCGCCAAGAAGGCGGAAACCGCTGTGGGGGGTGAACACGGTGGCTGATACCCTGCTGGAGGTCAGGGACCTGAAGACCTATTACCCCATCCGATCCGGTCTGCTGCAACGCGTCACGGGGTACGTTCGGGCGGTGGACGGGGTGTCGTTTTCCATTGAGGACGGTGAGACGCTCGGGCTCGTCGGGGAGAGCGGAAGCGGGAAATCGACCACCGGCCGGTCCATCCTGCGGCTCACCGAACCCACCAGCGGTGAGGTGTGGTTCGAGGGACGCAACCTGCTCACCCTCGGGGACAGGCAGATGCGAGAGGTTCGGCGGCATCTGCAGATCATCTTTCAGGACCCGTACGCGTCATTGGATCCGCGGATGACGGTCGGGCAGATCCTGGAGGAACCGCTGCTGGTTCACGGCGTCACGGATCGCGGCGAGCGGCGCCGGCGTGTCCAGGAACTGCTCGAGGTGGTGGGCCTCAGCGCGTATCACATGCATCGGTACGCGCACGAGTTCAGCGGCGGGCAGAGACAGCGGATCGGGATTGCGCGCGCGTTGGCGTTGCGGCCCAAGCTGGTCGTGGCCGACGAGCCGGTGTCGGCGTTGGACGTGAGCATCCAGTCGCAGGTGCTCAATCTGATGCAGGATCTCCAGGAACAGTTCCAGCTGACGTACTTGTTCATCGCCCACGACCTCAGCGTTGTCCGGCACATCAGCACGCGCATCGGGGTGATGTACCTGGGACGTCTGGTGGAACTCGGGCCCGCGGACGCGGTGTATGACGAGCCCCTGCATCCGTACACGCAGGCCCTGCTTTCGGCGGTTCCGATTCCGGATCCGGACGCCAAACGCGAGCGGATCATTCTGCAGGGGGACGTGCCGAGTGCTTCGAATCCACCCACCGGGTGTGCATTTCACCCGCGCTGTCCCTTTGCGATGGACATCTGCCGGACCGAACGCCCGGCATGGAAGGCCATGGACGGCGGGCGATTCGTGGCCTGCCATCTGCACACCTGACGGTCACGGGCAGAAAAGGGGGGAAGTGCGGTGCTGCAGTACACGGTCCGACGCGTGTTTCAACTGATTCCTGTATTGTTCGGGGTCTCCATCGTGGTCTTCGCCATCATCCACCTGATTCCGGGCGACCCGGCGCAGGTGATTTTAGGGCAGCAGGCCGATCCGCAGACGGTTGCCGACCTTCGCCACCATCTCGGATTGGACAGGCCCCTGTATCAGCAGTATCTGATGTTTCTTGGTCAAATCCTTCACGGGGACCTGGGGACCTCTCTGGTGACGCAGCAGCCCATCGCCTCCGAGATGTTTCCTCATCTGGCGGCCACGGCCGAGCTGACACTGTTCAGCATGGTGTTCGCCGTGGTCATCGGGGTCAATGCCGGCATTCTGTCGGCCTGGAAGCGCAATACGTGGTTTGACTACGTCGCGATGGTGATTGCGCTCATTGGGGTGTCTGTGCCGATCTTTTGGCTGGGTTTGATGGAACAGTGGCTTTTCGGCCTGAAGCTGCACTGGCTCCCGGTCATCGGACGGGCGGATCCACGCAATCCGGTGACCGAGATCACGCATTTCTATCTGATTGACACCCTGCTGGCCGGCAACACCCAGCAGTTCTGGACAGTCGTTCAGCATCTCATCCTGCCCGGTGTCGCTTTGGGGACCATCCCGATGGCGGTCATCGCCCGAATGACGCGCAGCTCCATGCTCGAAGTGATGAAGCACGACTACGTCCGGACGGCGCGTGCAAAGGGATTGTCCGATTTCTGGGTGGTGTATAAACACGCGCTCAAAAATTCGTTTGCGCCGGTGCTGACCGTCATCGGCATTCAGCTCGGGTCGCTTTTGGGCGGTGCCGTCCTGACGGAGACCATCTTCGGTTGGCCCGGTGTCGGGCTGTACCTGTACAACGGGATCGGCGCTCGCGACTACCCGGTGATTCAGTCCGGCATTCTCGT
>NZ_JAIMAV010000068.1 GCF_023511815.1 Alicyclobacillus sp.
GCGATGGTCCGACCCGGCGCCGCGCCGCAGAGCCGCGCGACGACGCTCGTCGGGGTCGGCCGCTCCACCTCGGTGTATCCCATACTTCGCAGCTGTTCCTCGACGAACCGCGAGGTCTCATATTCTTGAAAGGACAGTTCGGGATGCTGGTGCAGATGTCGCCGCCATGCCACCAGCTGTTCCTGAATGGCCGAGACGGCAGAGAGAATATCGGTGGTTTGCATCTGGCTTCCTCCTTGTCCACGTCGTTCCCCGGCACCCGGGCGGGCGCCGGGGGCGACCTCTCGCAACACTCCCAGACTCCATGGTAACGCAGGGATGCGGGCCGTGCCAGGACAAGAGGGAAAGTCGCCATCCCGGAATCTCGGTTCGTATTTCCAGGCGGTCCTGGATATGATGTATTCAAAGGCACGGACGCGGGCATCCCACCCGCGCCCGAAAAACAGGAGGACCTATGACCGACGCGCGCCAACCCTCCCGCGCCCGGGGCCGCGCACGCCCGCATCCCGTCCTGCGGATGGTCGCGGCCGTCATCTGCCTGGCGGTCGCCGGGGCGGGCGCCTTCGCGGGGTACAAGTACTACACGCTGCGCCCCGTCTACCATTTTCAAACGGTCCCGGTCGTCAACGGCCCGCCGGAGGTGCCGGCGCAGGCCAGTTTCAACGTCCTGTTGATTGGGTCGGATCAGCGTCCAGGGGACGTCGCCGGCCACTCCGACTCCCTGCTCTTGGTGCACGCCGACCTGCGCGACAGACGCTTCAACGTCCTGAGCATCCCGCGCGACACGCGGGTGTACATGCCGGGCCACGGGTACACCAAGCTGACCAGCGTCCAGTATGTGGCGCAGGCTGAGCTCGGGAAGATCCCGGGGATTGAGCGGGCGGTCGCGGCGGTGCAACGGCTGACCGGCGTGGACGTCAATTATTACGCGGTGACCAATTACTGGGGGCTGCAGGGCTTGGTGGACGCGGTCGGCGGAATCGACATGGACATCCCGTTCGACGTGCGGTTGACGCATCCGTGGTATCCGGAGGACCGGGGACGGGTGATCCGCAAAGGCGTGCATCATCTCGACGGCAAGATGGTGACCGAGGTGGTGCACGAACGGGATTCCCTGCCGGAGGGGGACTTCAGCCGCCAACAGTTGCAGGAGGAGGCCCTGAAGGGCATCGCCCGCGCGCTTTTGCGGCCGGCGGGGCTCGTGCATCTGCCGGAGTTCGTCCAACAGCTGCCCAACTTTCTCATCGCCACCAACATGTCGACGGACGACATTTTGAGCCTGGCGCTCGCGGCGCGCGGCGTGGATCTCGACACACAGGTTCATTACTACCAGGTGGAGGGCGCCTCCCAAACCCTGTACGACAACATCCTGGAGCAGCGCAACGACCAGTTCGTCCCGAACCTGGAGCGCCTGCGCCAGGTGGCGCAGACATACTTCACGGACGCCACCGAACCTGGCGCAGAGACATCCACCCCGACGCGTCCGCAGCAGCCTTGACCGAAAGTGTCCACGGATGGCCCTGAATGATCATCGCCAGGGTGCCGCAAGCCTCGGTCAGGCGGACGCCGTCGACCTTCAGGGTGACGTTGTACGCCCCCGCGTAGCGGACGTCTCGGATCGACTTTCCGAAGAGCGGATTCCCGTCCACACGCGGGCTGTCCGCGTCCGCATGCGTCAGGAGCTGTGCGAGATCCGCCCGGTTGCCGGACGTGCTGGCGTGCACATACGCCATCGTCAGCTGCACCAGGGTGTTGACCGCGGCCAGGGGCCGGTTGCCGGCGGTGAACGACGGCGCCGCGGGACCGTCCATCTCCAGGCGGCCCATGGGCAGGCCGTTGGCCGACAGCGTCAGGTCCGATCCCGACGGGCCGGCCAGGTCCGCCGGCACGAAGGCCCGGTACGGGTCGGCCACGTCGATGGCCAAAGGCGGCACGTTCGGTGCCCCCGTGCGGATGGAGGCGGCGGGCGGACCGCCGCCCGCCTGCGCCGACCCGCCCGTTGTCCTCTCCGCCCGCACCAGCGAAGCGCTGACCAACAGCCGTTCGGGCGTCCGGTACAGGGCGTCCAACGGATAACAGGTTTCGAGGATCAGCGTCGGGAGGACCGAGTTGGCGACGGCGTCGCCCGTTCGCACGACGCGGCTGCCGTCCACCCGGTACACCCATCGCCCGGCCTCGGTCCACACGGTGAGCTCATCCCCCGGCTTCAGCCGGTCGAGCCGCCGAAACCAGGTCGCGTTGTGCGCGGCGATCACGCACGTCCCCGGGGCGCCGGGAAGGGCGCTGCCGGTCAGGTGTCCGGCTCCCGCGTTCAACTCCCGGTCCTCCGTCCCCTCCAACAAGGGCGCCGTCACCCCCAGCGCCGGGATGGCAAGTCCGCCCATGAGGCGCCCCGCCTCCGGGCGCGCGAGGGGCAGGGTGACGGTCATCGCGACGGGTCCCGCCGCCGGTGCCCCGGTCCCACCGGCACCCGCGGTGCCGGACGGGGTGTCCACGGATGGCGCCGTCGCCATGTGCTCGGCCCGGGCCGTCAGCGTGGCGCCGCGCGTCCAGGTGGCCAGATACACGCGCAGCGGCCACAGGGCGATTCCGGCGCCCGCCACCAGCAACGTGAGACCGGCGAGAACCCTTCGATTCACGCCCGCTTCCGGCGGCCCGCGGCCACCAGCGCGGTCCCCGCGATCATCAGCATGCCGCCGAACACCGCCGCCGGCCACACCGGCAGTCCGGTCTCCGGCGCCGTCGCGCCGGGCACCGTCTGGACCTCGGGCGCGATCACGATGTAGTCACCCCCGGCGGTCCCGGGGATCTCCACCTGCCCCGCCGTGACCTTCGCGCCCGCCACCGGGGTCAGGACATCCCCCGTGATCTGAAACACCGCCGCGTCGGCGGGTATGGACGGATTCGCGATGGTCAGGGTGTAGGGTTTGGAAAAGCGGACGAAGGCCATGAAGTTCACTCCGACCTCGGCGACCGCCCGCTGCCCCTTGGACAACAGTGATCCCACGGCGGACGTGGGCCCGCTGGTCAGATCCACCTCCGTCCCGGCGGAGATGGCGCCCGCAGGCACGGTCAGAGACACCCGGCTGCCGTTCAGGGATCCCCCGACGGACCCGCCGCCCGGTCCCACGCTGCCGGCCGCCAGGCCGATGGCGTCGTCCGCGCCGCCGTCACCCGCCCCACCGGACGGCAAACCGAGCGTCCGCAGCGCGGATTCCCCCGCCTCGGCCAACACCGTCTGCCCCGCGACGGTCGGATGCACGTCCTTCTCGGTGATCCGCACGTACTCCGCCTGCCGGCCCGCGAACCGGGTGTGCACATCGGCCAGGGCGACGTTCGGGACGGACTGCACGGCCTGGGCGATGATCCCGTTCTCCGCTTGCTCGAACCGCTCGGTCACCGTGTTCAGGCCCGTTCCGGCCGGAAATGGATTGTACAGGTTGTACAGGATGATGGGCGCCTGCGTCTGGGTGCGGATCGTCGTGAGGATGCTGGTGAGGTTGGCCCCGAACGTCTCGATGGCCTGCGCGAACTGCGCCTGTTGCTCGGGGGAAATCGTCACGGGCGCGGTGGGGTCCTTTTGCGCGTCGAGCAGATGCAGTTGCCCCGCCAGCCGTAGAAGGTCGTTGCTGCCGATGTCGAGCGTGATGACGGTGGCGCTCCGGATGGCGCGCGCGAAGTTCGGCGTGCCGAGGGCCGTCCGGAGGTCCTGGGAGTCCCAGCCCGGGACCCCGAGGTCCACCACGCTGTATCCCGTGTCCTTCCCGATCTGATACGGATACGCGGCATGCGAAGGAGTGGTGTTGCCGTTCGTGTCATCGAGGTTGTAGCCGAACGTGATGGAGTCGCCCAGCGCCACCAGCACCCCCTCCTTCGGTTGCTGGAGGGTCCGCTGGGACCCCGACCCTGCGGTGCCTGTGGTGCCCACGGCACCTGTGCTGCCTCCGGCGCCCGCGGTGCCGGCCCACACCGCCGGGTTCGCCCAACCGGCGGCCCCGCCCAACAGCGGGGCCAGCACCGCCACCGTTCCCGCGGCGGCCGCCGCGGTCAACCGTTGTGCCATTCGACGCCTTCTGCTCATCCTCCGGTCTCCCCTCGGTCCCCATAGATGGAATGTGGTCCAAAACCTAGTCTTCCCATCCATTCTACGAGGAGGATGCCAGATGGCGCAAGATTTTGATAGCCGGCGTCCACTCCGCTCACGCGGAGCGGCCCACCGCCTGCACCGTGATGCCGGCGTCCGCCAACGCCTGTTTGATATGGCGCGCGAACTCCACCGCGTGCGGACCATCGCCGTGGATGCACACCGTGTCGGCCTGGATGTCCACGTCGACGCCCTGCTGCGAGCGGACCTTGCCCTCTTTCACCATCCGGATCACCTGCGCAACCGCCCGCTCCGTGTCCTGGATCATCGCATCCGGGCGCCGGCGCGGCGTCAGGGTTCCGTCCTGCTGATACGTCCGGTCGGCGAACACCTCGCTGGCGGTCCGCAATCCGATCTTCTGCCCGGCCCGGATGAGCTCGCTGCCCGAGAGGCCGAACAGAATGAGCTCCGGGTCCACCTTGTACACCGCCTCGGCGATGGCCTCCGCCAGTCCGGCGTTGACCGCGGCCATGTTGTAGAGGGCGCCGTGGGCCTTCACGTGCTGCATCCGGCCGCCCTCCGCGCGGACGAACCCGTACAGCGCGCCGAGCTGGTAGACGACGATGTCATACGCCTCCTGCGGCGAGATGTCCATGTTGCGGCGGCCGAAGCCGACCAGGTCCTGCAACCCGGGGTGCGCGCCGATGGCCACGCCTTTCTCCAGGGCGAGCGCGACCGTTTTGCGCATGGTCGCCGCGTCGCCGCCGTGAAAGCCGCACGCGATGTTGCAGGAGGTCACAATGTCGAGGACCTGTTCATCGTGACCGATGGTGTACGCCCCGAAACTCTCCCCGAGATCGCTGTTCATGTCCAACCTGTACATCTCTGACGCCTCCTTCGAAAAGGTCTGTCCGGATGCCTCAGTCCAGCTCCGTCACCAGATCGCGGATCCAATCCCGGCCGCCGACCGGGGCCAGCTCAATGGTCGAATCCGGCCTGGCCTTGGTGCTGCACATGTAGCCCACCTTGCCGTCGATCTGCGCGGAACACTCCTTGCAGGCGTTCGCCGATCGGCACGAGTAACGCGCGGCCAACGCCGGGTCCCGGTTGACCCGAACCCACAGCACCGCGTCGAGCACGCTCATGCCCTCCCGATACGGCACCTCGTACTCCGCCACCTTGCGGCCCGTCTCCGGGGTGCCGCGGACCACGCGCAGTTTCACCACCGCCATCTGGCATCCTCCCTCCATTGTACTCTCCCGTCCAACACCGGGCGGCGCAACCGATGGGCTTCAGATGCGATCAAGCCACGCGAGCCGCCAGCCCGAGGCCTCGTCGAAGGTGAAGGCCGTGCTTTTCGGGGTGTCCCAGGTGGCGTCGTGATCGAGCCGCACATGGGCGCCCCGCGTCTCCCGCCGTTCCAGCGCCCCGAGGATGATGGCCTCGCTGACGCGCAGCATCCGGTCCAGTTCCACCTTTTCCACCAGGTGCAGCGGAAAACGGCCCTCCTGCGCCAAGGCCGCATCCCGGCAGGCGTCCGCCAATTCGCGCACACGCCCGAGCGCACGCTGCAGTTGCGCCTCCGTCCGAAGCGGCCCCGCGTCCGCCCACATCACCCGCTGCAGCTCCTGTTTGAGCTGCATCATCGCGATGTCGTCGCGCTGAACCGGACGCGGATGCCAGAACGTCCGCAGCCGGTCCCACTCGGCCTGCGCCGCCCGGCGCACCGCCTCCTCGTCCACGCGCTCGCCGCGCGCTTTGGCCGCCGTCTCGCCCGCCACACGCCCCGTCACCAGCGCCTCGGTGATGGCGTTTCCGGACAGCCGGTTGGCCCCGTGCATCCCGTGGATCACCTCGCCGCACGCCAACAGCCCCGGCACCGTCGTCTCCATCGCCGCCGAGACCTGGATCCCGCCGATGTGGAAGTGCGCCATCGGGGCGACCTCGACCATGTCGGTCGTGAGATTGATCCCGTTGTCCCGCAGGATTCCGATCACCGGTCCGAACGCCTCGCGCAGCTTGTCCTCGGGAACCATGCGAAAATCCAGGTACGCGCCCCCGTGCGGCGATCCCCGTCCGGCGTTGACCTCCTCGAAGATGGCGAAGGTCGTCTGATCCCGCGGCGACGTGTACTGGCCGGCCACCTCGCCGGTGTAGCGATGCAAAAACTCCTCCCCCCGGCCGTTAAGCAGGCGTCCGCCCAGCTTGTAGCGGAAGGGGTCCCACATGATGGGATCGAGCCCGACCAGCGGCGGATGCAGGTGAGCGATGGGGAAGAACTGCACCATCTCCATATCGCGCAGCACGGCCCCCGCCTCAGCGGCGAGCACGAACCCATCGCCCGTCATGTTCGCGGACGCGCTGTTGCGCGCGTACACCTCGGTCAGGCCGCCGGTGGCGATCACGGTGGTCGCCGCGGCGAGGCTGACCGGCTCCAGCGTCTCGATGGCAAACCCGGCCGCGCCGGTCACCCGCCCGTCCCGCTTGATGAGCCGCGTGATCATCACGTTTTTCAACCGCCGGATGTTCGGATCGCGGAACGTCGCGCGCCGCAACCCGGCTGACGTCGCGCCGCCGGTGTTGAGGATGTCGACATACACGCACCGGCGGCGGGAATGCCCCGGGGCCACCACCTGCGCGTGCCTGCCGTCCGGCGTGCGCGCCCAGTTCACCCCGTACCGCTCGACCTCCAGGATGACCTCCGGCCCGCGCTCCACGATGACCCGCACGATCTCCGGCACGGACAACCCGCGCCCGCCGACCATGGTGTCGTGGTAGTGCACCTCCGGATGATCCGGCTCCGCCTCCCCGAGCGCCACGGCGACGGTCATCTGCGCCAACACCGTGGCTCCGCCGCGCCCGACGAGGCTCTTGTCGACCAACAGCACGGACGCCCCGGCATCGCTCGCCGCGCGGGCGGCCATCAGGCCCGCCGCGCCCGACCCGATCACCAACACATCCGCCGTGTAGGACTGCATCCACATCCCTCCGTTTCGGGTTCTCGCCTGAGCACCCGCCGCTCACGCCCCGCCTCCGTCCCGCCGGGCGTCTCTCTGCAACCGCCACAGCGACTCGGCCGTCAGCGGCAGGGCGTGGCCCCGCACGCCCAGGGCGTGGGCAATGGCGTTGGCCACCGCCGCCGGCGCGGGGTCAATCGCGACCTCCCCGACCGACTTCGCCCCGAAGGGCCCGTGCGGGTCGGGCACCTCGACGAACTCCACCGTCACCGGCGGCACATCCGCAACCCCCGGCATGCGGTAATCCAACAGCGTCAAATTCTGAACCGCGCCCCGGTGGGTCCGCAGATCTTCCATCAGCGCCCAGCCGATGCCCTGCGCCACGCCGCCGACCACCTGGCCCGTGGCCGCCACCCGGTTCAGGACCACGCCGGCGTCGTGCACCGCCCAGTAGCCGATGACGCGGGCGCGGCCGGTCTCCGGATCGACCTCGACCTCCGCCACGTGCGCCGCGAACGGATAGGCCGGAGACGGGTTTCCGTAAAAGTCCTTGCCCGGAAAGTCGGTCTGCGGCGTGTACGACGCCCGCACCTCCAGCGCGTCGCCCGCGTGGCGCGCCCGGTACAGCCGGGCCAATTCAGCCAAATCGTACACCTTACCGAAAGTCTCCGCCACACCGGGCGCAGGCGAACCGCCCTCCCCCGCCTCCGGCGCACCCGGGGCCGCCCGGCCATCGGGCCCAGGCACCCGTGCCACCCCGCCCGCGAACCGCGCCCCGGGACCCAACGCCTCCGCCACGAAGTTCGCCAGCGCGTCGCGCAACCGCTCCGCCGCCAGCCGAATTGCGTTGCCGCCCATCACCGTGCTGCGGGAGGCCAGCGTCCCGATGCCAAACGGGTACCGCCCCGTGTCCCCCGACTTCACCAGCACCCGCGCCGGGTCGATTTCGAGGACGCGCGCCGCAATCCGCGCGTAGGTCGAGGACATCCCCTGGCCGAGGTCAATCTCGCCGGTCTCCACCTCCACCACCCCGTCCGCGCGCAGGCGGGCGACGGCGGTGGAGCCCTCAAAGCGCGGGTCGATCCCGCGGTACCCCGACACATGGTTCCCCAGCGCCATGCCCAGGCCGCGGTACTTCGGCAAGTCCTTGCGCCGCGACCACCCGGACAGCTCCATCACGCGTTTCACACACGCCTCGAGCTCACAGCTGTCAAGGCGGTACCCGTGCACCGTCGTCTCGCCCCGGTGAACGATGTTTCGGAGGCGCACCTCCGCCGGGTCCAGGCCGAGCCCCTCGGCGATCTCGTCGATCACGCTCTCCACCGCGAACAGCATCTCGGCGTTCCCGAATCCGCGCATGCAGGTGGTGGGGCTGTGATTGGTGTACATCAGGTGCCCTTCGGCGCGCACCGCGCCGAAGTGATACAGCGAGTCCGGCCGCGAGCACGCCGTCGCCAGCACGTTCGGGCTCCAGTACACACGCGCGCCGGCGTCCCCCCACACCGTCACGTCCTTGCCGAGAAAGCGCCCCGTCTCATCCGCCGCGATGCGGATGTCGATGGTCAGGGGCACGCGCGGGTGGGCGGTGAGCATGTCCTCGTAGCGATCGAACACGATGCGGACCGGCCTGCCCGCCGCCCGCGCCAGCGCGGCCGCAATCAGGTGCGCCTTGTGCACGTACTTGGCCCCAAACGACCCTCCGATGGGCGGCACCTGAATCCGCACCTTCTCCTCGGGCAGGCCGAACGCGGCGGCGTACGTCTCGCGCGCCCGGTACGGGATGTGCGAGGGGGTGATGAGGGTGAGCCCCTCCGCCTCGTCCCACGTGGCGATCACGCCGATGGGCTCGAGGTGCCCCTGGTAGATGCGGTTGGTGGTGTACCGGCCGCCGCGCACGATGGCCGCCTTCGCAAACGCCGCGTCGACATCGCCGCGCTCAATGTGGATGTGCATCGGCCGGTTGTCCGGGGTCTCGTCATGGATAACGACCGGTTCACCCGCCCAGGCCCCCGAACCGTCGGTGGCGCGCCCTCCGGCCGCCGCGGCCGCCCGCGTCGCGACACGCGCCGCGGCTCCCGAGCCGGCGGCCCCCGCCAAACCGGCGGCCAGCGCCTCCTCGGGGTCAAAGACGGCCGGCAACGGATGATACACCACCTCGATGGCGGCGATGGCTTGCGCGGCCGCCTCCGCCGACTCCGCGGCGACGGCGGCCACCTCGTCCCCGATGAACCGCACCCGATCGCGGGCGAGGATGTTCCAGTCCTTGTACTGCGTCGGTCCGAACGGGGGATGCGGCACGTCCGCCGCCGTGATGACCGCGTGCACCCCGGGAATGGCCCGGGCGCGGCGGGTGTCGATGGAGAGAATCCGGGCGTGCGGATGCGGGCTGCGGAGAATACCCCCGACGAGCTCCCCCGGCAGGTGCAGGTCCGCCACGTACTTCGTGCGCCCGCGGATTTTGTCATCCAGGTCGTTGTGAGTCGTGACGGCGGGGCTCATCGCGGAATCGCCACCTTGCCCAAAGCGTCCGCCTGCCCGAGTGCCTCGGCGCCTTCGGACGTGGCGGTGCTGTTCCGCGCGGGACCGGCGGTCATCTCCTGGCTTTGCAGCCCCGCCGTCACCTGGGCGATGGCCTCCCGAATGGCCCGGTATCCGGTGCAGCGGCACAGGTTGTTCTTGAGCGCCGCCTCGTATTCCCCCGGGGCAAATCGGTCCGGTTGCCGCAGCGCCGCCGTCAGCGTCACCATGATGCCGGGCGTGCAGTAGCCGCACTGCGCACCGCCGCAGGCGTCCATCGCCGAAGCCAGCGCCTCGAAGCGCGGGTCACCCGCGAGTCCTTCCACCGTCTGAATCTTTGCATCCTGAACGGCCGCGACGGGCAGCAGGCACGACAGCACCGGTTCGCCGTCCAGCAACACCGTGCAGGCGCCGCACTCGCCCGTCCGGCACCCGATTTTCGTCCCGGTCAGCCTCAGGCCGTCGCGCAGGACGTCGGCCAGCGGCGTCAGCGGATCGCACGCAACGCGCTGAAGCTGTCCGTTGATGGAGAGCGACAGGTTGTTCATCGAATCACACTCCTTGAGGTCCGATGGCCCAGGACATCACCCGGATCCGTCAGGTGTCCAGAACGGACGGATGGAACACGTCCTCCGGGCGCAACGGCCGCTCCAGAAGGCCATCCTCCATCAGGTACTGCATGAAGGTCTCCAGCTGCGCCCAGTTGGCGGCCACGCCGTAGGGCCACACGTCATCCCCCATGGCCCGCACAGCCGCCTCCAGGGACTCCACCAGCCATGGCGCGGTGGCGCCCAGCCTGACCGTTTCGAGCAGTGAGGCCACCGCCTCCTCCTTCACCCGCCGCAATGACTCGTACAGCAGGCGGGGCAGCTCGGGATGATCCGTCACCACATCCCGCCGAATCGACACCAGGTGCATGATGGGAAAGATGCCGGTATCGCGGTAGTATTCCCGCTCGGCCGCGAACGCGTCGGGAAAAAGGCGGCGAATCGGTCCACCCTCCCCGGCGGGCGGGAACACCGCCGCAGGCGGCCGGCGCGCGGACATCACAGCGTCGACCTCCCCCTCGATGAGGCCGGTGAAAAGGTCCTTCGCCTGACCCCTGCGGGCCGGGGTGTTCACCGGGATGCGCTCCGGCCGATAGGTGACGAAGGTCATCCCGTCCGACGGGATGCCGTACTGGTGGCGGAACATCCCGCGCACCCAGACCGCCGCCGTCATCTGAAACTCCGGGAAGCCGAAGCGGCGCCCGGCGAGATCCCGCGGGTCGTGATACGGGCTGTCCTGGCGGACATAGATGGCGTTGTGGCGAAAGGATCTGGAGAGAAACACCGGGATGGCCGTGAGTCGTGACTCTCCCCGTCCGAGCGCAATCAGATACGATGCCAACGACAGCTCCGCGACATCGTAGGGAGCGTCGTTCAACTGGCGGTGAAAGATCTCCTCGACCGTCGCCGATTGCGCGGCCACGGTGAACCCGGGCAGACGGACCCGCCCCGTCAACAGGGGCAGGGTGCGGTCGCTTTCGGACATCGCGGTGATGAGCGTGCGCGTCATATCAGGTCCCTCCCCGCCTCAATCCGGCAAAGCCTTCCCCTTTGTCTCCGGCAAAAACAGCACCGCCAGCGCGCCGAGGATGTAGATCAATCCAAAGGCGGTCGCCGCCTGGCTGTAGCCGCCGAAGGCCTGGATCAGCATCGACGCCACGATGGGCCCGAACATCGCGAGATACCGGGCGCCGTTGAAGATCACCGAGATCGCCGTCGCTCGGGCCGCGGTCGGGAACAGCTCCGGCGGCTGAATGGTGTACCACGAGTACAGGCCGCTGGTCAAAAACCCGTTGGCCAGCTGCAGCCACAGGATGGCCTGGAGATCGTGCACCCACAGGAACACCACCGGGGTGATGATGAGCGAGCCGGCGAAAAACACGAACGCTGTCGGCTTACGCCCCCAGGCGTCCGCCAAAAACCCGAATAGGATACAGCCCGCAATCTCGCCCGCGTTGTACAGCAGCCCTGCAATTCCGCTGTAATACGCCACGTTCCCGCCCGTCCTCGCGGCGATCTGCCCGACGTAGGACGGCACCCAGGACGAGATGGCCCACCAACCGACGGTGATGGAGATGGACACCAACAGCGCCACAATCAGATGCCGGCCATACCGGCCGCGCAGGATGACCCCGATGCTCTCCCCGCGCCGATGCGCCTGCGTCCACCGGTACGACTCCGGAATGCGGCGCGCGGTCAGGAACACGACCAACGCCGGGAGGATGCCGATCACGTAGATCCATCGCCAGCTCAGGTGCATCTGCCCGCCGATCCACCACCAGATGCCGGACGCCGCGAAGGCCCCCAGGGAGAAGCCGGATTGCAGCAACCCCGCCCCCTTGGTCCGGTACGCCGCCGGCCAGCTCTCCGCCAGCAAGGACGTGCCGACGCCCCACTCCGCCCCGATGCCGACCCCGGTCAAAAAGCGCGTGAGCGCCAGCTGGCCCCAGGATTGCACCAGCGCGCTGGTCCCGGTGAAGACCGCGTACACCAAGATGGCGAGGATCATCGTCTTCTTGCGCCCGATCTTGTCCCCGAACACCCCGCCGAGAATGCCTCCGGTGGCCCATCCGAACAGGGTGGCCGAGACCAGATACCCGGCGTAGCGCGGCGTCGCCTTCAGGTCCGCGGCCGGCAACAGACTGTGCAGCGCCGGAATCATCGTCAGAATCAGTGCGTAGACCTCATAGCCGTCAAACAGCCAGAACATCAACGTCAGGGCGAGCACGCCCCACTCCCGCCGGCCCAGGCGAGGGCGGGCGCCCGCCGCCGCGATCGCTTGCGTCATCCCTTCCACTCCTCCAGCAATCTCCGAATCCCCCGCCGCACGAGCACCTCAACCATCGCGCGCCGGTAGTCCGCGCTCGCCCGCACATCCGTGATCGGCCGGGCCGCCTCCGCGTACGCCCGGGCGATCCGGTCGGCAACGCCTTCCACGTCCTCCGCCGGTCCACCGAGCCGCACGCCGACGAGATGGGCGTCCGCCTCGGGCAGCCGGAGCGGAACGGGCCCGGCGGCGCCCACCGCGATGGAGGCCTGGCGCACGCGGTCATCCTCCACCCGCAGCGCCACCGCCGCCGACACCAGCGAAATGTCGGTTCCGCCCCGCTGATCCAACCGGAGAAACACCTGCCGCATCCCAACGGCCCAGCTCGGCAGGTGGATCCGCGTGATCAGCTCGTCCGGCTCAAGGGTGGTGCGCTTGGGTCCCGTGATCAGCTCCGTGAGGCGTTCCATCCGGGTCCCTCGCTGGGACGCCACCTCGACGCGGGCGTCCAGCGCCGCCAGGGCGGCCACCATGTCGGCCGCGGGCGAGGCGTTGGCGATGTTGCCGCCGAGCGTGGCACGATTTTGAATCTGCCATCCGCCGACCACCCGGGCGGCCTGCTGCAGCGCCGGCACCGCGTTCAGGCGGGCGTCCTGCCACAGCTGTGCCGCGGTGACGGCCGCGCCGATGACGATGCCCTCCGCCGTCATGTTCACGAGGCGCAATTCCGAAACGCGGTGCACGTCGAGCCAATGTCGGCCGTCAAACGCCGGCTTCCGGCGCGGCCAGTGCACGAACAGGTCCGTTCCCCCGCCGACGACGACGGGGCGTTCGGAAGAGAGGACCTCGAGCGCTTCCGCAAGGTCCTTCGCCGAATACCACAAGCGGACCACCTCCCGTTCTCCAGGCTCCTCTGAACTAATGTCTCCAGCGGACGGCGGGTTACCCACGGGTTCACTGGACAATCCATGTCCCGCCGGACCAGGTTTGTCCCGGATCCGCAACGATTCCGACGAGAAAAACCGGTGCACCGTGTCTCCGAACCATCGTCTATTACCCTACGCCATGTAAACAGATAAAGCAAATCGACATTCTGAGATCCGGTGTCCAGACGATGGGCCTTTCCTCGTTTCTCCTCCGATGCCGAAGGACGACGCTTGACCGGGCCGGGTCTTTGCAGGTATGCTGAGCTTGACAACAGAAGCGAATCCCCCGCATGACTGGCGGATCACGTGGAGCACCACGAGGGAGTGCGGGGTGAAGATCGGCCGGCCGCCTGGGCAATCGGATCTGTCGGTGCAACCGACGGGACGCGTGTACCCAGGCGGCCTTTTCGTGCCTCCGATGTGAAATCGCCCGGGGGCGGGCGGGTTGAACCGCGATGGCGCGCGGGGGACGTGTATGGGGCGCCGGGGCGCCGCGGATCCAAAACACCGGTGGGATGCAAACGACCGGTGTCCGAGGAGAACACCAGGAGAGGAGCGGATGAACGATGGCCCTGGAACTGCGTGGAAAACCCGTTGCGGACGCGTTGAAAACCGAGATCGCCGGGGAGGTTCACCGCTGGCTGGGTCAGGGGATCCCCCCGCGCATGGTCACGGTGCTGGTCGGCAATCACCCGGCCGCCGCGTGCTACGCACAGGCCAAGGGACGCATGGCCGCGAAGCTCGGCGTCGTCTATGAGATTCGCCGCCTTCCGGACAGCGTGACCCAACCGCAGCTCAACGAATGCATTCAAACGCTCAGCACGGATCCGTCCGTTCACGGGATCATGCTCGAATTGCCGCTCCCGAAGCCTCTGTCGGCGGATGAGGCGCTGGCGCATCTGGCGCCGTGGAAGGATGTCGACGGGCTTTGCCCCGCCAATCAGGCGGCGACGCTGTCCGGTGCCCCGGGCATCTACCCGGCGACACCGCAGGCCTGCATGCGCTTGTTGAAACACTACGGATACACCCTGGCCGGCCGCCACGTGACCCTGGTCGGGTGCGGAAAGACGGTCGGCACCCCGTTGTTCCACCTGCTCGTCCGCGAGGGCGCCACGGTGACCGTCTGCCACGCCGGGACCCCCGATCTCACCCCGCATCTGCGGCGGGCGGAGATCGCGTTTGTCGCGGTGGGCAAGGCGGGCCTCATCCGCCCCGAGATGGTGCATCCCCATCTGGTGGTGGTGGACGCCGGGATCAACGAGACGGAGGACGGCATCACGGGAGATGTCGATCCCGCCGCCGCCGCACGCGTCTCCGCGTTCACCCCGACCCCCGGCGGCGTCGGCGCGGTGACCACCCCGCTCTTGTTCACAAACCTGATGCGCGCGATACGCCTGCAGCGGCAGGGTGGCCTGCTGGCCGTCCCAGCCGCCGTGTGAAGAGCCGCTGCATTCAAGCCCGCATTCAAGGCCGCGCGCGACACCGCGCGGTCCCTGCACAACAAGGGCCCGGCCCGATGCCGGCTTGCCGCCGTGCATCCAGGCCGGGCCCGCTGATGTAGCGCGGCTCAGTGCCCGCCGTGCCCTTCGCCGCTGTGGCCGTGTCCCTGCGCGGAACCTTCCTGCCCCTGGCCGTGCCCGGTGTTCACCTGGTTGTGAGCACCGGAGAGGCCCAGGCCCAATCCGCCGCCGAGGCCCACGCTGGCTTGTGCATCGCTGTCCTGGTCCTCCAGCGACCCCGACGCATCGCTTTGGCGTGTCGCGGTTGCGCTCGTGGTCACGTTCGCCTGGCCGCTGTGGCCGCTGTTCCCATGGCCGCGGCCACCCGTCGACAGGTCCGCTCCCACCGCGGCCGATCCCGAGGTGGAACCGCCCGCCGCCCCGTGCGAGGAGGTGGCTCCCTGTGCGTGCAGATTCACCGCACCAACCGCGCTTCCCGTCGTCGCCGCATCGGTTCCCGCCGCGGTCCCGCCGGACGCCGCACCGCTCTGGGATCCCGCCGCACTCGCCGAGCCGCTCGCATCCGCCGGCGCCGACGCGGTGGCCGACGAACTCGCGGTGGATGTCGCCGCGCCGGCCGTCGCACCCGCCTGGCCCTCATCCGTTCCGGACGCGGTGACCAGTGCTGTCAACGG
>NZ_JAIMAV010000007.1 GCF_023511815.1 Alicyclobacillus sp.
CTGAAGAACGTCATCAAACCGAGGGCGAGCAGGATGGCCGGGAACGCTTCGACGAAGGCGAGACCAATCATGGCGCTGCCGAGCAGCGTGCCGCGCGCTTCCGGCTGACGGGAGACCCCTTCGACGAACTTGCTGAACAAAACGCCGTTACCCACACCGGAACCGACGGTGGCGAATCCGAGCAGCAGCGCAGCAGCAATCAGGTGCAGTTGTTGTTCCATGGAATGACGAACCTCCTTCGTAAACTCGCAGAAGTGATTCCGCACGCCTCAGCCGGCCTTCCGTTCCGAGGACTTGTCCCCTCTCCAGCCCGAACGCGTGAGCGCCGGACGACGGGCCGGTCGCGGCTCAGTGGTGCGCGACGCTGAAATCCTTGTGCCCGATGTAGAGCGTCAACAGCAGGGCGAAGATGTACGCCTGGATGGTGCTCACGAACATACTGTAGAGCAGCCAGATGATGAGCAGCGGCAGCCCGGTGGGAACCCACCCGAACAACATCGGCATCTTGAGGATGGCCTCAATCAGCACCTCGCCAGCCAGGATGTTGCCGAACAATCGCATGCCGTGCGTCAACGGGTTGGTGACCTCGTCGATGATGGCCATCGGGTTTTTGTACTGCTTCAACCACCGCAGCGGGTGGCGCAGACCGTAACCGTGGCTCACCAACCACACCAGGATGGCCAGGCCGAGCGTCATGTTCATGTTCTCGGTGGGCGAGTTGTTCAGGGAGTACTTGACGTGCTCCAGCATGCCCAGGGCCGGGATGTCGCGGCCCGGCTCGAACTCGATGGTGACGATGAGGCCCAGCCAGTTGGCGACGAACAGGTACACCAGGGTCACGAACGCGAACGGGAGGACGAAGTTGACGCCCCGCTCGGAGGGCATCGTGTCGCGCGACATGCTGCGCGTGAACTCAATGCCCCACTCCATGACGTTCTGAAGCCCGCGCGGACTGCGCATGTCGAGCCGGCGCGCCACCACGCCCAGCACAATCGCCACCAGGGCTCCGACCACCAGCGTCCAGAACACCGTGACCAGGTCAATCCGGTACCAGTGGTCCGCGAACAGCATCGGGTGTTTCGGCACCTTCTCACCTACTTTCCTTGCGAAATCGCCCCGCCCGGCTTCAGCGGCCGCCGGCCGTGCCCTCGAAGCGGTACAGTCCGGCGACAATCAGCGCGAACCCGAGCAAATATCCCACGAGCGCTGCCAGCACATGGACGTGCGGAAGCTTGATGGCGACCACGATGACGGCAATCAACAACACCATGCGGATGAAGTAGCCGACGATGCCGGAGACCATCAGCGCGGCGCCCGCGCGTTGATCGCGCAGATGCCCCTGCCGAATCATGCTCCACACCGCACCGGCCCCGCCCGCCTCTCCAATCAGCAACCCGTTGGTCACGTCGTGCCAAGGCAACACAAAACGCGCGATCACGGTCAACGCCATGATCGCCAAACCAGCCCAGGTGATGGCGCGCAACCGCGCCTCCAGACGCTGCACGTCGTCTTTCACGGCTCATCTCCTCAGCAGATGATTCGCCAGGAACGCGAACCCGGACATGCCCACGCCGAGGCCCGCGAGGATCCCGACGAGCGTGAGAAACGGGTGATGCCATTTTTGCGCCAGCAGGTGGCCGATGTACCCGAACACAACGGTACAGGTGGCCAATTGCAACATCAGGGACAACAGCACTGCATACGTTTTCAGCGCACTCTGTGACCCTGAGCCCTTGGGCTCCTTCTCGTTGTCCTCTATCCGAGTTCACCCGCCTGGCAGAAGATTGGAGGGATTCTGGCTGACCGATGAGGTGCTGGTATCCCGGCCGGACGCCGGCCGCGGACACCGAGGCGGCATGCGCTCCACGACGCATCGCCCAGCTGCCGCTCCGCCCGTCTCGCGCCGCCAGAAGCGCTCTGTATCACGGGCCAGGATCGGCGACAAGCCGCAACCCTCGCCTATAGTACCCTAAGTGAAAATTTATTGTCAATGAACGGCAGCCCCGTCACGGGCGCCATCCGGCCCCCTCGGCGGGACGTTCATAATTTGCTCTACACTTTACCGTGTTAATCATTCGGTTCGCTATTCAATGTAGAAGGTCGGAACAGGATGACGAGGGCGGGAGACGGACGGCCGACACCCGCGGGAAGCCCCGCGCCGGCCGTCGCGACCCCCGGAATGCGAGGAATGAACGCAGACGAAGATCAGATCCGCTCGACGACCATCGCCACGCCCTGGCCGCCGCCGATGCACAGCGTCGCCAGCCCGTACCGGCCCTGCCGCTTCTGCAGCTCGTGCAGCAGAGTCACCAGCACGCGGGTCCCGCTGGCGCCGATGGGATGCCCGAGCGCGATGGCGCCGCCGTTGACGTTGACCTTTTCGCGGTCGAAACCGAGCGCCTTGGCGACCGCCACCGACTGCGCCGCGAACGCCTCGTTCGCCTCGATGAGGTCGAGATCGGCGACGGACAGACCGGCTTTCTCCAAGGCCTTTCGCGACGCGTCAATCGGGCCGAGTCCCATCACCGCCGGATCGAGCCCCGCACTGGCATAACTGACGACGCGGGCCATCGGCCGCATACCGAGCGCCTGCGCTCGTTCCAGGCTGGCCACCACCACGGCGGCCGCTCCGTCGTTGATCCCCGAGGCGTTGCCCGCCGTCACCGTGCCGTCCTTTTTGAAGGCCGGCCGCAGTTTGGCCAGGGTCTCCACCGTCGTCCCGGGGCGCGGGAACTCGTCCGTGTCGAACACCAGCGGGTCCCCCTTGCGCTGCGGCACGCGCACCGGAACAATCTCGTCGCGAAAACGCCCCCCGGCGATGGCCGCGGCCGCCTTCTGCTGGCTCCACGCCGCGAACTCATCCTGCTCTTGGCGCGTGACCCCGTGGCGCTCGGCAATGTTTTCCGCCGTGATCCCCATGTGCACGTCGCAGAAGGCGCACCACAGGCCGTCGCGGATCATGCTGTCGACCACCTTCTGGTCCCCCATCCGGTACCCTTGGCGCGCGCCCTCGAGAAGGTACGGAGCGTTCGACATGCTCTCCATGCCGCCCGCCACAATCAGGTCGTTGTCGCCGGCGCGGATGGCCTGCGCGGCGAGCATCACCGCCTTGAGGCCGGATCCGCACACCTTGTTGATGGTCGTCGCCGGCACGGTGTCCGCCAGGCCGGCGCGAATCGCGGCCTGCCGCGCCGGGTTCTGGCCGAGCCCCGCCTGCAGGACGTTGCCGAAGATGACCTCTTCCACCTGCGATTTGTCGACACCCGCCCGCTCGAGCGCCGCCGACAGCACCACCGCCCCCAGTTCCGTCGCCGGCAGCGGCGACAGGCTGCCCATGAAGCTCCCGATGGCCGTGCGCACCGCGCCCGCCAACACCACTTCCCTCGTCACCGGTACTCCCCCTCCCAACTCATCGCGGCCGAGCCGCCGGCCTGCGCACCGGCTCGTACACGAACGGCGACGGCCTCGGCCCGCGGCCAAAATGATGGAGAATCGCCTGCACGATGCGCTCCGACGCGTGCCCGTCCCCGTACGGGTTGTTGCGCCGGGCCATGTCCTCATACGCCTCCGGCTCCGACAGGAGCCTCGCCGCCTCCTTGGCGATGGCCGCCTGATCCGTGCCGACCAGGCGCAGCGTCCCCGCCTCGATGCCCTCCGGCCGCTCCGTCGTATCCCGCATCACCAGCACCGGGACGCCGAGGGACGGCGCCTCTTCCTGGATGCCGCCGGAGTCCGTGAGGATGAGGGTCGCCCGCGCCATGAAGTTGTGATTGTCGACGACCCCCAGCGGATCGATCAGATGGATCCGCGGGTGCCCGCCGAGCACCCGGAACACCGTCTCGCGCACGCGCGGATTGAGGTGAACGGGGTACACCAGGTGCACATCCGTGAATTCCTCCACCACCTGGCGAGCCGCCCGGCAGATGTTCTCCAGGGGGTCCCCCAGGTTCTCGCGGCGGTGGGACGTCATGTACACCATCCGCGATCCCGCCGGAAGGCCGTCGAGCACCTCGTGTCGGTAACCCCGGCGCACCGTCGTCGCCATCGCGTCGACCACGGTGTTTCCGGTCACATACACGCGATCCGCGGGTTTTCCCTCCCGCAGCAGATTCCCGGCCGCCCAGTCGGTGGGCGCGAAAAACAAATCGCACAGCACGTCCGCGAGCTGGCGGTTCATCTCCTCCGGGAAGGGGCTGTATTTGTCGTAGGTGCGCAGCCCCGCCTCGACGTGGCCGATGGCCACCTGGTGATAGAACGCCGCCAGGGCCGCCGCGAAGGTGGTGGTGGTGTCCCCGTGGACGAGAACGATGTCCGGCCGCCGCCGGTCGATGACCTCCTCCAGTCCCCGGAGCGCCTTGCGCGTGATGGTGCCGAGCGTCTGGCTGGGCTCCATGATGTCCAGGTCGTCGTCCGGTCGGATGGAGAAGACCTCGAGAACCTGATCCAGCATCTCGCGATGCTGCGCGGTCACGCACACCAGCGACTCCACGCCCGGCGTGCGCTCCAGCGCTTTGACCAACGGCGCCATCTTCACCGCCTCCGGCCGCGTCCCGAAGACGGTCATCACCCGAATCGAAGCGTCCACCTGTGTACCTCCTCGCATGCGTCAGCGCGTGCCGAACAGCCGGTCCCCGGCGTCGCCCAGGCCCGGGACGATGTAACCGTGATCGTTCAATCCCTCGTCGACGGCGGCCACGTAGATGTCCACATCCGGATGGGCCGATTGGACGCGCTCAACCCCGGCCGGCGCGGCCACCAGACACATCAGCTTGATGGCCGACGCCCCTCGTTCCTTGACCGCGTCGATGGCCGCCACCGCCGAACCGCCCGTGGCGAGCATCGGATCGATCACGATGACGTCCCGCTCCTCCACATTGGGCGGGAGCTTGCAGTAGTACTCCACCGGCTGCAGCGTCTGCGGGTCCCGGTACAGGCCGATGTGCCCGACCTTGGCATTTGGGATCATGGCGAGAATGCCGTCCACCATCCCGAGGCCCGCCCGCAGGACGGGCACGAGGGCCAGGGTCTTGCCCTCGATGACCCGGCAGTGCGCCGTCCCGACCGGCGTCTCGACGGTGGTGTCGGTCAGCGGCAGGTCACGGGTGATCTCGTACGCCATCAGCATGGCGACCTCCTGCACGAGCTGGCGGAACTCCTTCGTGCCCGTGTCCTTCGAGCGAATGTAGGTCAGCTTGTGTTGAATCAACGGGTGGTCCAGGACGTGCAGTCGGCCCACGGCGTCACGCTCCCATCTCCATCATTCGTGTCTCCAGTATACCAGAACGGCGCCGAACCGGTCGGCGCCAGCGGAATGACCGGGCGTCCCCTATGGTATAATGTGGACGTTCCCCGCCCCATCCGCTCCTAGGATGAAATCCTGGATGCGTGAGTATGTATGGGAGGGGTGTCCGGCACCGCCCGGGCGCGCCGCGTGCGCCGGGAAGGTGCCGATCCCGACGGAAGGGGTGCTCCAGCGTGTCCCGGTTCGACAGACTGCTCATCCTCTCGGCGACATACGGCGAGGGCCACCAGCAAGCCGCGTACGCCGTGCGGGACGCCCTGGCCGAGCTGAGCCCGAACACCGAGGTCAAGGTCGTGGACTACATCAAGTCCATCCATCCCGTCCTCGACACGGTGGTGCGGTACTGCTACCTGAAGAGTGTCCGATTCGCGCCCGCCCTGTACGGGTGGTTTTATAAAGGAACGAGCCAGATCCCGCCCTCGTCGCGCCTGCAACGCCAACTGAACTCGCTCGGGCTGGAGGAGATGGAGGAGACGCTCAACGCCTTTCGGCCCGACGTGGTCCTCTCGACGTTCCCGACGCCGGCGGGCGTGGTGTCACACCTCAAGCAGAAGGGACGCACCCACGTGCCCACGGCCATCGCCATCACCGACCACGCCATCCACAGCCAGTGGATTCATCCGCTGACGGACATGTACTACGTCGGGTCGGAACACGTCCGGCGGGGCCTTCTCGCCCGCGGCATCCCAGGAGAATCGGTGTTGGTGACGGGCATCCCCATCCGCCCGGCCTTTCGCCGGACCTTTGACCGCGCCCAGCTTCGGGCCAAGTACGGCATTGAACCGGACATCCCGGTCCTCTTGATCATGGGCGGCGCGTACGGGGTCATGGGCGATCTGTACCACGTGTGCGAACAGCTCTTTCAGTGGCATCACCGCATTCAGGTGATCATTGTCACCGGTCGCAACCGGCGCCTGAAGACCAGCCTCGAGGAGATCCTCCCGAAGGCGGCCAACCCCGTTCAGGTGTACGGATTCGTCCAGGAGATCTGGGAGCTGATGTCCATCGCCGACCTGATGCTGACCAAGGCCGGCGGGCTGACCATCTCCGAGGCGCTGGCGCTGCAGGTGCCGATGCTGCTGTACCGACCCATCCCCGGCCAGGAGGTGCAGAACGCCAAGTTCCTGGTGCGCTCGGGCGTCGCGGTGCTGGCCCGCAACCGGCGGGAGGTGTTCGAACACATCCACGACCTCCTGCTCGCGCACCCGGAGAAGCGGCGGCGGATGCAGGAGCGCGCCCTCGGCGTGCGCCAGCTGCACGCGGCCGAGCGGATTGCCGAAAACCTGATTGAACTCGCAAATCGCGACCGAACCCGGGCAAACTATTCCTACCAGTGACCGGCGGGCCCCGTCCCGCCGACGGGAGGGATTGGGTGGCCACGTGGATCAACCGGGCGGTCGACCGCCTCAAGGGATGGCTGGAACCGGAGCTGTTTCAGCCTTTTCTGTTGGGCGTGTACATCTCACTGTCCCTGTCGGAGTTCGCCCGCGGCGCGCTCGCCTTCTCGCTGCTGCCGACGTGGGGCCGGACGGTGCTCGGCTTCGCGGTGGAATGGACCGCGCTGGCCCTGTCCGTCCACTACCTCGTCGACAACGTGCTGCGGGCGCCGGCCGGTTGGGTGATCGATCACGCCGGACCCCGCCCCGCCATCCTGGCGGGGTTCACCATCTCCTTCGGCGCGTTGATGGCGCTGCCGCACGTGCGCTCGGTGGGCGCCCTCATCGCGTGCATGGCCGTCTACGGGATGGGCGCGACCCCCATGTGGCCGTCGGTGGTCTCGGCCATCGGGATGGCGACACCGGCGGAAAAACGCGCCAGCTTCATGAGTTACATGTACATGTTCTGGCTCGCCGGGGCGGGATTGGGCCCGGTGATCATCAACCTCCTGATGGGCCGGCGCGATCCGCTGGCGTTCTTCATCCTGGCGGGCGTGGCCGCGGCGGGTGGGCTGGTCGCGTTTGCGCTCGTCCGCAGACCGGCGGCCGTACGGGCGGAGCCCGGCACCGCCTTGATGAGCCCCCGCGCGGGCGGCCCGAGCGGCGACGACGCCCGCCGGGACGCCGCCGGGAACGCCGGGGCGGTCGCGCCGAGCCGCTGGCGCACCGCGATGGACCGGGCGTACTGGCGCGCGCTGTGGCGCAACGTCCGCGAGGTGGCGTTCCTGTTTCCGGGCATGTTTGTGCAGACGTTCGCCGTGGCCTCGCTCGTCCCCATCCTGTCGGTGTACGCGCGCGTCGTCCTTCACATCAGCGGTGCGCGGTACAGCTCCATCCTCGTGGCGGGCGGGGCGCTGACCGTGGCGCTCCTGATCCCGGCCGGGCGGCTGGTGGATCGGTTCGGCCCGCGCCGCTTTCTCGTCGGCGGATTTCTCGTCGCGGGCGCGTTGCTCACCATCTATCCGTGGTTTCACACCCTGCCCCTGACCTACGCCACCGTGGCGCTGCTCGGGATGTGTTACGCATTCATCCTGCCGGCGTGGAATTCGGTGCTCGACAAAAGCATCGATCCCGACAAAAAAGGCGCCCTCTGGGGCGTCTTCATGACCGTCGAAGGACTCGGCTCCGCGGCCGGCCCGTACGTGGGCGGCTTGGTGTGGGATGTGTTCTCCCCCAACGCGCCATTCGTGGTCAGCGGCGGCGTCATCCTGCTGATGGGCCTGCTGTACCTGTTTCTCCCCATCACGGCCGCGGCCGCCCGGCGTCAGCCGGCGCTTTGGTCCCGTGCCGGAGCACCCCCTCATGCCGAGGACCGCGGCCCTCGCACAGGGTGGCCGGAGCCCCGCGGGCTCGGACGGCGCCCGGGCCGCCCGCGGCCCTGAAGCCCACGGGCCTGGACCCCTCCCGTCAGTCGAGCGGTTGGCCCACATCCAGATTTCCCGGGGCAAGATGTCCCGGGGCCTCGTGGCCCTCGGACGAATCAGCGGCGCCCTGCACCCGCCACGGGTGGGTGTAGACGTGAAACCCGCCGCGGCGGGCGAAGCCGATGGCCGTCACCCCGGTCTCCTGCGCGATGTCGAGCGCCAGCGCCGTCGGCGCCGACTTGGCGATCACCATCCCCACGCCGATCTTGGCGACCTTCAGGAGCACCTCCGAGGACAGCCGGCCGCTGAACGCAATCAGGTGGCCGGAGACGTCCAGACCGTTTCGCAGCACGTGCCCGTACAGCTTGTCGAGGGCGTTGTGCCGGCCGATGTCCGTGCGCGCAAGCACCGTCCCCTCCGGGGTGCACAGGCTCGCCATGTGCACACCCCCTGTCTCCCGCCACAGATGCGCGCCCGCCTCCAGTTCCGCCATGCGCGCCAGGACGTCGTCCGGGCGGATGCGGACGGGATCGTCGATGCGGCGGACCAGCTGTGCGTCGTTGTAGTAGTAGAACATCTGCCGGCCCTTGCCGCAGCACGAGCCGATGTAGCGTTTGTTGTAGAACGCCTGGTTGAACGTGACCTGCGTGGTGGTCTTGACCCGAGCGATCCCGCGGGCGCGCACCACCGTGAGATCCACCAGCTGATCCGGGCGGCGAATGACGCCTTCGGAGGCGAGAAATCCGACGACCAAATCCTCCAGGTGGTCGGGCGTGCACACGACCGTCGCCATCTCCTGGTCCCCCACGAAAATGGTCAGGGCGTACTCGGAGGCGACCACGTCGTCCACCCGCTCAAAGCGGCCGTCCCGGTACACGACGAGCGACCGCGGTTGCCGGACGGGGAGCCACTCCGGCTCCCCGCATGACGCTGGATGTGCACCCATGTCTCTCATCCCTCTTCGCGGCCCGCCGCACGGCCCGCTTCGTCCATCGCCCGGCCGAGGCCCCTGAGCGTCCCGAACAGCGCGTGAAGGGCGCGGCTGACGTCGGGATCGGACAACCATTTCAACAGGCCGAACAGACCCATCGCCCCCTTCGGCGGATGGGCCAGCGCCTCCTCGGCTCCGGCCCGGGCGCCTTCCAACAGCGTTCCCAGTTTCTCCAGGTCCCACGCGGCACCGAGTTTCCCGAGCGCGACGGCGTTGTTGACGAGGCGCAGGGCACCCGGTTGGCTGACCTGGGACACGAGGAGGCGCAGGAGGTCATCCCCCTTCTCCAGCGCGGCGGCGGCCAGCTCCAACAGGCCGCGGTCGTACAGGCCCGAAACCACCCGCAGCGCCTGCTCGAGGGCCTCCTCGTCCCGGGCGACGGCCGTCCGTAAACGCTCAAGGGCGGCGTCCTCCACAGCCTCGGGCGACGGCGCCCGGACTTCCAACCTGGGAATGGGCTTCGCCATGGTTCACACCTCCTTCACCAGATCGGACGCACGGCCGACGAGCGGCTGGTAATCCGCCCGCGCCCACTTTTTCTCCACCTGCACGCCCGGCTGCGGATTTGGATGGCCGAGGCGGAAGTTGCCCTTGACCAATACCGGTTGGGTCTGGAAATCCAACACCTCGAGGCGGACGTTCATCTCCTTGTACGCCGGCGTGTGCGTGGCCGTGTCCGACTCACTGCTGGTCAAAAGGTTGACCGCCTCCTCGTCCTTCGGCGAGTTCATCGGGACGTACAGCTCCCGGCCGCGCACGCGATCCGTCACCACCGCCCGCATCTTCACCGCGCCGAAGGGCGAGACGAGCCGGACCAGCATCCCGTCCTCGATGCCCCTCTCCCGTGCCAGTTCGGGAGAGATTTCGACGAACGTGTGCGGGGTCTTCTGCCGAATCCCCGGGACCCGGTAGGTCAGGTTCCCCTCGTGGAAGTGTTCGAGCAATCGGCCGTTGTTCAGATGCAGATCGTACACCTCGGGGGTCCTCACGGGCGGCGTCCAATCCACCGGCACCAGCCGCGCCCGGCCGCCCGGCAGAGGAAACCCGTCCGCGTACAGCAGCGGAGAGTCCGTGCCGTCCGGCAACACCGGCCACTGAAGACTCCGGTACCCCTCCAGCCGGTCGTAGGTGGCCCCCTTCATCAATTCGGTGATGCCGCAGGCCTCCTCAAAGATCTCCCGCGGCGAAGCGTAGTGCCAGTTGGCCCCCAGGCGGTTCGCGACCAATTGGATGATCTCCCAGTCCGGTTTGGATTCTCCGAGCGGCTGAAGCACCCGGTACAGACGCTGGATCCGCCGCTCCGTGTTGGTGAAGGTCCCCTCCTTCTCCAGACTCGGCGCGGCCGGCAGGATGACATCGGCGAACTGCGCCGTCTTGGAGAAGAACACGTCCTGCACGACGAGAAAGTCCAGCTTCTCGAACGCCGCCTGCACGTAGTTGGCGTTGGCGTCCACGATGGCCATGTCCTCTCCCACCAGGTACATCGCGCGCACCTGGCCGGCGTGGATGGCGTCGACCATCTGGTGGTTGTCCAGCCCGGGGTTCACCGGCAATGTGACGCCCCAAGCCCGCTCCCACTTCGCCCGCACCTCGGGATTGTCCACGCGCTCGTAGCCCGGCAGCATCGCCGGTGCGCATCCGAAGTCCCCCGCCCCCTGGACGTTGTTGTGCCCGCGCAGCGGGTACGCGCCGGTGCCGGGCCGGCCGATGTTGCCCGTCACCAGAAGCAGGTTGCAGATGGCGGTGCTGGTGTCGGTGCCGCCCCTGTGCTGCGTCACGCCCATCGCCCAGCAGATGGCCACCGATCCCGCCGAGGCGATCATGTCCGCCACCTGCCGCAGCTGCGCCTGGGGAATCCCGGTCATGCGCTCGGCGTACTCGAGGGTGAAGGCATCCAGCGATTGCACGTATTCGTCAAATCCCTCGACCCTCTCGGCGACGAACGTCCTGTCGTAACGGCCGGTGTCAATCAGGTGCCGCGTGACAGCCGACAGCCAGATGAGGTCGGTGCCCGGGCGCGGATGCAGGTGCACGTCCGCCCGCTGGGCCAGGTCGTTCTTGCGCAGGTCGGCCACGATGAGCTTTTGCCCGAATTTCTTCTTCGCCCTGCGGATGCGCGTCGCCAGCACCGGATGGGACTCGGCGGTGTTGGCCCCGACGATGATCACCAACTCGGCCTTGGCGATGTCCGCGATGGAGCCCGAGTCTCCGCCGTATCCGAGGGTGCGCCGCATCGCCTCGGTGGCCGGTGCCTGGCAGTAACGCGAACAGTTGTCGATGTTGTTGGTGTGCAGCACCGCCCGGGCCAGTTTTTGCATCAGGTAGTTCTCCTCGTTCGTCGTCTTCGACGATGAGATGAGCGCGATGCTGTCGTCGCCATACTGCCGGCGGATGGCCGTCAGCCGTTGTTCGATCACATCCAGGGCTTCATCCCAGGTGGCGGGTTCGAAGGCGTCGCCGCGGCGGATCAGAGGCTGAAGAATTCGATCCGGGCTGTTGACGAAATCCCACCCGAACTTCCCCTTGACGCAGGTGGAGATCTGGTTGACCGGCGCCTCCATCCGCGGTTCCACCTTGAGGATCTTGCGGCCCTTGGTCCAGACATCAAAGCTGCATCCGACACCGCAGTAGGTGCAAACCGTCTTCGTCTTCTGGATCCGGGCCTCCCGCAGGGCCGCCTCCGCCTCGGACACGGCGAAGATCTGCCGGTAGCCGGGTTCCACCCGCTTGGTGACGTCAATCAGGCCGCGCAGGGTGTCCGGTTCCATCCCGGTGAGAAAGCCCGCCTCGCCCACCATCGATTTCTCCATGAGGGCGTTGCATGGGCAGACGGTGACGCAGTGCCCGCACGAGACGCAGGAGGACTCGTGGATGGGCACATCATCGTCCCAGATCACGCGCGGGCGCTCCCGCGACCAGTCGATGGACAGCACCTCGCTGACCTGCAGATTCTGACAGGCCTCCACGCAGCGGCCGCAGAGAATGCATTGGTCGGGATCGTACCGGTAGAACGGGCCGCTGGCGTCGACCTCGTACGGCTTCGGTTCAAATGGATAGGCCTGATGGTCGATTTCCATCGCCATCGCGGTGTTGTGCACCACACAGTTGCCGTTGTTGTTGTCGCACACCGTGCAGTACAGCTCGTGGTTCCGAAGGATCCGATCCATCGCCTCCTTGCGCGCCCAGCGCGCCGCGACGGACTTGGTCCGCACCATCATCCCGTCGCGCACCGGGGTGCTGCAGGCGCGCACCAGCTCCCCGTCCACCTCGGCGATGCAGGTGTCGCACGTCTCAATCGGCCCCAGCGCCGGGTGATAGCAGACATGTGGAAACCGTTCGTCGCGCCCGGTGATGGCGTCCAAAAGCGTCGCCCCCGCGGGCACCGACACCGGTGCACCGTCGATGTATACGGTGACGGGCATCGACCCTTCCGTGGCGGACGCGTGCGGCATCGGGATGGATCCGCGCGTCGTCCAGCGCGTCCCCCCCGTTTGAACGGACTCCGCGTCCCGCCCGGCATCCCCGGCGCCGCTTCGCGCGGCACCGCGGCGCGCCGCACCGCCGACGGCCGTGGCCGCGTGTTCGGACACCGCCTCGCGTCGCAGGTCCAAATCCATGTCATCGCCCCCTGTGCTCTTGATTCAGACGTCCTGACCGGCCACCCGTCCGGCGGCGGCCGATGCGGCCTGCGCCGTCTCCTGTCCGCGCAGATAGCTGTACCAGTACACGCTGGCGACGAACAGCCAGCCACCGATGGTGTTGCCGATGAAGGCCCCAATCCACTCTACGACAATCTGCCCCCAGGTCATGTGCGCACCGGCGAACAACCCGGCGGGCAGGAAGAACATGTTGGCCACCACGTGCTGAAATCCGATGGCGACAAACCCCATGATGGGGAACCAGATGGCGAAGATCTTCCCGACAATGTCCTTGGCCCCCATCGCCATCCACACGGCCAGGCAGACCAGCCAGTTGCACCCGATGGCCGACAGGATGGTCGGCACGAATGGCAGCGCGGCCTTCGACATGGCGATGGAGATGGCCGCCTTGTCGTAGGGCGCCGTGGTGACCATGCGCGCACCGACGCCGAACACCCAGGCGACGAACAGCGATCCCACGAGGTTCCCGATGGTCACGTAGAACCAGTTTCGCGCCAACCCGCCCAGGGTGGCCCGTTTGGCGTGTACGGCGATGGGTAGCGTCATCATGTTGCCTGTGAGCAGTTCACCGCCCGCAATGACGACAAACATGAGGCCAATCGGAAAGACCGCGCCGCCCACAAGCGCTTTCAGTGTCCCGGCGCTGTCCGGCATCCCGGCGGTCACCCGGATGTCGAACAGGGCACCCAGGGCGATGAACGCTCCCGCCAAGAACCCGAGCACCAGCAGTTTCCCGGCCCCCGCGCGGGCCTTCTCCTCCCCCGCCTGCACCGCCGCTTCCGCGATCTCAGCCGGCTTTAAGAAATTGCTCATCCAACTCCCTCCCCACGCTTTGCGTCGCTGGGGCCCGCGCGAAGATCCGCGGAAAACAAAAAGCGGCACAGAGAGATGACCGCAGTCATCCCCTGCGCCGCTTCGCTCACCCGCAGAATCCCTGCCGGCGGGCCAGTCAGCGTTGGTGTACGCGTAGCGGGCCCACGGATCCCATGCGTCCGCCACAGAACAACCCCATTATAGTCCGGACGGACCAGATCTGTGAAGTCCTTTTATGATTCAGATGGACCATGTCCGTGGTCCGATAGGATGGGTTTCTCGAAGATGAACACGGAGACCCCCATGTCCTCCTCGACCTTGAAGTCGGAGAACAGGTACAGCAATCGGGAGCCGATCAGCTCCTCCATCCCCTCCGGCACCTTCTCCGCGTAGCGCTGTTGAATCATCTTCGTCCGCGCCGACCGGACCATCTCGGCCCCTTCCGGCGTGCGGCTGATGAACTTCTCGGTGGGGGTGAGGTTCCCGTGCAACACCGTCACCGCCATGTTGTGCACAAAATACGTGTGGATGCGCTCCGGGCCCTTGCCGAAGCACTCCCGGCGCACCCGCCGGACAATCTCGTTGAAGGCTTCCTCTTTGCTCCTCGGCATGCGACACCTTCTCCCGAAGGCGCAAACGGGCTGACGATGGAAGGGCGCGTCGCGCCCCAACCAGGACGTCTACATCCTTTGCGCCTGCATCACCTGTTCGAGCAACATGGATTCTGGAGCCGCCCCTTCCAACGAGAGCGCTTCGTCGTCGTTGATCACCGTCTTGGGCACCCCGTAAACATTGAACCGGTTCGCCCAATCCGGAAATTCGGTCGCCTCCACCATGCTGGCGGTCACCAACGGAGACGCCATGGCAAACTGGTGAGCCAACCGGACGGCTGCCGGGCAGTATGGGCAGGTGGGCGTGACGAACACCTTGAGATCCACCGGTTGTTTGAGTTCCGCCAATCGCGCGCTCGTCTCGGGGGACAACCCGGATTCCCCTTCGGCAATCATCCGGATGTCCTCCAACAGGGTCGCGAATTCATATCCGGTCGGAGCTCCGAAAAATCGGATGCCGTACGACTCGCCCTGCTCATCCGTCAACACGATGGCCGGCGCACGGTCGATTCCGTAGCGCTGTGCCATCTGTTCATCCGTGTACAGATTGTACACCTCAAGCGTGAGGAACTCACTGAGTTTCTCCAAGCTTTGCAATAGATGTCGAATGTCCGGACAGGTGGGACAATCGAGGCTCGTCTCAAAAAATTTGATCACGACCGGATGATGAACGTCCTTCAACCGGGTTCGAATGGCTTCCTCCTGGCTGTTGGTGAACATGCACTCATCCTCCCTTCCGTGGTGTACGACAAAAGCGCGGCGATGAACGAAACCGACAACCCGCCTGTACGCGCTTATCATACCCCTTAGGGTATATAACCGTCAAGGTTCGTTCCCGGTTGTCTGATATAGTAAAATATCTGGCGAAAGACAGAGAAGGAGGCCCCGCCCATGCCCACGACATCCACGGCTGCAAAGGCCACCGCTGTCAGCGCGCTCCCCGTATGGCTGTGGGTGATCCTCGTTCTCTTGACGCTGTACATCCTGTACGCGCCGTTGGCGGAACTGGTCTGCAAGCTCCTCGGCGCCGGCACCCTCAAACGCAGCGCACCGACGGAGCGGGTGATTGCGCTCACCTTCGACGATGGGCCCGACCCGCGCTACACGCCGAAGGTGCTCGACATCCTGGCCCAGCACGACGCGCGCGCCACGTTCTTCGTGGTCGGCGAACGGGCCGTCCAACATCCCGATCTCATCCGGCGCATGGTCGCCGAAGGCCACCAGGTGGCGCCCCACGCGCAGCGCCACGTCCACGCCTGGCTCACCGGGCCGGTGCGCTCGTGGAGGAATGTCGCGGAAGCCAAACGGACCGTGGAATCCCTCACGGACCGCCGGGTGACCCAGTTTCGTCCGCCCTGGGGCGGCTTCAACTGGGTGCAGCGCTTCGCGCTGGCGCGCCTGGGAATGACGCCGGTATTGTGGTCGGTTCGCGCCATCGACTGGCATGCGGGCGATCACGCCGCCGCCATCGCACGCCGCGTCACCGATGGCGCCCACCCGGGTGCCATCGTGCTGTGCCACGACGCGGGCGGCGCGGAGGGGGCGCCTCTCAACACCATCCGCGCGCTGCCGGAGATCCTGGCGCATCTCACGCGGCTCAACTACACCTTCGTCACCGTGGAGGAGGCGGCGCAGATCCGGCGCCGCCGCAAAGAGCAGGCCCGCTCCATCCGCGCCGGTTACCCGTGGGGGCGGCGTCTGCTGATCCATCTGTGGAGCGGGATTGAATACCTGTTCACCACGGTTCACCACGTGCGCGACGTCAATTCGGTGTTCCGGTTTGGCCTGGTGCGCTGGTGGCTCGGTGAACGGCGGGATCAAGACGGGCGGTTGCTCGTGCGGGACGGCGCGATGGCGCTCGACATCCACTTTCAGAACGACAGCGTGATCTCCTTTGCGACGGAGAATCCGCGCGTGCTGTTGCGCGGATTGCGGGAGGCCCGGGAAGGGTTCCACGACATCGCCCTCACGCTGATGCACGACCCCCGCTGCCGGGACGTCGACGTGGTGTTCGCCATCACCCTGATCAACAAAGGCATGGACATGCTCGGGTTCCATGTGGAGGACCTTCCGCCGACGTTCACCAACCGGTTTCTCAAGGCGTACATGAGCTTCCTACTCGGGATGCACCATCCGGACGGATTCGCGCGCCTGCGCCGGGGGGCCCAACCCATCGACATGAAACTGATGTGGATGACGCGGGAGGAGCTGTTCGAGCGATACGGCACCCTCACCCCGCGCCGGCGAGGGGCCGAGGCCGCGGGGCCCAAGGGATGAGGGCCCCCGCCCTGGTCAGTAGTGCGCGTCCAGATCCACCAGGGTCGGCATCCGCTCCCCCGCCCGGTACGCTCGATGATTGGCGAGAAAGATCTCGAGAAAGC
The DNA here is from genome assembly GCF_023511815.1 of Alicyclobacillus sp. GTDB lineage: Bacteria > Bacillota > Bacilli > Alicyclobacillales > Alicyclobacillaceae > Alicyclobacillus_H. The sequence goes on from NZ_JAIMAV010000007.1 coordinate 16,558, forward strand.
GGTCGTCGTGAAGCGGCGTCCAGCCGCCGTTGTGAGGCGAGATCAACACGTTCTCCATGTCCCACAGCGGGCTGTCCGCGGGCAGGGGCTCCTCGTGGAACACGTCGAGCCCCGCGCCGCGGATGCGGCCTTCGCGCAGAGCCTGGATCAGCGCCGCCTCGTCGATCACGTCGCCGCGCGCGAAATTGATGAGAAACGCCGACGGCTTCATCCGCGCCAACCGGGCCGCTCCCACCAGGTGGTGCGTCTGCGGTGTCAGCGGCGTCAGAATGACCAGGAAATCGGCCTCCGGCAGGACGTCGTCCAGCGATTCCATCCCCACGACCGCGTCGAAATTCGGCATCGGTGCCGGGTTGCGCCGGACGCCGGTGACGCGCATGTCGAACGCCTTCGCCTTGCGCGCGACCTCGCGCCCGATGCTGCCCGCCCCGAGGATCACCAGGTGGCGGCCCGACAGCTCCCCGAGCCGGTAGCCGCGGTCCCAGCGGTGCTCCATCTGCCGGCGCACGTTGTGATGCAGGCCGCGTGTGAACGAGATCATCATCCCGAGGATCTGCTCCGCCATCTGCTTGCCGTGCGCGCCGCGCGCGTTGGTCAACAGCAGACCGCGAGCGCGGATGAGATGAAACGGAACGGACTCCACCCCGGCGGAGACCGAGTGCAGCCACCGCACCTTCGGGCAGGCGCCAAGGACCTCCTCGGTCAGGGCGGAGCCCACCGCCACCAGTATCTCCGCCTCCCGCAGGCGGGGATCCGCGGGATCCGGCCGTTCGGCCAGCTCTATCCGCTCATTGGGCAGCGCCAGCCGAAGCGCCTCCACCACCCGCGGTTTCAACCGATGCGCAATCAGAATCACGCCCGTTCCCCCTCCCCCCGGCGCCAACCGTCAACCGGTGTACGTCAACCCCTCGTACAGCGGGAACCGCTCTGTCAGCGCCTTGACCTTCCGTCTCGCCGCCTCGGCGTCCGCGTCGGTGAAGGACGACGCCAACGTCAGGTGGAACACCTCCGCGATCTCCTCCATCGCGCGCTCGTCCATCCCGCGCGTCGTCACCGCCGGCGTGCCAACCCGGATGCCGCTGGTGACCATGGGGGACTGCGGATCGAACGGAATCGCGTTCTTGTTCACCGTGATGCCGACTTCATCGAGGCGGCGCTCCGCCTCCTTGCCGGTCAGCCCGAAGTTGCGCACGTCGATGAGGATCAGGTGGTTGTCCGTGCCCCCCGACACCAACCGGAACCCACGCGCCGTCAGCGCGTCGGCCAACGCCTTCGCGTTTTTCACGATGCGCGCCGAGTACTCCCTGAACTCGGGGCGGAGCGCCTCGCCGAACGCCACCGCCTTCGCCGCGATGACGTGCATCAGCGGCCCGCCCTGGATGCCCGGGAAGATGGATTTGTCAATCGCCTTGGCGTGCTCCTGCGTCGTCAGAATCAGCCCGCCGCGCGGACCGCGCAGGGTCTTGTGCGTGGTGCTGGTGACGAACTGGGCGTGCGGAATGGGCGACGGGTGGTGACCGGTGGCCACCAGGCCGGCGATGTGCGCCATGTCGACCATCAGCTGCGCGCCCACCTCGTCGGCGATGGCCCGCATGCGCGCGAAATCGATCACGCGGGGGTAGGCGCTGGCTCCGGCGACCACCAGCTTCGGCCGCACCTCCTTGGCGATGCGGGCGACCTCGTCATAGTCGATGGTCTCCGTCTCCGGGTTCACGCCGTACGCCGCGAACCGGTACAGTTGCCCGGAGAAGTTCACCGGGCTGCCGTGCGTCAGATGCCCGCCGTGCGCCAGGTTCATCCCGAGGACCGTGTCCCCCGGCTGGAGCGCCGCGAAGTACACGGCCATGTTCGCCTGCGCCCCGGAATGCGGTTGGACGTTGGCGTGCTCCGCCCCGAACAGCCGCTTGACGCGGTCGCGGGCCAGATTCTCCACGATGTCGACGTACTCGCAACCGCCGTAGTAACGCCGGCCCGGGTACCCCTCCGCGTACTTGTTGGTCAGGACGCTGCCCATCGCCTCCATGACCGCGCGGCTGACAAAGTTTTCCGAAGCGATCAACTCAATCTTGGCCCGTTGACGCCCGAGCTCCTGTTCCATCGCCCGCGCGACCTCAGGGTCCCACGTGTGCAGAGTGGTCATCCCATATCCTCCTCGCCCATTGACATCCGCCCGCCGTCGAAGAGGCGCCGGCGTGCCTCCAAAGGATCGTACACCGCGCGCGATCCGCCCACCAGCGGCGGCCTCGTCCGCGCCATCACCACGTGCGCCTCGCCGATGCGGTTGCGCCGTCCGCGCACGGGCACCGCGACCCGCCGCAGGTGCATCCCAATCAGCGTGTCACCGATGTCCACGCCGGCGTCCGCCTCCACCCGCTCCACGAGGCAGGCGTCCGGCCAGGTGAAATACGCCCACGCCGCCACCGATCCCCCGGCTCCCGGCACGGGCACCGCCGAGACCTCCGTGTACCCGCGCGCCGCGGCGACGCCCCGCCGCACGACCAGCGCCCGGTTGAGGTGTTCGCAGCATTGAAAGGCCAGATCACACCCGTTGCCATCGGCGAAGTCCATCAAGGTCTCCACCAGCGCCCGGCCGACCGCCACCGAGGTGTGTGACCCGATTCGATGCCCGCACACCTCGCTCGTCGACGCGCCGACCACCAGGAGACGCCCCTTACCGAGATCGGCCGCCGCCGCGAGGTCCTCCAGGCACTCGAGAAGCTCACGCCGGATCTCCGCGAGCCACGCCGAGTCCTGTTCCCTCATGGCCGGTGATACTCCCGTTCGACCTGGCGCATCTTCTCCACGCGGCCCGCGTGGCGGCCCCCCTCGAACTCCGTGGTCAGCCACGCCTTGAGGACCTCCGCCGCCAGACCGGGTCCGATCACGCGTTCCCCCATGGTGAGCACGTTGGCGTCGTTGTGCGCGCGCGACATCCGCGCGGAGAACACGTCGTGCGCCGTCACCGCGCGCACCCCCGGCACCTTGTTCGCGGTGATGCACATGCCAAGGCCTGTCCCGCAGATGAGCACGCCCCGGTCGTACCGTCCCGCCGCCACACCCTCGGCGACCTTCCTCGCGTAGTCCGGGTAATCCACCGAATGTTCGTCGTACGTCCCCAGGTCCTCGTAGTCCACCGCCAACTCGTCGAGCGTCTGTTTGAGCGCTTCTTTCAGGCGAAATCCAGCGTGATCGCTGGCGATCGCGATGTTCACGGCCTCGTCTCCCCCAACAGGTGGTTGACGAGCCCCTCGACGCTGCGCGCGATCTGATCCGCGCACGCCTCGTAGTGCTCGTCCGATCCTCCGAACGGATCTACAATATCACACCCGCGCGTGGATGGGGCACGGTCCGCCGTTGAATCGGGAAGCGCCTCGGCGGCCTCCTTCGCAGTCCCGCCCGCGAACGACCCCAACAGGTGCACCTTCCCCTTTGCCTGCGGGAAACGCGCCACGAGATCCTCCAGCTGGCCGCGGGTCATCACCAGGATGATGTCCGCCCGCGCCACCAGGTCATCGGTCAAGGGTTGCGACTGATGCGGTGCCAGGGGCACCCGACGCCTTGTCAGGGCATCCGCCGCCGCGGGCGTCATCGGCATCCCGCCCGCCGCGTGCAGCCCGGCCGATTCGACCGTCCACGGCAGTTGCCTCTCCTGAATCTGTGCGCGCGCAAAAAAAGCCGCCATCGGACTGCGGCAGGTGTTCCCGGTACAGACGAACAACAGGTGCAAGGATGACACCTCCTCTCCCGCCGGCCTGCGGTTTTCCGGGGTTGGATGGGATTGCCTTCAGTATATCCCGCCAAAAAACCGGCATGCAACGCACCGGGCGGTCGGGAGAAGCTCCCGGCCGCCCGGCGTTCACTCGGCCTCCAACACGAATCTGCCCCGCCGCACGTCCAGCCCCTGCGCCTGCATCTGGTTCCGCACCGCCTCCATCCGTTGCCTGGGGCCGAGCGGTTCAGGCGCGGCCTCCGGCGGATCGGCGGTGATGGTCGTGGCGGCCGGCTCCTCGTACTCGTACACGGTGGCGGTGCCCGGGTCCCAGGCGGTGACGCACACCATCCAGGTGACGTGGTGGACGAACGACAATTCGCTCGATCTCGCCGTCCGAAACAAATCCAGCCTCGCATAGCGCACGCCGACCTGCCGCAGTTCCTCCAGCAGGCTGTCGAGGTCGGCGAAGACGACCTTGATCGGGGGCGGGTCCGAGCCGAACATGTGGCGGCGGTCCATCATCTTGCATCCTCCGCCTTTCCATCATCCGTATTTGTACGTCACCCCGTAGCCGCCCTTCGGATACACCCACTCAATGTTGTAGGTCGGACACGCAATCCGGCAGGTCCCGCACTCGATGCAGTTCTCGTACGCCACGGAGGTCATGCGCTCCGCCTCGTGCCACAGATAGACGTCCGACGGGCAGAACCAGTTGCACTCCTTGGTCGGGCAGGCGAGGCACACCTCCTGGTCTTTGATGATGAGATGCGACACGCGGTCGGCCTTGTAGCGGATGGTGAACAACCGCTCCTCGATGCTCGCGCTCATCCGTTCATCGCCCTCCACCCTTTCAACCCGAGGCGGATCAGGTCCATGTATGCGCCGCCCGCCGCCTCCTTCAGGCGCCGGATCGCCTTGCGCTGCTTGTCGCGCTTCGGCACGCCGTCGACCAACAGCATCTCGTAGGCCGCCTCGTTGAGCGCCCGGGGCAACGCGTCGAACAGCTGCTGTGTGTCCTCGTTTGCCAACAGACTGTGCACATGACGGTACTTCTTCAGGTCCTTGTAGATGAACGAGGCGCGGATGGCGTCGTCGTACGCCGCCAGGGTGCGCGCCGAGAAATCACCCACCTGATGCGCCTGGATGGCGGCCTCGCCGGCCAGGCGGCCGGAGGTGATGGCGAGATTCGTCCCCTCCCGATGCACCGCGTTGACCAGCTGGGCGGCATCCCCGCAGATCATCCAGCCGTCCCCGCAAAGGGCCGGAATGGAGTTGAATCCGCCCTCCGGAATGAGGTGGCCGGAGTACTCCTTGACCTCCCCGCCCTGAATGAGGCGCGCGATCATCGGGTGCCGCTTCAGGGCGTCGAGGACCTCGTACGGTTTGATCCGCTTCTTTTTGAGGTCGCTGACCATCACCCCCACCCCGATGGAGAGGGTGTCCGTGTTGGTGTACAGAAACCCGAGTCCCGCCATCCCGCAGGTGTTCCCGATGATCTCAATCGTGCATCCCTCGTCGCCCTCCAGGTTGAATCGGTCCTGGATGGTCTGCCTGGGCAGTTGGATGATCTCCTTGACGGCCAGCGACACCTCGTCCGGACGCCATTCGCGGTGCACCATGAGCTGTTTCCCGAGCAGCGAGTTCACGCCGTCGGCGATGATGGTGACGTTCGCCTCGAGCTCGCCGTCGTCGCGATCCGTGATCACCCCGCGCACCCGTTCGCCCGCCCGCAACAGGCCGGTGACGACCGTCTCGTAGATGGGCACCGCGCCCGCCTGTTCCGCCTTGCCGGCGAACCACGGGTCGAATTTCACCCGCAGTCCCGTCCAGCAATTCGGCGGATCCTCATAGCGTTGGTTGCGATGCCCGAAGGTCACCGCGCTGTCCTCCGCCAGGACCCACAGGCGCTGTTCGACAATCTTGCGCTCCAGCGGCGCCTCCTTCCACCACCCGGGGATCAGGTCCTCCAGCTGCTTGCGGTATAATACGCCACCGAAGATGTTTTTCGCACCGGGGAACTCGCCGCGCTCAATCAGCGCGACCTTCAACCCCGCCCTGGCCATCGTGTAGGCGGCCGCCGTACCGGCCGGCCCCGCGCCGACGACGATGGCGTCAAACCGTTCATCCGCCACGTCCCATCCCTCCTCACTCGCCGCCGGTGATGGAGCGGCCCGGCCCGGGTCCGGCACCGGTGGCCGTCAGCGGCAACCCCTGGCCACCGGCGTCCCGCCCCCCGTTTTGCAGGCCCGCGGCTGCGCCCGCCGCCTTCCTCGCGCGAACCGCCGCCGTGATAGCCGGGACAATCTGAAACAGGTCTCCGACGACGCCGTAGTGCGCAATCTGAAAGATGGGCGCCGCGGGGTCTTTGTTGATGGCGATGATGCATTCGGCGTTTTGCATCCCGACCACGTGTTGAACCGCCCCGGAGATCCCGATGGCGAAATACAGCTTCGGCCGCACCGTGGTGCCGGTCTGGCCGACCTGGTGGCGGTGATCAATCCAACCGAGATCCACGGCCGCGCGCGATGCGCCGACCACCCCACCCAGCTCGTCGGCCAGCTCCTGAAGCAGGGAGAAGGCCGCCGGCCCGCCGAGGCCCCGCCCGCCCGCGACAATCACCTCCGCCTCCGCCAGGTTGACGCGATCGTTGGCCGCGATGAACTCCAGCACCTCGGTCGCGATGTCCTCCGGCGGGATCTGCGGCGGCACCACGACGATCTCGCCGCTGCGCGAGGGGTCCCGGGGCAGGGCCTCGAAGACGCCGGCGCGCGCGGTGGCCATCTGCGGCTTGAACTGTTTGCACAGGATGGTCGCGAGCATCTTCTCGGAAAACGCCGGCCGGCTCGCCAACAACAGGCGATCCTCGTCCACGTCGAGCATGGTCGAGTCGGCCGTCAGCCCCGTCGGCAGGTGGGTGGCGATGGCCCCGGCGAGATCGCGCCCGGTGTAGGTCGCGCCCATCAGGACGATCTCCGGCTTGAACGTCCGGATGACATGCAGACACACGCGGCTGTAGGGCCGCGTGCGGTAATCGCGGAGCTCGGGAGAATCGCACAGGTACACCCGGTCGGCGCCGTGCCAGATGGCTTCGCGCGCCAAATGCTCCACGTCATGCCCCATGACGAGCGCCATCAGCGGAGCGTTGAGTTTGTCGGCCAGCCGCCGGCCCTCGCCGAGCAGCTGCCACGACACCGGTTTGGCGGCCCCGGCCCGCTGCTCCACCACCACCAGCACGCCGCGGTACGCGGACCAATCCACGTCCCCTTCCGGCTGCAGGCCGACCATCGGTTTGCGCCGCTTGGCGGGTTCTTTCTTCACGCTGTCGGCACTCATGACCGCACCCCCTGCACCCAACCCAGTTTCTCGGCCAACGGGCTCTCGAACAGCCGGTCCACCAACGCCTCGGCCGCCGCCTGCAGGGTGTCCCCCGAGATGTACTCGGTCGTGATGGCGCGCGGTTCAGGCACCCACGTCTTGGAGACGATGGTCGGCGAACCACGCAGCCCGATCTTGCTGCGGTCGAGATCCGGAAAATCGTTGGTCGTCCACACGATGGGCCGGTACCGCGCCGCACGCAGAACCCCGGGCAGACTGGCCCGGCGCGGTTCGTTCAGTTCCGCCAGCGCGGTGATGAGCACCGGCAACCTCGCCCGCACCCGTTCCACCCCGTCCTCCAGATGCCGGTGCACGATGATCTCCCGGCGCTCCAGGTTGAGGGACTCGACCTTCTCCACGTAGGTCAGCTGCTCGAGGTCCAGACGGCACGCCACGCCCGGCCCGACCTGCCCCGTGTCGCCGTCGAGCGTCTGCTTGCCGCAGAACACGATGTCGACCGGCCCCCACAGCTCCTCCGCCTTGCGGATGGTCATGGCCACCACATACGACGTGGCCAGCGTGTCCGCGCCCGCGAACGCCCGATCGCTGACCAACACCCCCTCGTCCGCCCCCATCGAGATGCACTGTTTGAGCGCCTTGTCCGCGGACGGCGGCCCCATCGTCACCACCGTGACGCGCGCCCCGAACCGATCCTTGATGCGAAGCGCCTCCTCGAGTCCGTGCAGATCGTAGTAGTTGACGATGGCCGGCACCCCTTGCCGGATGAGTGTGTTGGTTTTCGGATCGATGCGGATCTCGCGGCTGTCCGGCACCTGTTTGATGCACACCACCAGGTGCAGCATTCGACTCCTCCCCTCCTCGGCCCCATCGGAGTCCCGATGCGGATCCGCCTCTGTGGCGATTCCAGTGTATGCACGCAAGTCCTCGGGCAGAATATTGATATTTTTCAGATACAAAACATTTCGAGGGCCGAGTCCCCGGTGTCCGGGCCCCGTCCCCCGCTCAAACCGCCTCCCATCACCCGGCCAACAGGTGGATGCCGTACATCACCAGGATCATCGCGCCGGCCAGCTCCCCGATGCGACCAATCCGCACGCCCGCCTTGCGGCCGATGTACAGCCCGGCCAGACACAGCGCACCGCCCGCCAGCCCGAACGCGGCGGCCGATACCAATCCGTACGCGGTGCTGCGCAACCCCAGACTGAACCCGACGGACAAGGCGTCGATGGACACGCTCGCCGAAAACGCGATGAGCGCGAGTCCTCCGGTCCCGGACATGACCACCTGCTCGGGCGCGAACAGGCAGGTGTAGAGCATGTGCACCCCGAGCCCGCACAGCAGGAACGCGCCGAACCAGTGCGCCACCGCGCCGAGGACCTCCTGCATCGCCAGTCCCAGGTACAGGCCGGTGAGGGTCATGACCGCGTGAAACAGGCCAATCACGCCCGCCATGCGCAGCGCCGTCTGCCTCCTGATTCCGTGCAGGCCGAGCCCGATGGACAGTGAGAAGGCGTCCATCCCGAGTGCCAGCGCCATCATGAGGATCTCCATCAGGTCGTGGATGTGGTCTTCCACCCGCCTCCCCCTTCCGTCCCTCCCTGAATCTATGCGCCTGTCCGCCGGGACATGATGGCCACGCCATCCGCCACGGGCCCGCCGTGACCCTCCGCCGTGTCGAAGACCCGGGCGGCACGCGGGGAACGCTTGCCGAGCCGAGGGCGGGCCGGTACCATGAGGGCAGACGAACCTGTCTGTGAAAGAGGGGGCGATCCGGTGGCATCCGGTCGAGACCGTCGGTGGGTCGGCGCCCTGTGCGCGCTCGCCCTGTTGGTGACCCTGTTGACCATTCCCGCGGCCCCCGCCGCCGCGGACACCCGCCGTCCCTCCGGAGCGCTTTTGCCCGGCCAGCGCCTGGTGGCATTGGGGGATTCCATCCCGTTCGGCTATGGCCTGCCCGGCGCCGTCGCGCCCGTCACCGCGCGGTCGCTGTCCGAGTTGCGTCCGGCCCCCGCCGCCTATCCGCTGCTCGTGGCCCGCGACAACCAAGCCCGGGCGGTCGATCTCGCCGTCCCCGGCTGGACCTCCTCCGATCTCCTCGGCGCCCTGGGGACGGCGCCATTTGCACATGCGCTTCGGCAGGCGAATGTGGTGACCATCGAGATCGGCAGCAACGACCTTCTGCGGGCCGCCCCCGAACGCACAGCGGCGCAGACGGGCGGTGCGGTTCGCGTCGACCCGGCCCGGGTGCAGGCGGCCATCTCGCAACTGGGCAAAAACCTGCCGCTCATCCTGGCGGCCGTCAGGAAGCAAACCGCGGCGCCCATCGTCCTGTTCAATCTGTACAACCCCTACCCCGCCGCGTCATCCCTGCACACTGCGGCCGAGTCCGCCGTTTCGGCGGCCAATCAGGTGATTGCCGCCACCGCTGCGCAAAACGCCATCCCCGTGGTGGATGCGCACGCGGTGATGGACGGCCACCAGACCCTTCTCATCCGCGTCGCGGAGGGGGACATCCACCCGAACGCCGCCGGCCAACGGGCCCTCGCCGACGCGCTGGAGGAGGTGCTCAGGCGCCCGCTGTGGCACACGCCGGCCTATTTCGCCACCGCCAAAAGCGGCACGCTGGTCTACAGTCGGCCCGCGCCCGGGCCGTACGCCATCCGTTGGCTCGATGCGAAGGGGAGTGTGTTGGTGACCGGGATGGAGGACGAGTGGCTCAAGGTCGTCACCCCCGACGGCCAGACCGGCTACGTGCGCCGAAACCAGGTGTCGGTGGCGCTGCGGTGGCCCGACAACACCGTCGCGCCGTGACGTTTCGTGTGGTAGATTGAGGCTATGGAACCTTCCCTCACCGATACGGCAACCCCCGAGGCGGGCAGCGTCCTGTACAACCGGGACTTTCTCAAGCTGTGGGGCGGGCAGGCGCTGTCCCAGATCGGATCGAGGCTGACGCGCGAGGGGCTTCCGCTCGGAGCGGTCCTCATCCTCGATGCGAGCCCGGTGGCCATGGGCTGGTTGGAGGTCGTCGGGACCCTGCCCGTGACCCTCCTCGGTCTGATCACCGGCTTGCTGTTGGACCGTCTGCCGCGGCGCCCGTTTCTCATCGCGACCGACCTTTTGCGATTTGTCATCCTCATGTCCATTCCGCTGACGGCCCTGTGGGGCCACCTCTCGCTGTGGCTTCTGTTCGTCGTCAAGCCGCTGGTCGACATCCTGTCGCTCGTGTTCAACACCGCCTGCCAATCCTATCTGCCGCGCCTGGTCGGCCGTGGCATGGTCCTCGACGCCAACGCCAAGCTGAATCTGACCCGGTCGTTCGCCGAGATGACGGGGCCCGGCCTGGCGGGCGTGTTGATACAGACCGTGTCGATGCCGTTCGCCGTCTTCCTGGATGCCCTCTCGTACCTGGTCTCCGCCCTGTCGGTGCTGTGGATTCGCCGCGCCGAGCGGCACGGGGCATCCTCGAGGGACATCGGGGACCGCCCGGGCGCGTCGAAAGGGACCGAAATCGACTCGCCGCTGCGCACGAACGGCCCGGCTTCCCCGCCCGGCGACGGAGCAACCGTCCCCACGGCCCGATGGGACACCCGCGCCATGGCCGAGGAGATCCGAGACGGTCTTAGGCTGGTCTTCCACGATCCCATCCTGCGCGCGCTGGCCGTGACCATCGCCATGTCCGGCCTGTTTCAGGGGATCCTGTACTCCATGGACGTGCTGTTCGCCATGCGGGTCCTTGAGCTGAGTCCCGGGATATTCGGGTTGACGGTGTGCTTTGGCGGACTCGGGGCGATGCTCGGCGCGGCCGTGGTTCGGCGGCTCGGTGAACGCCACGGCTTCGGCCGGTGGTTGATCCTCTCCCGCGTCGGGTTCGGGCTGTTCAACCTCCTCCAGCCGCTCGCCCACGGACCGGTCTGGATGGCCGCCCTGTTTCTCATCGGTGCGCAGGTGCTCGGGGATGGCTGCGGCGTGATGGCCGAGACGCTGGAGACCAGCCTGCGCCAGTGGACCGCCCGCGATGATGCGCTGGGCCGGGTCAATTCGGTCTGCAACCTGCTCGAGAACATCCTTTCGTCCGTGGGCGCGGTCGTCGGCGGCTACATCGCGGCCGGCCTCGGCCTGCGCGCCGCCATGCTGGTGGCCGCCATCGGCGTCACGCTGTCGGCGCTGTGGCTGTTCACGGCGCCCATCTGGCGACTGACCTCGGCCGATCTCAACACCCCATGAAACAGAAGACGGACCCATCCGGGTCCGTTCACACCCGCCGCACACGCCCCTCCGCGGCCTTCGCCAGCCGGTTCATCACCGCGAGGCCCAATCCCTCGGGTCGCACCCCTTCGACGAGAATCACGTCCGCCCCCTGGCGGTCGAACGCGCGCAGCAACCGGTACAGATGGCGGCTCAGCGCCTGGGCGTAATCGCCGTCGTCCAGCACCGATTCGGGGGCCGCCGGCACCCATACCCAGGCCGGGTCCCATCCCCGGGGCACCGTCTGCGGCCTGGCGATGAGGGCGATCCGCATCTCCCCCGCAACTTCGGAACCGGGCGCCGACCCCCGCTCCGTTTGCGCCGCGCCCGCGGGCTGTCCCTTCGCCGATGCGGACTTCGCATCCTCCGCCCCGGCCATCGTTCGATGGGCGCCCGCGCGCGCCGCCACCGCGAAGTCGGCCATCGCCTCGCGGACCCGACCCGCGTCGCCCCACCACACGTGAACCGGCGCGCGCGGCGCGTAGTGGCGGTACTTCATGCCCGGCGACCGGATGGGGCCGGACACCTCCTCCCCATCCCCCGCGTGCGCCCCGGGCCGCCCCTGGATGCCGCCCGTCCCGGCCCTCGCGTCGCGCTCCCGTCCGGCGTTAGCGCCAGCCTCACCGGACTCACCGGATGCATCGGCTCCGGATGCGCCGATGGCATCCACCCCTTCGGCGCCCGCCACGCCGGGCGCAAGACGGACCGGAAGGCCGGTGACCTTGGCCAACTGTTCCGGCGTCACCCCGCCCGGCCGGTACACCACCACCCCATCCTCGCCGATCCAGGCCACCGTCGACTCCACGCCGATGCCGCACGGTCCTCCGTCGACCAGGCCATCAATCCGCCCGGACAAATCCTCCGCCACGTCCTCGGCGGACGTGGGACTCGGACGGCCTGAACGGTTGGCGCTGGGGGCCGCCACGGGACACCCCGCCGCCCGGATGAGCGCCTGAGCCACCGGATGCGCCGGCATCCTCACCCCGACGGTCTCCATCCCCGGCCGCACCGCCGGCGCGATGCGCCCGCCGGCGGGCAGGATCAGCGTCAGGGGCCCCGGCCAGAAAACGTCCATCGCCCGCCGCACGGCATCGGACAGGGCCTGCGGATGGTCAATCACACCCGCCAGTTCCGCCCGGTCCGCGATGTGGACGATGAGCGGGTTGTCCGCCGGCCGTCCCTTGGCCGCGAAGACCCGCCGCGCCGCTGCCTCCGACCAGGCGTTGGCGCCGAGTCCGTACACCGTCTCCGTCGGGAACGCGACGAGGCCGCCGTCCCGCAGGACGGCCCCCGCCTCCGCCAACGCGCGCCGCAGCGTGTTCGCATCGGCGCCTTCCACGCGCCACCACTTCATCCTTCGCTCACCCCGTGAATCCGGTCGTTCACCCAGCGCCACAACTCCTCGCCGTAATCGAGGGAGGCCATCCGCACCTGCACCTTGGCCGTTCCGCCATCCATCGTCGGCATGTCAATCACCTCAATCGGGGGCAGGTCCGGAAACGCCCCGGTGTTGGGAACCGCGTCCCCGTCCGCGATGTCGACGAAGCACAGCGGCGGAAACAGGACGCACCACCAGTTCTGTCCCTGCCCCGCGCCGAGCGTGATGCGAAGCGCCTCGTAATCGCCCGCCGGGTACACCTGATTTCCGTACAGCTTGGTCGGAAACGGCACCACCCCGACATCCGCCTTCACCGGGTACGTGTACCCATGATCCTGCGTTACGGTCCGCGCCGTCCGTTCAATCTCGGGCAGCGCCGCCATCACTCGGTTGCGCGCCTCCGCCGCGTCCTTGGATCCGGCGACCAACCGCGCCACCTGTACGACGACGGCGTCCCGAACCTCCAGCTTCAAAGCCTGGTCCTGCGGACTGTCGCTGTTCGCGATGATGCGCAGGCGCAGCGCGTCCTCCGGGATGGGCGCCGCGTGCGGCTCCGCCGGGTTGTACAGCGTCTGCCCGACCACATCGGCGGCGGTCACCGCCGCGGATCCGGGGGCCGCCGTGGGGGAGACCCGCTCGTCCAACACCCCCCGCCCGACACACACGACCACCGCCGCCACCGCGAGAAATCCCAACATCCGCTTAACCACCGGTTGCCCCTCCCTGCCGCGCACCCCGCGGGTGCTCTAGCATGACTAGCAACAGTGTGGCCCGGGATCGATAGAATTAAACCTCGCGTAAACCTCGCGGCCGCGTCTTCGGCGGGCGGCCAGGCTCATGCCTCGGGGCATCCACCGCAGGCCCGCCGGCACCGTGCCCGGCTCGGCTTGCCCGGCGGTCCCATCGGGGTCATTCAGGCTTCACCCGCTCGCCCCACACCACGCGCGGCACCCCGCGCAGATCCTCCTCCACCCGAAAACTCCAATCACGCCATCCGGTCTCCCCGGTGAATAGCCCCATCACCGCCTCCGCCTGCCCCTGGCCGACCTCGAGAAAGATGGCATTGGGCCCATCCGTCCGAAACGCAACGGGGCCCAGTGCGGCGAGCGCCCCGTAAAACCCCAGGCCGTCCGGACCCCCGTCGAGCGCGAGTCGAGGTTCCCACGTCCGCACCTCCGGGGCCAATCGGTCGATGTCCTCGCTCGGGATGTAGGGTGGATTGGCGATGATAACCTGCAACCGGGGCGCCTCGTCCCGCAACCAGGTCAGCGCGTCCGCCCGCACGAACCGCACGCGCGCGCCGTGGCGGCGGGCGTTCTCGCGGGCGATGGCGAGCGCATCGTCCGAGACGTCCACCGCCCACACGTCCGCATCCGGGCGTTCCAGCGCCAGCGTGATCGCGATGGCGCCGCTGCCCGTCCCCACGTCGCACACGGTTCCGAAGCCGCCCTGGGATTGACCCCACGACAGGCATACCTCCACCAAACGCTCCGTCTCCGGCCGCGGGATGAGGCATCCCGGTCTCACGGCGAAGAGGCGTCCGTAAAACGGCGCCTCCCCCGTGATGTACTGCAACGGCTCCCCGGCGATCCGCCGGCCCGCCGCCTCCCGCAGCGCCTCGCGCACGTCCTTTGGCAGCGGGTCCGCGAGCCCGGTCAACAGCCCGAGCCGCGTCCGGCCGCTCACCCAGCGCACCAGTGTCTCCGCCTCCGCCCTGGCCGCGGCGCGCCGTTCGTCCTCCGGGAGGCGGTGCCAGGAGAGCGTCTCGGCATGAGCGAGCAAAAAGGAGGACGCCCAGCGCAGGGCGTCCCCGTACGTCCGCGGATCGGTCATGCCTGGGATGCCTCCAGCATCTGCGCGCGCTCGGCCACAATCAGGGCCTGGATGATCTCATCCAGGTCCCCGTCGAGCACCGCCTCCAATCGATGCAGCGTCAGGCCAATCCGGTGATCCGTCACCCGGCTCTGCGGAAAGTTGTATGTGCGAATGCGCTCGCTGCGGTCGCCCGTTCCCACCTGGCTGCGCCGATTGGCGGCCAGCTCGGCCTGCTGCTCCTGCTGATACTTCTCGTACAGGCGCGCGCGCAGGACCTTCATGGCCTTCTCGCGGTTTTTCAGCTGCGACTTCTCGTCCTGGCACGAAACCACGATGCCCGTCGGCAGGTGGGTGATGCGCACCGCCGACTGGGTGGTGTTCACGCTCTGACCACCCGGGCCGGTCGAGCAGAACGTGTCAATGCGCAGGTCCTTCTCGTGGATCGCCACCTGCACGTCCTCCACCTCGGGGAGCACCGCCACCGTCGCGGTGGAGGTGTGAATCCGACCGCCCGATTCCGTAACGGGGACCCGTTGCACGCGGTGCGTCCCGCTCTCAAACTTGAGCTGGCTGTACGCGCCGCGCCCCACGATGGACAGGACCGCCTGGCGGAAACCGCCGATGTCCGTGTAGTTCGCGTCCATCAGCTCGACTTTCCACCCGTGGCGCTCGGCGAACCTCGTGTACATGCGGACCAGGTCGGCCGCGAACAGCGCCGCCTCCTCTCCGCCCGCCGCCGCGCGCACCTCGAGGAAGACGTTCTTGTCGTCGTTGGGGTCCTTGGGCAACAGGAGCACCTGCAGGCGCTGCTGCAACTCGGCGAGCTCGCGGGTCCGCTCTTCGATCTCGCTTCTCACCAACTCCCGCATCTCGTCGTCCAGCCGCTCCTGCAACATGTCCTTCGCGTCCTGCAACTGCTGCCGAACCCGTTTGTACGCCCGGTAGGTTTCAACGGTCTCCTGGATGTCCGCCTGTTCCTTGCTGTAGACCCTCAGTTTGTCCGGGTCCTGCACGACCTCCGGCTCGCAGAGCAAGGCCTCCAACTGCCGGTGGCGCGCCTCTATCGCATCGAGTTTATCGAACATGGAATCCAACATGTGTACGCACGCCCCTGTCACCCCAGTATACACCGACAGGGGCGCGGTTTGTCAGCTCCATGGCACGGGCTGCATCTGGCGCATCAACGCCGCCATCCGATCCCGGTACGCGGAGAGCGGCTGCCCGCTTCTCAGCCCGTCGGCGATCCGGTTGATCTCCCGCACCTGCGCCGGATCGCGCGTCACGTAAACATAACGAAACTCGGGCGCCTGCGTCAGCACACGCCGGCGGATCTCCCGCTGGATGTGGTTGAAATCCGGCCCGCCGCCCTCGGCCATCGCGGCGGCCCGCGCGAGATCCACGCCAATCAGGATCACGCGCCCGGCGGCCACCGCGGCCGCGGACCGGACGTGCGGAATGTTGAGAGCCAGTTGGGCCACCCGATCCGCCTCGGCGTTGCCGGCGTATCGCCCGTGCGTCAACGTGGTCCCGGCGCCGTGGGCGGGCGAGACGCTGCGCGGGTCCGGCTGCGGATTGTTCGTGTCGTTGTACCCCGACAGTTTCGCCCGATCCCCGTCTCCGTCGACATCCACCTCCCGGCGGTCGAACTGCTGCTCGACGCTGCCGCCGGCCTGGTTCATCTGCAACGGCGGATGCTCGCGGCACCCCGCCAGACTGAGCACACCCAACACGGCCAGCGCACCCAGCCACCCCGTTCGCGTCCGCATGGGTCCACCTCCTGAAGGTAGGTTCACCAACGTCCGCAGGGGTATGTGCCAAATCTCGGCGCGCACAGGCGGGTCCCGGCCCCATCGGCGGGGGCGGTGTCCTCCGCCCGGCGGGCATCGGACCCCCCGCGCGGCCGGATGCCCGCGCGGCCCGAGAGGCCCGAGAGGCCCGAGAGATAAAAAAACCGCGCCCGCCCCTTGGGCGGACGCGGTGCTGCGTCTTTGGATCACTCTTGAGCCGGTTTGAGACCGTACTTCTTGTTGAACTTCTCCACACGCCCACCGGCGTCCACCAGCTTCTGCTTGCCGGTGAAGAACGGATGGCACTTGGAGCAGATTTCAACGCGCAGATTCGCCTTGGTCGAACCGGTTTCAAACGTTTCTCCGCAGGCGCAGGTGACGGTTGTCACATGGTACTCCGGATGAATCGCGGTCTTCATGTGGTTCACCTCGCTTTGCGTCGGTGCTGTGCACCCTGTTTCGACACTGTCGTTCAGTATATCACAGAATCCGCCGTCTGTCACAGCGGGATCGACAAATCCCACAATCTGCATACGGCGACTACGGGGTGTGCATGCGCAGCCCGCGCGGGCCCGGCCGCTTCGGTGCCGGCCGGCGATTGACCAGCCAGATGCTGCAGATGATCAGCAACAGCCCCGCGACGAGCGACGGATTGAACGGCTCGTGCAAAAACACCACCCCGCAGGTGACCGCGATGAGCGGCACCAGGAAGGTGATGGCCACCACGCGGCTCGCCTCGCCCGACTGGACCAAGCGGAACCAGACGATCCACGACAGCGAGACCCCGAACACCGAACCGTACAGCAGGCCCGCCCAATAGGCCGGCGTCCAGTGAATGTCCGTCCAGCGCTCCGTGAGAAGCCCGGTCCCTGTCAGGAACAGGCCTCCGAGCGTGAACTGGATGGCGACCAACCAGAGCAGATCCACCCTGCCCTCGATGCGCTTGAGGTACACGGTGCCCACCGCCCATCCGGCCGCGGTGACGATGGCCAACAGGATGCCCAACCCGGACGCGCCCGCCCGCAGGTTCCCGGCACTGGCGGCCGCCACCCCGAGGAAGCCCAGCATAAGGCCGATCATCTTCCCGGCCGAAATCGCCTCGTGCAGCCATAACCACGCCAACAGACCGACCAGCACCGGCTCCAGGTACACGAGCACGGAGAACAGCCCTTCGGGCAGATAGGTCAGGCCCACCGTCTGCAGGCCGAAAAACAGGATCACGTTGAACACGCAGGAGATGGCGTACATCCGCCAGCATTCGCGCCACCGGATCAGCCGCCAACGCGGCAGCATCGCCACCACCAGGAGGAGCCCGCCCAACAGCGTCCGCATCCCGGCGAACAGGATGGGCGGTGTGTCGTGCAGAGCCAGCTTATACACCGGCCAGGTCGTCCCCCAGACCAACACCAAAAAGGCGATGAGGGCCACCGATCCCATCGGGCGTCTCGCCATGCCATCATTCGCCTCCTCAGTTTGCAAAGATGATAGATTTTTGACTAGAAATCATTGCCGATTCCGGAACCCGGACCTAGAATGACATTGTAATCCAAATCACCATCCATGGGGAGGGGTTCTCGATGAAAAAGATGCTGTCCACTCTCGTCGCGCTCGTCACCCTGTTTCTCGGGACACAGGCCGCCTTCGCCGATACCCAGCCGCAGTACGTGGAATGGCCCGATTGGTTGGTGACGCAGGCCCCCGCGGACATCTGACCGGTTCGCCCGCCGTCGGCCCGCGTGCCACGGATCCGCTCCCGCGGGCCCCACGCCCGCCACACACCACACGCAGCATACCGCAAGCCGGGCGGTGTCCCGAAAACCGGTTTGGATTCCGCGAGACCCGCGACAAACCGAGCGCCGAGTGCGGCGGCGGGCCTTGGGCCGCCGTCACGCCCGGCGCTTCCAGTTCTCGGGTGGCACGTGAGAGTACGAGCCGATCTCAATGCCCGGGATCTCCTCCCGGAAGATGTCCATCACGGTGCGCATCCCGTACAGCTCCCCCCGCTGCGGCGGGATGCGCTCCAGGTAATACTCCGGATCAATGTTGAGGTTCCGCATCTGCACCAGGCGCACGCCCGTCCTGCGCAGGAAATCGACCATCGCCTCGATTTCTTCCTCGCGGTCGGTGACCCCCGGAAAGACCAGGTAGTTGATGGACGTGTACACCCCCTGGTCCGCCGCGTACCGCAGGGTCGCGGCGACATCCTTCAGCGTGTACCCGCGAGGCCGGTAGTACGCATTGTAGTGGTCCTCCAGCGCGCTGATGATGCTCACGCGCATCAGATCGAGGCCGGCGTCCACCACCGCCTGCAGAGGCTTGGTGAGCCCCCCGTTGGTGTTGACGTTGATATATCCGTCGGCCGTCCGTTCCCGGACGGCGCGGATGGCGCGGACCATGTCCATCCAGCGGGTGGACGGCTCCCCCTCGCAGCCCTGGCCAAAGCTGACAATGCCGCGGGGATTTCGGCGAATGTGCGTCAACATGACGTCCACCAGCTCGTCGACGCTCGGCCGAAAGTCGAGCCGCACCTGTGGTGAAGGAAAGGGCGCATCCTCCGGCTGCTCCGAGATGCAACCCACGCATCCGGCGTTGCAGGCCGAGGACACGGGCAACGCGGCCTCCTGGCGGCCGAGGAACGTGTTCTTCGCCGTCATGCAGCCGTAGGTCAGGGCGCAGTGCGACAGGTGTTCGAACAGCCGGTTGTCCGGGTGCGCCCGGAGCGTCTCCCGCACCGCCTGCTCCACATCCGCCTCCGGGACGGCGGAGGGGTCCCACAGGGCCGGGTCGTCCGTGGCGTCGGCCGCCACATAGAACCGGTCCTCGTACCACCCGACCGCCGTGTATCCGAACAGCGGCAGCGGTTCCGCGCCGGGGCGCTTGACGTACCCCGGGAGCAACAGCCGGGTGAAGCCCTGCGGCAACAGGGCGCCGACCGCGTACGCCTGCGGCCCGGCATCGGTGATCTCGCCCGTTTCGGGATGGACGCCCACCGCGCGCGTGCCCGGCAGCCACACCAAACTCGCGCCGTCCGGCAGCGGAATCCACTCCTGCGGACGAATGTCGGTGAGGTAGGCGCCGGTCCGGCCGGCCGGCAGAAGATGCGGATGGTTCATGACCTGTCCCCGGTGATCCGCGAAGACCAAGAGAGGTTGAATGTCGGTGTTCAAACTTACGCCTTCTTCTCCTTGTGCAACTCCAGGCTGTCGAGGAACTCCTGGTTCGTCTTGTAGTGCTTGAATTTGCGGATGAACAACTCGGTGAAGTCCTGGTTGTCCCCCATCGACTTGCGGATGGCCCACACCTTTTCAAGGGTTTCACGCGGAAGCAGAAGCTCCTCGCGGCGCGTTCCCGAGCGGCGGATGTCGAGCGCCGGAAACACACGCTTCTCGGCAAGCCGCCGGTCGAGGTGCAGTTCCAGGTTGCCCGTGCCCTTAAATTCTTCGTAAATCACGTCGTCCATGCGCGATCCGGTGTCAATCAGGGCCGTCGCCAGGATGGTCAGGCTCCCGCCCTCCTCCACCTTGCGGGCCGCCCCGAAGAATCGTTTCGGGCGGTGGAACGCAGCGGGATCGATCCCGCCGGACAACGTCCGCCCGCTCGGCGGCACGACCAGGTTGTAGGCGCGCGCCAGGCGCGTGATGCTGTCGAGCAGGATGACGACGTTTCGCTTGTGTTCGACCAACCGCAACGCCCGTTCCAGCACCAGCTCGGCGACCTTGATGTGGTTCTCCGGCACCTCGTCGAACGTGGAGGCGATGACCTCGCCGCGGACCGACCGCTGCATGTCCGTCACCTCTTCCGGACGTTCGTCAATCAACAGCACCATCAGCGTGGCTTCCGGGTAATTGGTCGCAATGCTGTGGGCGATCTCCTTCAGCAACACGGTCTTGCCAGCCTTCGGCGGCGCCACAATCAGGCCGCGCTGCCCGAACCCGATGGGGGCGAACAGGTCAATCAGGCGGGTTGCGATTTTTTCAGGAGTCGTCTCAAGAACGATGTGCTGTTGAGGAAACAATGGAGTGAGTGCTGGGAAATGCAGGCGTTCCGCGGCTTCCTCGGGGCTGACGCCGTTGACGGCCTCAACGTGCAGCAATCCGAAGTACCGTTCGTTCTCCTTTGGCGGCCTGACCTTGCCGGAGACCAGGTCGCCGGTCCGAAGGTCGAATCTTCGTATCTGGGACGCCGCCACGTAGATGTCCTCCGCGCTCGGCAGATAACCGACCGGTCTGAGGAATCCGTAACCATCGGGCATGATTTCAAGAACGCCTTCAGCAAACATGAGTCCGTCGCGCTCGGCCTGCGCTTTGAGAATGGCGAAGATCAGCTCGCGTTTTTTCATCGTCCCGTAGGACGGGATCTGGAACTCACGGGCGTATTTGTAAAGCTCCGTGAGTTTCTTCGACTCCAATTCACGGATGTCCAATAGGCGTCCCCCACATTCTTCTATGCCCCGCTCCCGTGAGCGCGGCCCGGGCCGATCCGCCGGCCCGGGCGGCGCCAAGGCCCGTCCCGAACCGCCCGCGGCGCGGTCCAGCCGGGCCAAACCGTCCGCGAGCGGTTTGCCTTGGCCATTATAACATGTTTACCCGCCGGATCGTATCCTATGCCAATGACGGAGTGGAGGTCACCTCGGGCAGGTGCTTGCGCGACAGGTCGTGCACGGCTTCGATGAAGCGAATCGTCCCCGTCTTGGCGCGCATCACGATGGAGTGCGTCTTCGCTCGCGACTTTCCAATGAAACGCACACCGCGCAACAGTTCGCCATCCGTCACGCCGGTGGCGGCGAAGATGGCGTCGTCTCCCTTGACCAGGTCATCCATCGTCAGCACCTTGCGCACGTCGGCGATGCCCATCTGGCGGCAGCGTTCCAACTGCGCGTCATCCTCGGGCATCAGGCGGCCCTGCAGTTCACCGCCCAGGCACTTGAGCGCGGCGGCCGCGAGCACGCCCTCCGGAGCCCCTCCCTGGCCAAACAGAATGTCGACACCGGTCTCCTCGAAGGCGGTGTTCAGCGCCGCGGCCACGTCACCGTCCGATATCAGTTTGATCCGCGCGCCGGCGGCCCGAACCTGCTCGATGATCTGCCGGTGCCGCGGCCGGTCGAGGATGACGGCGACCACGTCGGAGATGTCCTTGTCGAGCGCGTCCGCAACCGCCCTCAGGTTCTCCTCGACCGAGGCGTCCAGATGCACCCGCCCCCTGGCCCTGGGCCCGACGGCGATCTTGTCCATGTACATGTCCGGGGCGTGCAACAGGGATCCCTTGGGGGCCACCGCGACGACCGCCATCGCGTTCCACAGTCCCTTGGCGAGGATGTTCGTGCCCTCCAGCGGATCGACCGCGACGTCCACCGCGGGCGGCGCTCCCGTGCCCAGCCGCTCCCCGATGAACAGCATCGGGGCCTCGTCCATCTCACCCTCGCCGATCACGACGGTGCCGTCCATCTGCACGGTGTCAAACATGGCGCGCATGGCCGACGTGGCCGCCTCGTCCGCCTCGTTCTTCTTGCCCCGTCCCATCCACCGCGCGCAGCTGAGCGCCGCCATCTCGGTGACGCGGACGATCTCCAATGCGAGTTCCCGATCCAAACGCATCCCCACCCCAGCGTCAAAGTCGATTCCCTGCCACGGTCCTCTTCAGTATAGCACGATGCCGAAATTGCGTTATACCAATTGACCTGCCCCGGCCGCACGATGCCGGATTTACTTCATCCCGCGGATTGCTTACGCTAGAGTTGGCCTCGCCCGCCGCCCCGGAACGAGACGGGCAGGAGAAAGGTGGGAACCCAGGTGGAGCACCTTTTGAATCCACGCGTGAAAAACATTCAGATCTCCGGCATCCGCCGGTTTTACAATCTGGTGAGCCAGTACCCCGGCGCCATTTCGCTGACCATCGGCCAACCCGACTTCCCGACCCCGGATCACGTCAAGGAGGCCGGCATCGCCGCCATCCGGGCGGATCAGACGAGCTACACCCCCAACGCCGGCATCCCTGCCCTGCGACGGGCCGCGGCCCGATTCGTCGAAGAGCGATACCACCTGCACTACGACCCCGAGGACGAGGTGCTGGTCACCGTCGGGGCCAGCCACGCCATTGACATCGCGCTGCGCACGCTCCTGACGGAAGGCGCCGAGGTGGTTCTGCCCGGGCCCGTCTATCCCGGGTACGATCCGGTGGCGCGCATCTGCGGCGGCAAGGTCCTGTTCGCCGACACCACACGTAACGGTTTCAAACTGACAGCACGACTGCTCGAACCGTACCTCACCCCGCGGACGCGATGCGTGATCCTGCCGTATCCGTCCAACCCGACCGGCTGTGTGCTCACCCGCGACGAGTTGGGGGAACTGGCCGAACTCCTGCGACCGCGCGACCTGTTCGTCCTCTCGGACGAGATCTACAGCGAGCTGGTCTTCGACGGGCAGCACGTCTCCATCGCCGAGTTCCCCGGCATGCGGGAGAAGACCATCGTCGTGAACGGCCTCTCCAAGTCCCACTCCATGACCGGTTGGCGCATCGGACTGTTGTTCGCCCCGGCCAACATCACGCGCCACATGGTCAAGGTCCTGCAGTACAGCGCCATGTGCGCCACCTCCGTCAGCCAGCACGCGGCGGTTGAGGCGCTGACGCAAGGGGCCGACGACGCCCTCCCGATGCGCGAGGAGTACCGGTGGCGGCGCGACTACGTGTACGACCGCCTCGCCGCCATGGGACTGGAGGTCACGCGGCCCCAGGGGGCCTTCTACATCTTCCCGTCGATCCGCCGGTTCGGTCTGTCCTCACTGGAGTTCGCGACGCGGCTGTTGGAGGAGCAGCGGGTCGCGGTCGTCCCGGGGGACGCCTTCTCTCGCTTCGGCGAAGGGTATGTGCGCATCTCGTACGCGTGCAGCCGGGAGGACCTGAGGGAAGGCTTGGACCGACTGGAGCGGTTCGTTCACACGCTGGAGGGGCGTGGGTGAGCGAGGGGAGGATCGCCTCCGAAAGGGAACTTCGTCACAAAAACCCACCGGTTGTCCCGTACCGGGCGAACCGGTGGGCCTTGGGACTTCACCTGAGGACGGACACCCCGGCGCCAGGCGAGCGGAATCCCGTTCGGATCTGTCGTCGCGGTTATTGCGCCGCCTTCCACGTGATGTACTCCGTCACCACGCGCACGGCGACGCCGATGGCGTCTTCGTTCGGCTCCAGCTTGGCGTGGTGCAACCCGTAGGGCGCGTCGACACCCAGCCAAAACATGAAGCCGGGGATCTCGGCGAGAAAATCGCCGAAGTCCTCGCCCGTCATCGCCTCGCGGCACTCCACCAGCTCGGCCGCCTGCCGCTCGCCCACGAAGGCCATGAACTCCCGCGTCAAAGCCTCGTGATTGTACACCTGGGTGTAGTTGGCCCCGTAGTCAATCTCCGCGCGGCACGCAAAACCTTCCTCAATTCCGCGCACCAACGCCTCGATGCGCGCCTTCACGCGCCGCATCGACTCGCGCGACAGGGTGCGGATGGTCCCCTCGAGGCGCGCCCGCTCGGCGATGATGTTCTGCTTGGTGCCGCCCGTCAGCCTGCCGATGGTGACGACGGCGCTGTCGAGCGGATCGACATTGCGCGCGACGATGCTCTGCAGCTGCGTCACCAGGTGCGCGCCGGCCACCACCATGTCGTTGGCCCGGTGCGGATAGGCGGCGTGGCCCCCTTGGCCGATGAGATCGATGAACAGCTCGGACGTGTTCGCGAAGAGGATGCCGGGCCGGGTGGCGATGGTGCCGACCGGGTACTCGGGCGCGATGTGCAACGCCAGCATCAGGTCGGGCCGCCAGCGGCGAAATTCCTCGCTCTCGAGCATCGGCCGCGCCCCGCCCGGTCCCTCCTCCGCCGGCTGGAACACCACCACCACGTCGCACGCCGCCGGCCTTCGCGCGAAGTGATCCAGCACCGCCAACGCGATGGTCATGTGCAGGTCGTGGCCGCAGGCGTGCATGTAGCCCGGGTGGCGGGATCGAAACGGGTACGACGTCTCCTCCTCAATCGGCAGTCCGTCCATGTCGGCCCGATACCCGATGACACGCGGCCCCTTGCCCGATGTCCCGGTCCCCCGTACGCGAGCGAGGATCCCGGTGCGCCATGTGGCGACCTCCAGCCGGTCCTGCGGCATCCGGGCAATCTGGTCCAGCAGGTACCGCTGCGTCTTGACCTCTTCAAATCCCGGCTCCGGGATTTGGTGCAGCGCCCGCCGGACCTCCACCCACCGCGCGTCCGTCACAGCTGGCGCAGCTCCTGCTTGATCTCGACCTTTGCCCGCGTCCCTTCGTCCATCTGCTTGATCACCCGCGCCGGCACACCGGCCACCACCACGTTCTCCGGCACGTCCTCGATGACGACCGCGCCCGCCGCGACGACCGAGCCGCGTCCGACCCGCACGCCCTCCAGGATGACCGCGTTGGCGCCGACCAGGACGTTGTCCTCAATGACCACCGGCTTTGCCGACGGAGGTTCGACGACGCCGGCGATCACGGCGCCCGCCCCGATGTGACAGTTCTTCCCGATGATCCCGCGCCCGCCGACCACCGCGTTCATGTCTATCATGGTGCCCTCGCCGATGACCGCGCCGATGTTGATCACCGCGCCCATCATGATCACCGCGTTGTCCCCGATCTCCACCTGGTCGCGGATGATGGCCCCCGGCTCGATGCGCGCGCGCAGGTTTTTCGTGTCGAGAAGCGGGATGGCCGAGTTTCTCCGGTCGCTCTCGACGACGACATCCTGAATCCGGTCCGCATGCCGCTCGAGCACCGGTTGAATTTCCTTCCATTCACCGAACACCACGCCGACGCCCCCCGTGGCGAACACCTTCGCCGACGGGCCGAAGTCGATGCCGTCCAAGTCGCCTTTCAGATACACCTTCACCGGCGTTTTCTTTTCACTGGTGCGGATGAATTCAATGATCTGGTACGCGTCCATGATGTCACCTGACTTCTGGGATAGTGTGAGATGCCGCAACGCGAAACGGGCTCGCGCCCGGTTACTTCTTCGTGACCGTGCTCCAGTCCGCCAGGAACCGTTCGATGCCCTGGTCGGTGAGCGGATGCTTGATCATGCGGTCGATTACGTTGTACGGACAGGTCGCGATGTGAGCGCCCGCCTTGGCCGCCTCCGTGACGTGGATGGGATGCCGGATGCTCGCCGCGATGATCTCCGCCTCGATGGCGTGGAGATCGAAGATCTCCGCGATGTCCCGGATGAGCGTCAGCCCGTCGAAGCTGATGTCGTCCAGGCGGCCGATGAACGGGCTGACGAAAGACGCCCCCGCGCGCGCCGCCAGAAGCGCCTGGTTCGCGCTGAACACCAGGGTGACGTTGGTGCGCACACCCCTTTTGGCGAACCGGTGTACCGCCTTGAGCCCCTCGGCCGTCATCGGGACCTTGATCACGATGTTCGGATGGATGTCCGCCAGCCGCAGGCCTTCCTCGACCATCCCGTCCGCGTCGAGGCTGACCACCTCGGCGCTGATGGGACCGTCGACGATGGCCGTGATCTCCTTCAGGACCTCGATGAAATCCCGCCCCTCCTTCGCCACCAGGGACGGGTTCGTCGTCACGCCGCTGAGAATGCCCATCTCCGCCGCGTTTCGGATCTCCGCGACGTTGGCCGTATCGATGAATATCTTCAAGGATGTCCGCCTCCCCCGAGATTGCTTTGGCCCGAAGCTCGCTTCGGGTCCATCATACCACGCCGGAAGGGCGCGGGATCCCAAGCATGCGCCGCGCCTCCTCCGGCGTCGCCACCGGCCGGTCCAATTCGCGCGCGATGCGCGCCACGCGGGCGACCAGCTGCGCATTGCTCTGGGCGAGCTCCCCTTTGCGATAGTGGATATTATCCTCAAATCCGACCCGGGCATGTCCGCCGAGCACCACCGCCAGTGCGGCCATCGGCAACTGATGTCGACCGACGCCCGCCACCGACCAGGTCGATCCCGGCGGCAACAGCTCGCTCAAAAACAGCAGGTTCTTGGGCGTGGCCGGCATCCCGCCCGGCACCCCGAGGACGAAGTCAAAGTGAAACGGGGGCTCCACCAGGCCCTTGCGCCAGAGGCGAAGCGCGTTCTCAATCATCCCCGCCTCGAAGATCTCGAACTCCGGCCGCACCCCGTTGACCTTCAGCGCCTTCGCGAACCGCTCCAGGTCCCCCGGCGGATTGAGAAAGACCCCGTCCCCGAAGTTGACGGTGCCGCACGTCAGGGTCGCCATCTCCGGACGCAACGCCACCGGTTGCAATCGCTCCTCCGCCGTCATCCCGACCGCGCCGCCGGTGGAGACCTGAATGATGATGTCGCACCGCTTCCGGATGGCCTCGATGGTCTCGCGAAACCGCTCCCGGTCCTGCGTCGGCGTCCCGTCGTCCCAGCGCACGTGCAGATGGCAGATGCTCGCCCCCGCCTCCCGGCACGCCTGCGCCGCCTCGGCGATCTCCTCCGGGGTGATGGGCAGATTCGGCTGTTGCTCCCGCGTCGTCTCCGCGCCGACCATCGCAGCGGTGATGATCAGCTTTTCCATGATGCGTCGCCCCCCGCCGTGCGTTGGCGCTCCTTCGGCACCACGCACGTGCCCGTGGCCTCGCACACCAACACCGGCGGATTGAGCACCCGGGCCCCGGACGGATCCGCCGGGTCCCGGCTCGCGGCAATCACCTTGTACGCCGCGAATTCCATCTGCCGCGACGTGTTCCCGACCTTTGTGATCCGTCCGCGCGCCTCGATGAAATCCCCCGCGTACACGGGGGCGCGAAACGCCACCGACGCGTACCCGGCGAACAGGCCCTCATCTCCATCCAACCGGATGCACAGTTCCGTCGCCACGTCCCCGAAGAGAGCCAGCATGCGGGCACCGTCCACCAGATCCCCGCCGTAGTGCGCGTCGTGCTGGCTCATCCGCACGCGGATGATGGCCTCCATCTTGATCCCTCCGTCACATCAGGTGCGCGTTGACCGCCTGGCGGAGTTCGTCGATGTCGAACGGTTTCGTGAAATGCGCCAAGGCGCCCATCTCCATGGCTTCCTGGATGAGGTCGAGCTCACCGTAGGCGGTCATCATGATCACCTTGGTGGATGCCCCCATCTTACGCAGATTCCGCAGGATTTCCAATCCGTCCATACCGGGGATCTTCATGTCGAGAAGGATCAGATCCGGTGCTTCCTGTCTGACAATCTCCAGCGCGGCGGGGCCGTTTGCCGCTTGGAACACCTGGTATCCTTCCTGGAGGAGCACTTCTTGAAGGAGGACGCGAATGCCGAATTGGTCGTCGACGATGAGGACTTTCTTTGACAAACTGGAACCCCCTCCGGCCGGACCGCCCCGGCGAACGCCGGGGCGATGACCCGCCGCTGTCCGATCACACCTGGTGCCAGACAAGGGATTCGCCGCAAAAAAGAAAAATCCTGCCGATTCAACCCCGCTTGTGCGCCAGGGCCGCCCGGATAAATTCCCGGAACAGGGGTTGCGCGCGATTCGGCCGCGAGGTGAACTCGGGATGGAACTGGACGCCGACGTACCAGGGGTGATCCGGCACCTCGACAATCTCCACCAGCACCCCGTCCGGCGAGGTGCCCGCGATGCGCAGGCCCGCCGCCTCGAGCCGGTCGCGGTAGTCGTTGTTGAACTCGTACCGGTGGCGGTGCCGCTCGCGCACCTCCGTCCGCCCGTACGCGGCCGCGGACAGGCTGTCCGTTCGCAGGACGCACGGATAAGCGCCGAGGCGCATCGTCCCGCCCTTCTGCTCGACCCCCTGCTGGTCCGGCATGAGATCGATGACCGGATGGGGGGTTTCGGGATCGATCTCGCTGCTGTGCGCCCCCTCCAGCCGCGCCACGTGGCGCGCGAACTCGATGACCGCGACCTGCATGCCGAGGCAGATGCCGAAAAACGGAATCCCACGCTCGCGGGCGTACTTGGCCGCGACGATCTTGCCCTCGATGCCGCGATCCCCAAACCCGCCGGGGACGAGGATGCCGTCGACACCGGACAGGAGCTCGGCCACGTTGTCCTCCGTCACATCCTC
This sequence comes from Alicyclobacillus sp., assembly GCF_023511815.1. Taxonomy (GTDB): domain Bacteria; phylum Bacillota; class Bacilli; order Alicyclobacillales; family Alicyclobacillaceae; genus Alicyclobacillus_H. Next base: position 44,869 of record NZ_JAIMAV010000007.1, read on the forward strand.
CGACAACACCCAGCGCACGTCCACGTTCGCGCCGGTCTCATATCCGCCGTGGTTCAGCGCGGCGATGACGCTGGCGTACGCGTCGGGCAAAGAGACGTACTTGCCGACAATGGCGATGGTGACCGATTCGCGCAGTCCCTTGATGCGTTCCACGAGGCTCGTCCACTCGGTCAAGTTCGGTTCCGGCGCGTCCAGCCCCAGATGGCGCAGGACCGTGTCGTCGAATCCCTCCTGCCGGAGCAACAGCGGCACCTCGTACAGCACGTCCGCGTCCCGGGCCTCAATCACGGAATCGACGTCGGTGTCGCAGAAGAGGGCGATCTTCTTCTTGACCTCCATGGTCAGCGGGACCTCGGTGCGACAGACGATGATGTGCGGGCTGATGCCGATGCTGCGCAACTCCGCGACGCTGTGCTGTGTCGGCTTCGTCTTGACCTCGCCGCTGGCGCGCAGATACGGGATCAGGGTGACGTGGATGTACAGCACGTTCTCCCGCCCGACATCGCTCTTGAGTTCCCGGATGGCCTCCAAAAACGGCAGGCTCTCGATGTCACCGACGGTGCCGCCGATCTCGGTGATCACGACATCCGTGTCGGGGGTGGCGGCCTGGAGAATGCGGTCCTTGATCTCGTTGGTGATGTGCGGGATCACCTGCACCGTCCCGCCCAGGTAATCCCCGCGGCGCTCCTTGGAGATCACCGACCAATAGATCTTCCCGCTGGTGACGTTGTTGGCCGCCGTCAGATTGCTGTCGATGAACCGTTCATAATGCCCCAGGTCCAGGTCGGTCTCGGCGCCGTCCTCCGTGACGAACACCTCGCCGTGTTGGTATGGGCTCATCGTGCCCGGGTCGACATTGATGTACGGATCGAACTTTTGAATCGTCACGTTGAGCCCTCGATCTTTCAGCAAACGCCCCAGGGACGCCGCCGTGATGCCCTTGCCCAGGCCGGACACCACACCCCCGGTGACAAAGATGTATTTCGTCATGGCCGTCCCCCCCACTGGCAAGCATGGCACACAAAAACAGCGTTCCGGTGAATCTCACCAGAACGCGAATGCACAGGCCGCGGATAACGGACTCAGTATTCGTCCTCTTCGTCCGTCTCCTCCGACTCCTCTTCCACCAGCTCGTCGCCGAGCAGTTCCTCGGACTCCTCCTCGTCGACGAACGGCAACTCCTCCTCGTCCTCGCCGACCTCGCCGTCGAACTCGTCGTCCGGCTTGGCGCCCTCGTCGAGGTCCTCGTCCACCATCTCGTCGAAGGCTTCCTCGTCGACCTCTTCCTCGTATTCGTCCAGGTCGTCGTCGTCGGAGAAGGCGTCTCCGCTGGCCCGGACGAACCGCTTGCCGGACTGCCCGCGGTCTTCGGTCCGTTCGGTGCTGTACCAGCGTTTCAATCCCCAGACGTTGCGGCCGATGCAGACGAAGCGCCCATCGATGTTGATCTCGGTGTACAGCCGGGCGATGACGTCCATCACTTCTTCGTCCGACATCCCCCGCAGCTCCTGGATCTCCTTCATGAGGTCCCGGAAATAATACGGCTCCCGGGTGGTGCGCAGGATCTCCCACGCCAGCTCCACCAGGGGCAGCTCGCGGATCTCCTCCGGCGTCTTTACAATGGTGACCGCCATCTGGCGAGATTCCTCCTTCGACCGGCACACTGCCCCGCCCCGGCCCCCGAGGCGACCAACGGGCCTCCGAGCCCTCGGCGCGGCTCAAATACGTGGATTATAGCACAGATTTATTCGGGAGTCACATCATCCAACCGGGGCAGACCGGCCAGGAGGCGCTCCGCCGCCTGATACGGGTCCAACCCGCGGTGATCCGATAAGACCGCGCGCCATGCCGGGTCTCGTTCGGCTCGGCGCGCCAGCTGCGCGCACACGGCCGCCTCCAGCAGACGAAGCGTCTCCCGCTCGTGGCGCCGCCTGCGGCGCGCCTCCCAATGGCCGTTGCGCAAAAGGTGGTCCCGATGCGCGGTCACCGCGTCCCAGATGTCGGCCAATCCCTCGCCGCGCGCCGCGCTCGCCTTGACCACGGGCGGGCGCCAGTCCTCCCGGAACTGCCGGCGATCGCGCAGCATCATCCAGATCTCCCGCACAATCAGGTCCGCGCCGGGGAGATCGCTCTTGTTGACGACGAACACATCGGCAATCTCCATGATGCCTGCCTTCGCGGTCTGCACCTGGTCCCCGGCACCCGGTGTGAGGACCAGAACGACCGTGTCGGCCACCGACATCACGTCGAGCTCCGCCTGGCCCACGCCAACGGTCTCTAATAATACCACATCGCAACCGTACGCCTCCAGCGCGTACAGCATCTCCCCGGTGGACTTGGCGAGGCCGCCGAGACTGCCGCGGCTGCCCATGCTGCGGATGTAAACGCCCGAATCGCCGCTGTGGCGCAGCATCCGCACGCGGTCTCCGAGCAGCGCCCCGCCCGAAAACGGGCTGGACGGGTCCACCGCGAGGACGCCGACCGTAAGTCCGCGCTCCCGCAGATGGCCAATCACCCGGTCCACCAGCGTGCTCTTTCCGGCTCCCGGCGCCCCGGTGAACCCGACGACGTGCGCCCGGCCCGCGTACGGGTACAGGCTCTTGAGCAGGCCGCGTTTGCCCTCCAGGTCATTCTCGAGGATGGTCAGGGCGCGGGCCAGCGCCCGGGTGTCGCCGCGGACCAGCCGTTCCGCCAACGGATGCACACGCGTCCCCCTCTGTCCTGGCCCGGTGTTCGCCCGCGGGATCAGCGTTGCCCCTGCAGAATGCCACGGGCGATCACCAGCCGTTGAATTTCGTTCGTCCCCTCGTAGATCTGGGTGATCTTCGCGTCGCGCATATAGCGCTCCACCGGATACTCACGGATGTATCCGTATCCGCCGAAGACCTGCACCGCTTCCGTGGTCACCCGCATCGCGGTGTCGGAGGCGAACACCTTGCTCATCGCCGACGCCTGGCCGTACGGCAGCCCGTTGGACTCCAACCACGCCGCCTGGTAGGTCAACAGACGCGCCGCCTCAATCTGCGTCGCCATGTCCGCCAGCTTGAACTGGATGGCCTGCAGGTCCGCGATGGGGCGTCCGAACTGGTGGCGCGAGAGGGCGTAGTCGCGGGCGTGATCGAACGCGCCCTGGGCAATGCCCACCGCCTGCGCCGCAATGCCGTTGCGGCCGCCGTCGAGGGTCATCATCGCAATTTTAAACCCGAATCCCTCCTCGCCCAAGCGGTTTTCCACCGGGACCGGGCAATCTTCGAAAATCAGCTCCACCGTGGTGGAGGCGCGAATGCCCATCTTCTTCTCCTTTTTCCCAATCCGGAAGCCGGGCATCCCCTTCTCGACGATGAAGGCCGTCACGCCCCGGGCGCGCTTGTCCGGATCCGTCAGGGCGAACACCACGTACACCTCGGCCGGGCCCCCATTGGTGATGAACACCTTGCTGCCGTTGAGGATGTAGTGATCCCCCTCCCGCCGGGCCGTGGTCCGCATCCCGGCCGCGTCCGACCCGGAGCCGGGTTCGGTCAGACCGTACGCCCCGAGCCAACGGCCCTCCGCCATCGGACGCAGGTACTTCTGCTTCTGGGCCTCCGTGCCGAACCTGTAGATGGGCCACCCGGCCAGGCTGGTGTGCGCGGACAGGCACACGCCCATCGACGCGTCGACGCGCGAGATCTCCTCCACGGCAATCACGTAGGCGAGATAATCCATCCCCGCCCCGCCGTACTCCTCCGGCCACGGAATGCCCGTCAGGCCGAGCTCGCCCATCTTGTCGAACAGCGCCCGGTCGAAGTGTTCCGCCTCGTCCCGCTCCGCGGCACCCGGCGCGAGCTCCCGTTGCGCGAATTCGCGGACCAGCTCCCGCAGCTGCTGATGCTCCTTGTCCAGCACAAAATCCATGATGTCTCCTCCTTTGAGTCCGCCTGTCCGTCCGCCGTCAGCCCCGCTCCCGGAGGTGCCGCGCGATGACGATCCGCTGGATCTGATTCGTCCCTTCGTAGATCTGCGTGACCTTGGCGTCGCGCATATAGCGCTCCACCGGATACTCCTTCACGTACCCGTAGCCGCCGAACAGCTGCACCGCGTCGGTGGTCACCTGCATCGCGGTGTCGGTGGCGAACAGCTTCGCCATCGACGCCTCCCTCGTGCACGCCTGCCCCTCCTGGCGCATCTGCGCCGCGTGGTACACCAACCAACGCGACGCCTCGATTCTCGTCGCCATGTCGGCCAGCATGAACTGCACGCCCTGGAACTTGAAGACCTCCTGACCGAACTGCCGGCGGCCGCGCACATACTGATTGGCCGCGTCAAACGCCGCGCGGGCGATGCCAAGAGCCTGCGCCGCGATGCCAATCCGCCCGCCGTCGAGCAGCCGCATCGCGATGGAGAAGCCCTCTCCCTCCTGGCCGAGCCGGTTCTCGATGGGAACGCGCATGTCCTCGAAGGTCAGCTCACAGGTCCCGGACCCGTTGAGCCCCATCTTTTCCAGCTTCCTGCCCACCCTGAGCCCCGGCGTCCCGCGCTCGACCAGAAACGCCGTCATGCCACGGCTGCCACGGCGGGGATCGGTGACGGCGAAGACGCAGAACAGGTCCGCGTCGCTGGCGTTGGTGATGAACACCTTGCTGCCGTTCACCACGTACGCGTCCCCGTCACGAACCGCGCGCGTGCGGATGGCGGACGCATCCGAGCCGGCGTCCGGCTCCGTCAGGGCGAAGGCGGCCACCCACTCGCCGCTGGTCAGCTTCGGCAGGTATTTCTCCCGCTGCGCCTCATTCCCAAAGTACAGAATGGGGAACGTCCCGACGGAGGTGTGCACGGCGAGGATCACGCCGACCGCCGCCGATGCGTACGAGATCTCCTCAATGGCCAGGATGTACGACAGGTAATCCGCCCCGACTCCGCCGTACACCTCCGGGACGGGAAGGCCCATCAGGCCCAGTTCGCCCATCTGCCGGATGAGATCCCGAGGGAATCGGTCCGTCCGGTCTATCTCCGCGGCCACGGGCGCAATCACGTCACGGGCGAACGTGCGGACCAACTGCCGCATCTGCGACTGCTCCGGCGTCAGTTTGAAGTCCATCTCGCCACCGTCCTCCCTGCGCGCTTCACGCGTAGGTGTAGAATCCCCGGCCGGTCTTTTTCCCGAGCCACCCGGCCTGCACGTACTGACGCAACAGAGGGCAGGGGCGGTACTTCGGATCGCCAAAGCCCTCATGGAGCACCTCGAGGATGGCGAGACACGTGTCGAGGCCGATGAAATCCGCCAGGGTCAACGGGCCCATCGGATGGTTCATGCCGAGCTTCATCACCTGGTCCACGTCCTCCACCGACGCGATTCCCTCGTACACGCAGTAGATGGCCTCGTTGATCATCGGCATCAGGACGCGGTTGGACACAAACCCTGGAAAATCGCGCACCTCCACCGTGGTCTTGCCCATCCGCTCCGCGAGCGTCCGCACCGCCTCGTACACCCTGTCGGCCGTCGCCAACCCGCGGATGACCTCCACCAGCTTCATCACCGGCACCGGATTCATGAAGTGCATGCCGATGACCTGCTCCGGGCGCTTCGTGACCGCCGCCAACCGCGTGATGGGCAGCGACGAGGTGTTGCTGGCGAGAATGGCGCGGTCGGGCAAGATCTCGTCCAACCGGCGAAACAGGTCGAGTTTCACGTCCAGATTCTCGGTGACCGCCTCAATGGCGATGTCCGCGTCGCCGGCCTCCCGAAGATCGGTCGTGGGATGAACGCGCCCCAGCACCTCGTCCATCTCCGTCTGGGTCATGCGCCCCTTCTCCACGCCGCGCGCCAGGTTCCGGCGAATCACCCCCAGGCCGCGCTCCGTGTACGCGTCCGCCACGTCGTAGAGGACGACGTCCAATCCCGCCTGCGCGGCCACCTGCGCAATCCCGCTGCCCATCTGCCCCGCACCGGCCACCAACACCCTGCGAATGTCCATGTCCGTATCTCCTCCTGTTGCTGGTCGCTGTTCGGTATTCGGGTTGCCGGCCCCCGGCTGGTCACCGTCCGTTGGGCACATCTCGCGGGCGCACCCGGAGACGGTCAACCCGGCACCTCAATCAGCACGGCGTCCCCCTGTGCCGCGCCGCTGCAGATGGCGGCGATGCCCCGCCCGCCACCGCGGCGGCGCAGCTCGTGAATCAGCGTCGTCAGGATGCGCGCGCCGCTGGCCCCGATGGGATGACCGAGGGCGATGGCCCCGCCGTTGACATTGACCTTCTCCTCGTCCCACCCGACCATCTGGCCGGAGGTCAGGACGACAGCGGCGAACGCCTCGTTGACCTCAAACAGGTCGATGTCCTTCAAGCGGTACCCGGTCTTGGCGAGCAGCTTCTGAATCGCGAGGCCCGGCGTGGTCGCGATGTACGCCGCCTCCGCCGCGACCTCCGCGTATCCGAGCACGTACGCCAGGGGCGTACGCCCTGTCTCGCGGGCGTACTCTTCCGACATCACCACCAGCGCCGCCGCCCCGTCGTTGACCCCCGGGGCGTTGCCGGCGGTGATGGTGCCAACGGGATCGAACACCGGCGGCAGCGCCGCCAACTTCTCCAAAGACGTGTCGGGTCTTGGCGCCTCGTCCTCGGCGACCACGCGCGTCCCCTTTCTCTCCTGCACCGTCACGGGCACAATCTCCTCGGCCAACCGTCCTTCGCGCATCGCGGCGAGGGCCCGCTGATGGCTGCGAAGCGCCCAGGCGTCCTGCGCCTCCCGCGAGATGCCGTACTCCTTCGCCACGCGGCTGCCGAGGGCCGCCATGTGCACATGGTGAAAGGCGCAGGTCAGCCCGTCGTGGGTCATGAGGTCGATGACCGCCCCATCGCCCATTCGCAGCCCCGACCTCGCCCCGGGAACGGCATAGGGAGCGTTTGACATGCTCTCCATGCCCCCCGCGACCGCCACCCGCAAATCGCCCGCCCGGATCAGCGCGTCGGCCAGCGTCACCGCGCGCAGGCCGGAGGCGCACACCTTGTTCACCGTGATCGACGGCGTCTCCCAGGGCAGCCCCGCGAGGCGCGCCGCCTGCCGCGAGGGGATCTGGCCCGCGCCGCCCTGCAGGACCATGCCCATCAGGACGTGCTCAACCTCACCGGCATCCACCCCGGCCCGCTCCATCGCGGCCCGGATGACGATCCCGCCGAGATCCACCGCCCTCATCGGCGCCAGCGCCCCCTGAAACCGGCCGAACGGCGTTCGGATAGCGCTTACAATGACCGACCTCGTCATCGTCACTCCTCCTCCCCAAGGGGGAGGGCGAGGCCAAAGCCCCGCCCGCCAAACTCAGCGCCGCATCCGCGGCTCAGACCGCCAACGACTCCGCCAACAACTCCAGCACATCGAAGGTCTGCATCCGATCCTCGGCTCCGTTGGCCTTCGTCCCGTCAATCAACATCGTCATGCAGTACGGGCAGGCGGTGCCGACGATGTCCGCACCGGTGTCGAGGGCCTGCTTCGCGCGCATGACATTGATGCGCGTGCCCGTCTCCTCCTTGAACATCCCGCCGCCGCCCGCGCCGCAGCACATGGCCTTGTTGCGGTTACGCTCCATCTCCACCAGCTTGACGCCGGGGATGGACTGCAGGATATACCGCGGCGCGTCGTAGATCCCGTTGTAGCGCCCGAGGTAGCACGAATCGTGGTACGTGATGGTCTTGTCAATGCGCTTGACGGGTTTGATCCGACCTTCCTCCAACAGCTTCGCGACAAACTCGGTGGCGTGGTAGACCTCCGCCTCAAAGCCGAAATCCGGGTACTCGTTTTTGAACGTGTTGTACGCGTGGGGGTCGGTGGTGATGATCTTTTTCACACCGTACGCCTTGAAGATCTCGATGTTGCGCTGGACGAACTCCTGGTACAGAAACTCGTTGCCCAAGCGGCGGGCGGAGTCGCCGTCGCTCTCCTCCTCCTGGCCGAGGATGGCGAAATCCACGCCGGCGGCGAGCAGGATCTTCGCGAACGCCTGGGCGATCTTCTGGTTGCGCTGATCGAACGAAGCGGCGGTGCCGACGAAGTACAGATACTCGGCCTGACCATCCACTTCGGCCATGGTCTTGACCGGAAGGTCCTTCGCCCAGGCGGCGCGCTCCTTGCGGTTGATGCCCCACTCGTTGGACTGGCGCTCCAGGTTGGCGAACACCTTGTTGACCTCGGGCGACGCCTTGCCCTCGGTGAGGACCAGGTACCGCCGCATGTCGACGATGGCCTGCACGTGCTCGTTGGCGACGGGGCACGCCTCCTCGCAGGCGCGGCAGGTGGTGCACGCCCAGATCTCCTCTTCGCTGAAGGTGTTCACGAAGAGCGACTCCGACGTCAGATTCTCCGCGCCGGCGGCCATCTGCGCCAGCATGCCCGGTCCCTGTGCGACCAACGATTCTTTCATCTTGATGATGAGGTACTTGGGCGACAGCGGCTTGCCGGACAGGGTGGCCGGGCACGAGACGTGGCAGCGGCCGCACTCGGTGCAGGCGTACCCGTCGAGCAACTGCTTCCAGGTGAATTGTTCAATTCGCCCGACGCCAAACTCCTCGACGCTCTCGTCCTCCAGGTCGAGCTTGCGCAGTTTCCCCGGCGGATCGAGCTTACGGTAGTACCAGTTGGCCATGGCGCCAATCATGTGCAGGTGCTTCGACCGCGGGATGAAATACAGGAACGTCGAGATGCACAGGATGTGGATCCAGAATGCCACCTCGGCGATGGCGAGCAGCGCACCGTGCGACAGCCCGGTGAATCCCCCCGCGATGGCGTTGACCACCGGCGACCACCAGCCGGGCACGACGCCATCCATGACCAGGTCGGCCGCGGTCGCGACGTAATACGTGATCACGATGGTGCCGATGAGCCCGAGGATGAGCCCCGCTTCAAACGAGGACTCGACGCGCATCGGGCGCATCACGTACCGGCGGACGAGCCCGAGTACGACCGCGACCAGCACGAACGCGGAGAACATCTCCTGGATGAACAGGTACACGGGCGAGGTGGCCCACGGCAGATGCCAGCGGGTCAGGTGAAAGATGATGAAGTCCAGGTCCCCGAAAACCAGGACGAGAAAGCCCCAAAAGATGAAGAAGTGCGCGATGCCCGACGGTTCCGCCAACACCTTCCGCTGGGCGAGCACGTATTCCAGGAAGCCGACAAACCGGCGCCCGGGCTCGTTGGTGCGCGCCTCCTCCTTCGCACCCAACTTCAAAAACCGGTAGCGATCCCAGATCGCCTTGCCGAACAGATACAGAGCCGTACCGAACACCAGGATGAACAGCACGCCCTGCACGATATACCCAGTGGTGGACACCTCGGTCTCCCCTCCCACATCACCGACTCCCGGACGCCTTCGGCCGAGGGCCGCTCGATCACGCACCTCGACGAGAACCCGATCCCTCGCTGGAACGGCGCTTGGTCAGGCGGCTCACAGGGCGGCTCGCACGCTCGCACCCACATTGCATCGACGAGCCACGGAGCCTCCCGCCAGAAGACCGCCTACCGACTGGTCGGTACATCAAACTTCACGACCGTACCCCGGTCCGCCCCGACGAGCGAGAATTCGGCGTCCTGTGACGTTTTCATTCTACCATGCCCTGGCGCGGTGGACCACATTTCTTGGAGCAAGGCCATTGGCGACCTGTTTCCAGATTTCATGCGGATTTTTTGGATTGCGCGACACCCCCGGGTTATTCGCGTCGCTTCCGGTTCGCCCGCGCGGTGACATCACAAAGGCTCCGGTTCTCACTTGACCGGAGCCTCCACCGCCTCTTCAATCTTCTTCAGGAACTTCAACACCTCGTGTTTCTCTTCTCCGCGAGGAAGGCCCGTGACGTGGATCGTACCCCGCAACCGGGTATCCACCATCGCGGCAATCTGCAGGTCCGCCAGCCGGACACCCGGTTTGCAGACGCATGCGGCGACCTGAGGAGCAAGGCGGGGGTGGGTTTCCAGCGTGATCGAAACCACCGGCTCATATTGGCGTTCCGTCTGCCTGCTGACGACTCGAGTCTGCCCCGTCCAAGCGAAACGTGGGCCTTCTTGGGTGAAAGGTTCGGGATGATCGCGAAGCGCTCGTTCAATGATGGCCTTGAGAACATCCAGACGAAGCACGTGTACGGGGTCCTGGCGGAAGCCGGCCCCTTCCTCCTTTGTGGAAGTCTGTGTTCACCGGGTTGCCGGAGACACGCGCCGTCTTATTGTAGCAGGTGCGGTGGCGGTTCATCCAACGGTGGCGGCGGGGCTTGCGCCGGGTCCACCGCGTACCGGCCGGCGACCCCCAAAACCATCTCCTAGGCCAGACCCCGCCGGACCATCTCGTGCACGATGAACGACGCGACATCCGGCGCCACCGTCCCCGGGCCGAATCCCGCGTCGTACCCGAGTTCCAGCGCCAGCTCGTGCGTGATGCGCGGCCCGCCGCAGACCAGCACCACCCGCTCCCGCAGCCCCTCGGCCTCGAGCAGATCCACCAGCGCGGCCAGGTTGTGAATGTGCACGTCCTTCTGCGTCACCACCTGCGACACCAGAATGGCATCCGCCTCCAGCTCGATGGCCGCCTTCAACAATTCCTCGTTCTCGACCTGGCTCCCGAGGTTGAACGCCCGGATCTCCGGGTACCGCTCCAACCCGTACTCTCCGTGGTACCCCTTCATGTTCATGATGGCGTCAATCCCGACCGTGTGCGCGTCCGTCCCCGTGCAGGCGCCGACGACGGTGATCTTCCGCCCAATCCGCTCCCGGATGAAACGGTTGATCTCGTCGAACCCCATCCGCGGCGCGTCGACCTTCGGCACCTGAATGTGCGCGTAGTCGACGGAGTGCGTGCACCGGCCGTACAGGATAAGGAACGTAAAGCCTTCGCCGATGTCCTCGTGGTGCACGACCACCGGCTCCGCCAGCCCCATCTTGGCGGCGAGCTGCCGGGCCGCCTCCACCGCCTCCGGCCCGTCCGGCACCGGCAGCGAGAAGCTGAGTTGCACCTTCCCGTCGTCCATCGTGTCCCCGTAGGGCCGCACCCGCGTCAAATCCACCTTCGCGATCTCGTTCCGCCAGTTCGCCATCACGCGCTCACCCCCGCCCCGGGGTCGGTGCCGCCCGCGGCCCCAAGCGCCCCACTCGACCCGCCGCGCACCGCCTCCGCCGCCGCCCTGGCAGTCCCGCGCCCGCCGGCCGGCCCCAATCCCAGTCGATCCCGCAGCAGCTCCTCAAACGGGTTGAAATACGCCGGCCCGCGCATCAGCACGCCCGAGAGCCCGCGGCCCCCCGCCGGCGTACGCCGCACGTCCGCGAACACCCCTTCCGCCAGGGCCTCCAAAAACCCCATCCGCTCGATTCGCTCCAGCAGTTCGACCGCCTCCCGGAGCACCGTCTGCGCGCGCCGGGCAATCCGGCCGTCCGGCCGAAACACCACCTCGTCCCCCAGGTGCCGCGCGTTGCGGAAGATGTACCTCGCCGCCTCCAGGGACAGGTGCCGGTCCGACAACAGCGGTGTGTGGATCTGCTCCGTCATCATGCCGAGCAATTGAATCCCCTGCTGCGTGAGAATACCAGCCAGGTTGAACATCGCGTCCTGCACGTGGCCGCGGAAGATGTTGCCCGTCATGTGCTTGGTCGGCGGCATGTACTTGAGCGGCGCCCGCGGGAAGATCTCGCGCGCCATCTGCGCCTGGGCCACCTCCAGGAGGAAGCCGTCTTCGAGCATCGGGTCCATCTCGAAGGCATGCCCCAACCCCATCTGCTCCTCTCGAAGCCCCGCGCGCAGCGCGAACTGCTCGTTGATGAACTGCGACGCCAGCACCGTGTGCGCGGCCTGCACCGCGTCCGCGGTCGTGAGATAGTTGTCCTCTCCGGTGTTGATGATCACCCCCGCGTAGGCATTGATCATGCGGGAGAACATCTGATCGATGAGCGTCCGCTGCGGGTTGATGTCCCGGAACAAAATCCCGTACAGGGCGTCGTTGAGCATCACATCGAGGCGCTCCAAGGCCCCCATCGCCGCGATCTCCGGCATGCACAGCCCTGAACAGTAGTTGCACAATCGGACGTATCGCCCGACCTCTTCGCTGACCTCGTCGAGCGCCTCCCGCATGATGCGAAAATTCTCCTGTGTCGCGTAGGTCCCGCCGTACCCCTCCGTCGTCGCCCCGTACGGCACGTAATCGAGCAGGCTCTGCCCGGTGCTGCGGATGACGGCGATGATGTCGGCACCCTGCCGGGCCGCCGCCCGCGCCTGGACCACGTCCTCGTAAATGTTGCCGGTCGCCACGATCACGTACAGCAACGGCGCCGGGCCCTCGCCGAGCCGCGCCAGGAGCTCCTCCCGCCGGCGGCGGTTTTTGTCAATCCGCGCCAAGCCCTCCTCCGCCAACCGCAACGCCGCCTGCCGCACCGCCGCCTCGCCCATGTCGGGCAACTCCTCCAGCCGCAGGCCTCCCTCCGCCACCGCCTCGGCCAGCGCCTGTGCCGACAGCCCCGTCGCCAGCATCCCGTTGACAAACGGCCGGGCGATCCCGTCGGCCAACCCGCCTCCCCGGCCACCCGACCCCGGGCCGGCGCCCGCGTTTCCACGCGCGTCCGCGGACACACCGCCCATCCCCTGGCCGCACCCCGCCGGGATCGCACCTCCCACCGCGCCCTGCACCGCGTCCACCACCGCGTTGGGCAGCGGGACGCCCTGCGCGTTCACCCCGTCGACACCGAGCAGGCGCAGGACCGTCCGCTCCACCGCAACCGTCGTCCGCGCTTGCGTGAACGCCTCCATCCAATCCGCAATCCGGCCCGCCGCCGCCCGCCCGCGCGCGATCCAGGCCTCGTCCAGGTGCAACTTCGGGGTCATTGGTCTCCCTCCTCCACATTGCCTCGCCCAGTCCCCCGACCGCACGGACCGTCCGGGCGAGTTTCGTCAGCCGCGCGTCCCGTGCCGCACTCGCCCCCCCGCCCTGCGCCGGCCGCCCCGGCCGCGGGCTCGGTGCCGCACTCTCCCCCCTGGTCCACGCCGGCCCCATCCTCCGCCCTGCGCAAGACCGCCCGCGCCGCCGCCACCACCTCGTCCGGCGCGCCCAGCCACGTGGCGACCGCGATGCCTTCCTCCGGGACGTCGGCCGCATCGCACCGTTCAATCCGGTAGTCCACGGCCCCCCGTAATCGCCTCACTCGATCCCCCGGTTCCTCGTCCTCCCGCAACCTCCCCGGATCCACGCCGCGGATGCGGTGAATGGACATCCCCGGGATGGACATCACGCGCCCAAAGTGCGTCGCCACGACGCCTGTCACCCGCGCCCTTCCACGCCTGTGAAAGGCCTCCACCCACGCGACGGCCAGCGCCTCGCCCTCGCGCGGATTGGTGGTCCGCCCCGGCTCGTCCATGAAGACGAGCGCGGGCTCGGCCGCCGCGGTCTCCCGCCAGATGGCGCACAACCGCGCCACCTCCCGGCCGAACGCGCTCAGGCCGTCGATCTCCGGGCCGTCGGGCCCCGGCCCCCATCGCACACACCCAAACAGGCGTGTGCAAAACCGCTCCGCCGGCACCGGCAGGGCGTGTTGCGCCAACACCTGGCACAATCCGAGCAGCTGCATCGCCGCCGTCTTGCCGCCCATGTTCATGCCGAC
>NZ_JAIMAV010000069.1 GCF_023511815.1 Alicyclobacillus sp.
GCATCAACCGGTGCGGGTTCTCACACTGAGCACGCCCGCACCGGTCCCCGACGGGATCGCGACGCCGCCCATCGAGATCGCCGACTACCGCCCGTAGCCAGCGGCGGACCGGCCGTCACGCCGCCTCACTTCGCCAGCCCCAGGTATTGCACCAAGTCGGCCAGTTCCTCCAGCGTCCGCCCGTCCACCGACGGGGCGGGCGGGCGCACGTAGGCGGAGTCAATCACACCGCGCAGCTTGAACGTTTCCTTTCGAATGGCGACGCCCGTGACGCCGAGCTGCGCCTCAAAGCGAATGAGCGGCAGGTACCGGTAGAATTCCGCCCGGGCCGCCTCCGCGTCGCCCGCGGTAAAGCGCTCGTACACCCGCACCAACACTTCCGGATAGGCGAACCCGGTCATGATCCCGGACGCCCCCCGCGCCAGCTCTTCGTAGAAGTACATGCCTCCCAGTCCGCCGAACAGGCGCATCGCGCCGCCCGTCTCCTCCAGAATTCGGGTGATCTTGACGGTGGTCGGCGCCTCCTCGAGCTTCGCGTAGCGCGCCGTCGGCACCGCGCGCACCACCCGGCCGAAGAAGGCGGGCGGCAGGATCACCCCCGTTGTCGTCGGCTCGTCCTGGACGACCAGCGGCAGGTCGGTCGCCTCCCCGACGCGCCGGTAGTGCTCCAGCACCAGATCCAGGTTCTTGAGGTTGTTTGGCGGCGCCACCATCACCGCATCCGCCCCCAGACGCTGTGCCTCCTGGACGAAGTGGATGGCCTGATGCGTCCCCGGCGCGGAGCAGCCCACCGTGACCGGGACGCGCCCCGCCACCTGTTCGATCACGGTGCTCACCACCACCCCGCGCTCGGCCTCCGTCAGCTTGTTGGCCTCGCCCATGATGCCGAGCAGGGTGATGCCGTGCACCCCGGCCTGCAGATAAAAATCGGTCAATCGGCGCAGGCTCGCCACATCGACCTCGCCCGTGTCCGTGAAGGGCGTCAAGGAGATCACCGAAATCCCTCGCAGTTCCACGCCGCAGCCTCCCTTTCCGTCCCCTCGTCGCCGCCGGCCCACCAAATCCGGCCGCTCAGTCAAACACCAGGTCCCCCGCGTCGGTGAACCGCATCGGTTCCGCGGGGCCGAGCACCTCCAGGCGCGGGTCGCCCGAGATCTCCGGCAACACCGACTCCGACACCCAGATGCGCTCCAGATGCAGGGTGTTGCGGATGCGGACCACCCTGGCCTTTGAGAGGTCCTCGCGATTGCAGGTCTTGATGGCCGCCTGGACGGCCAGCCGATCCGTCGGCAGCACCATCGGCAGCCTGCAGCTGGCCAGGGAGGTCGACGTCAGGCAATTCGCGTATCCCTTCACCCGGTCAATCTGCGCCTCGAGCACCGCGGTCGTCACGTCCGCCAGGCCGATCCCGTTGGCGTTCCCGTCCGAACGCTGGGTGAGCCGCAGCACACACACCCGCGTGATATGGATGTCCGGTTGCACGAGCTGATTCGGATAGCGGCCGGTGATGTTCGGGTCCATCCCGACACCGCTGATGTCCTTGCCCATCTCGTCAACCACCAGCACATCCGGGTCCTGCACCAGGATCTTCGGCATCCGGGCGCGCGCCTCGTTGAGCAACTCCGGCTCCACCTCGTGCAGCCGTTCCGCCGGGACCGCGACCACGCGCGCCGTCTGGTCATAGGCGTTCTCAATCACGCCGACGCCGAACCACAGCGGCAACCGTTCGACGAACGCCGCCGACAGATCCAGCAGGTGATCCGCCATGTGGCCCATCCCCAGCTGATGGGCCGTCTCCGCGCCCCGCTGCTTGCCGAGCCCAATCACCAGCATCTTGATCAGCCCAGACTCCACCCTGCCGCGAAACGATGTGTGCGGTTTGATGCGGTTGATCACGACGATGCCGTCCGCCGCCGCGGCATGGGCGTCGACGTACAGCGGCAGGCCGCCCGCCGACACCCCCCGCTGCACGACCTCCATCGTCGCCCGCACCGGCGCGCCGACCGTCGCCTCGGTCACCCCCAGGTGCTCGAGCGTCGCCCGCTGCCCTTCGGCCGTCGCACCGCCGTGGCTACCCATCGCCGGCACGATGAACGGTTCCGCGCCGCGCTGGCGGATGACCTCCACCGTCGCCCGCACCAAATCAGGCAGATTGGCAATCCCGCGCGATCCCACGCCGATGGCCACCCTCGCCCCGGGCCGGATGCGATCCCCGACGCCCGCTTCCGCGATGGCGCGATGCACCGCCGCCGCCACATCCTCCACGCGCGTCGCGTCGAACTTCTGGCGCACCGGCGCCATCTTCGGCAGCGGAACGTCCCGCAACAGCTCCTCCAACACGCCCATGGCGGTCCCACCTCTCTCCCCGTTTCCCTCCGCCGTCCCGGACGGGGCGCGCCGCCGGCACCATGCGCGCCTTGGCGGCCGCCCCCGACCCCCGGTTGGAGCGGACGCCCTTCAGGCCTCGCGGTGCACGCCGCGCACCGGATTGACCAGAGACAAAAATCCGTCGATCCGACATTCCGCCACATCCCCTGGCCGAATGACCGCCGCCCCGGGAGTTCCCGTCGAGATGATGTCGCCCGGCAGGAGCGTCATCACCTGCGAGTGGAAGGAGACCAGAAACCAAGGCCGGAACGTCATGTTGGCCACCACGTTCTCCCGATGCAGGCGCCCGTTGATGTACGTGCCCACCGTCAGGGCGTGCACATCCGCGACCTCGTCCACGGTGACGAACTCCGGCCCGAAGCTGAAGAACGTGTCGAAGTTCTTCGCCCGCGTCAGGAAGCGCGGATTCTTCTGCAGGATGTCCTCCGCCGTCATGTCGATCACGGTGGTGAACCCGGCCACCACCGCGGGCGCCTCCTCCAAGGGCACATCCTTGCAGCGCTTGCCGATGATCACCGCCAGCTCCGCCTCCGCCGTCACCCGCGCGGACTGCGGAGGCAGCACGATGTCATCGCCCGGCCCGATGATGGTCGTGTCGGCCTTCATGAAGCTCGCCGGTTCCTCCGTCGGGTGCACCGCGTTCAGATCCCCCGCGTGCTCCCGATAATTGAGGCCGATGCCCCAGATCTTGCTCGGGTGCCGGTACAGCGGCCCGAACCGGCATTCCGTCAGCGGGACGCTCTCCCGCGCCACCGCTTCGCCCCGCTCCGCCTGCAGGCGGCGCACCGTCTCCGCCAGCGCCTCCAGCCGACCGGATTCGAGCAACTCCCTGAACTCCACCGGAAAATCGGCGCCCGCCAGCCGGTTGAGCGCCGGCATCGGCAGCACCGCCTCCCCGAGGCGCACCGCGACCGTTTCCTCGCCAAAATTTCGGATGGTGACCAACCGCATCTTCCCCGTCTCCTCCCTCGCACCGCCCGAATCCGGCCGGGCCGGACCCGCGCGCATGTTCCACCGCCGCTACCGGCGCGGCACCGCTCTGAGAAAGTCGAAGTCGCACCCCTCGTCCGCCTGCAGGACGTGCTCCTGGTACAGGCGCGTCCAGCCGCGCGCCACCCGGTTCTGCGGCGGGCGCCACCGTTCGCGCCGCCGGGCCAGCTCATCCTCCGGAACCAACAGGTTCAACCGCCGGCCCTCCACGTCCAGCTCAATCAGGTCCCCGTCGCGCACGAGCGCCAGCGGACCGCCCACCGCCGCCTCCGGCGCCGCGTGCAGCACCACCGTGCCGAAGGCCGTCCCGCTCATCCGGCAGTCGGAGATGCGGACCATGTCGTTCACGCCCTGCGCCAGGATCTTCTTCGGGATGGGAATCATGCCCGCCTCCGGCATGCCCGGCGCACCGACCGGCCCCGCGTTGCGCAGCACCAGCACGCTGTCGGGGGTCACCGGCAGGTCCGGATCGTCGATGCGCGCCTCGAGGTCCGCGACCGAGTCGAACACCACCGCCGGCCCCCGGTGCCGGAGCAGGTGCTTCGAGGCCGCCTTCGGCTTGATCACCGCACCGTTGGGCGCGAGATTTCCGCCGAGCACCGCGATTCCGCCGGTGTCCGCCAGCGGCTTCTCGCGCGTGGCGATGACCTCGCGGTACTTCTCGTGCCGCGGCCGCCGGTACAGGGCGAGGTTCTCGCCCACCGTCCGGCCGGTGACCGTCAGGCACGACAGGTCGAGCAGATCCCGAAGCTCCGACATCACCGCCGGAACCCCGCCCGCCTTGTGGAAATCCTCCATCTGAAACCGTCCGGCGGGCCGCAGATTGGCCAAAAACGGGGTCGTGCGCCCCAGTTCGTCAAACAGCGACAGCGGCAGATCAATCCCCAGCCGCCCGGCGATGGCCACCAGGTGAATCACCGCGTTGGTCGATCCGCCGATGGCCTGCAGCACCCGGATGGCGTTGACGAACGCCTGGCGCGTCATGATCTGCGACGGCCGGATGCCCGCCCGGACCAGCCGCACAATCTGCCGCCCCGTCTCCTCGGCGGCCCGCAATCGGCGGTTGTCCGGCGCGGGGATGGCCGCCGCCCCGGGCAGCATCATGCCCATCGCCTCCGCGCACGCCGCCATGGTGCTGGCGGAGCCCATCACCATGCAGTGCCCGGCGCTCGGCGCCAACGATTGGTTGATCTCCTCCAGCTCCTCGTCGCTCACGCGCCCGGCCCGATACTCCTGCCAGAAGAACCGGCAGTCGGTGCACGCCCCGAGCGTGCGGCCCTCGTACTCCCCGTTGAGCATCGGCCCGCCGGTGAGCAGGATGGCCGGCACATCCGCGCTGGCCGCGCCCATCAGCTGCGCCGGCGTCGTCTTGTCACACCCCGACAGCAGGACCACCCCGTCGATGGGTTGCGCCCGGATCATCTCCTCCGTGTCCATCGCCGCCAGGTTCCGGTACAGCATCGCGGTCGGGCTGGTGAAGACCTCGCCCAGGGAAATGGTCGGAAACTCCAGCGGGATCCCGCCCTCCATCAGGACGCCGCGCTTGACCGCCTCCACGAGGGGGCCAAAATGCGTGTGACACCGGTTGATCTCGCTGTACGTGTTGCAGATGCCGATCACGGGTTTGGCGAAATCCGCGTCGTCAAACCCGAGGTGGCGGGAGAACGCCCGCCGCAAAAACGCGCTGAAGCCCGGATCGCCGTACGACGTCACCGCCTTGCCCGTCGCCGGTCCGTGTGTTTCCTCCATGGGTCACGCCTCCTCCCGTCGGTCACCCCTTCTAAAAATAGCAAATTGCATGCCACTTGGGCAGACAAAAATCCTTTACATTTGCTCTTTCACCCTGTCATGATAGAGGTGAAAGCGTTGGAACACCCGATGGAGGCGATTTCATGCATCTGGCGCAATTCCCCCGCCGCCGGTACACGGCGGGGCCCACTCCGATTGAGTTTCTGCCCCGGTTGACCGAGGCCCTGGGCGGGCCGCGGATCTACATGAAACGCGACGATCTCCTCGGCCTTGCGGCGGGCGGCAACAAGACGCGCAAGCTGGAGTTTCTCGTCGCGGACGCGCTGGCCAAGGGCGCCGACACGCTCATCACCTGCGGCGCGGTCCAGTCGAACCACTGCCGCCTGACACTGGCCGCCGCCAACAAAGAGGGCCTCGGTTGCTGGCTCGTCCTCGAGGAACGCGTTCCGAACAGCTATCACCCGGACGCCAGCGGCAACAATTTTCTGTTCAAGCTCCTCGGGGTTCAGGGAATCACCGTCGTGCCCGGCGGCTCCGACATGATGGCGGAGATGGAGAAGGTCGCGGACGACCTGCGGCACCAGGGGAAGCGGCCGTACATCATTCCGGGCGGGGGCTCGAACCCCATCGGCGCGCTGGGATACGTCGCCTGCGCGCAGGAGATCCTCACCCAGTCGTTCGATCTCGGTGTCGCCTTCGACTACGTGGTGTGCGCCAGCGGCAGCGGTGGCACGCACGCGGGCCTGCTCGCGGGCCTGTTCGCCGCGTCCAGCGGGATCCCGGTGCTCGGCATCGACGTCAGCCGTCCGAAGGACGCGCAGGAGGCGCTGATCCACCGGCTCGCCACGGACACCCTGGCCCACCTCGGGATCGACCGGCCGCTGCCGAGCGAAGCGGTGACCTGTTTCGACGCGTACGTCGGCCCCGGGTACTCGCTTCCCACCGAGGGAATGGTGGAAGCGGTACAGATGCTCGCCCGCACGGAGGCCATCCTGCTCGATCCGGTGTACACCGGCAAAGCCATGGCCGGGCTCATCGATCTCGTGCGGCAGGGATACTTCCGGCCAGAGGACCGGGTGTTGTTCGTGCACACGGGCGGATCGCCCGCCCTGTACGCCTACACGTCGGTCGTTCTCGGCGAAGGAAAGTGACGGGTGGCGAAACACCCGTTTCATCCTGAAACACAAACCTGGCCATGGGGCTCGTCGCGCCCCCATGGCCAGGTTTTTCCACAATCATGCGGTCTGAAACCGCGCTCGTGGGCTCAGCCCTGCGTCTGGCCGGAGCCGAACCACTTCTGCTCCAGCTTGTCCAGCTCTCCGTCCTGCTTCATCTCCCGGATCGCCTGATTGAACTTGTCGACCCACGGCGATCCTTTCGGGAACGCGATGGCCGACCCGTTCGCCGCCAGGTTCGGAATGTAGGTCATCTGCAGCTGCGGGTTCTGCTTCACGTAACCCGTGGCCACCGTGTCCTCGATGATGGCCGCGTCGTCCCGGCCGGTGATCACCTGCTGGACGATGGCCGGGATGGTGTTCAGGGAATCCACGGTGGCGCCGGGGATCTTCTTCGCCTCCGCCTCCTGGATGGACCCCAGCTGCGCGCCGACCCGCTTGCCCTTCAGGCTGTCCAGGGTCGTGTACGGGCTGCCCTTTTTCGAGACGATGGTCATCCTCGCCTCGTAGTACATGTCGGAGAAGTCGACGCTCTTTTTCCGCTCCTCCGTCGGCGACATCCCGGCGATCACGAAGTCCGCCCGGTGGGATTGCAACGACCCGATGAGGCCGTTGAAGTCCATGTCCTGAATCTTGTACTGGAAGTGCAGCTTTTTGGCGATGGCGTCGGCGACGTCGATGTCAAACCCGACGATCTTGTCCTGACCGCTCGAAGTGTCGTGAAACTCGTACGGCTTGTAGTCGGCCGAGGTGGCCATGATCAGCGTCGGCTCACCGGCCGCGGCGCCGGTGGTCTGATTCGCGGTGTTCCCCGCCGCACCGGTGCCGGCCCCGCACCCGGCGATGAATCCCACCATCATGGTCGAAGCCGCCGCCCACGCGGCGATGCGCAATCCCTTATGCAATGCGATAACCCCCTGGTCGTCGGATGGATGTCGAAATTTGTCGATGGTGTATAACAAACATGTCCTATTGTATATCTATTCACCCGTTTGTCCAGGGGGGAATTTGGATCCTCACCGGTTTTTCTTCAACACGTCGCCCAACCGCCGGACACCGAGATCCATCTCCTCCCGGCTCAAGTAACTGAAGGAAAGGCGCAGCCACTCATCCCCTGGCAACCAGGGAACGTCCGACGGCCTTCCGCTTTCCTGGAAGAAGTACCGGCCCGGGACATACGCGACGCCCGCCCGCAGCGCATCCGGCAGCCGTTTTGCGGTGTGGATGCCGGGGGTGTGCACCCAGATGAAGTACCCTCCCCGCGGGGCAAACCAGGACACGCCCTCCGGCAGGTGTTGGCGGAGCGCCAGCTCCATCCAGGCCGCGCGTTGCCGGTACACCCGTTGCAGATCCCGGACCCGCAGGTCCAGATCGATGGCCGAGAGGTACTCGGCCACCACCGCCTCCGCGAACGGGTGGCCGAGGTCCTTCTTGAACCAGCCCGCGGCTTCCACCAGTGGACGCGGACCCGCAATCCAGCCGACGCGCACCCCGGGGGCCACCACCTTGGAGAGGGACCCCACATACACCACCCGGCGCGGCTCGGGTGTCCACCCATCGAGCGACGCCAACGGCGGGATGAGCGAACCGAACGAGAGCTCCCCGTAGGCGTCGTCCTCCACGATGAGAAAATCGTACATCTCCGCCAGCTCGAGCAACATCCGCCTCCGCAGCGGGGACATCGTCGTGCCCGTCGGGTTCTGGCTGGAGGGGATGGTGTACAGAAGGCGGGGCAGGGGGAGGCCGCGCCGCCGCCGCTGCGCGAGATCGTCCGCCAACGCCTCGACCATCAGCCCGTCGCCATCCACGGGGTAGGCGAGGATGTGATCCGTGTACTGCCGGAAGACCTCCAGCGCCTCCATGTAGGTCGGCGCCTCGACCGCCACCGGCGTGTCGTCGTCCAACAGGACCTGGGCGATGAGGTCGATGGCCTGGCAGGCGCCCGCGGTCACCAGCACCTGATCCGGGGCCGCGGGAATCCCGCGCACCCGCATCCGGTTGGCCAGCAGCTCGGGAAGCTGTGCCGCGCGCTCACTCCCGAGGTATTGATACGGCCCATCCCCCTCCCGCCGCATCAGGCGGTGGGCCGCATCCACCAATTCCGAAACCGGAACTGTGTCCGGGGCGGGATACCCGGCGCTCAGGCGCACGCACCCCGGCGGCAGCGCCGGCATCCACGCCCCCGGCGGCGTGTAACGCCGCGCTCTCCGGACACGCCGGGCAAACCGGTGTTCCCACTCATCGTGTGCCACCGCGCTTATCTCCCCCCTTTTTCTCGCGCGCTCAGCGCGCACCGGCCAACGCGGCCGATCGCGCGTCCAGCTCGGCGAGGGCCGCCCGCACGCGCTTGGCCTCGGCCTCCGACGCGCCCACCAGCCCCGCGAGCGCCGCTCTGCGGGACGCGATGCCCCGCCGGGCCTCCTCCGGCGCCGGGCCGCCCGGGAGGCGGCGGATGGAAACAAAGTTCAGCGGATCGAGCGCCCGGGTGATGACGTCCGCATCGAGATCGAGCGGCCGTCCGATCACCGCCCTCGCGGCCTCGTCCACCAACGCGCGGTCGATGCCGGTCACGGCCAGACCGCGCGCAACCGCCAGGCGGACCACCTCGGCCGTGACGCCGTGAGCCGTTCGGAAGGGAAGGCCCGCCTCCCGCACCAGGGTGTCCGCCAACTCCGTCACCGTGGCGAAACTCTGCCGGGCGCGGTCGAGGAGCGTCTGCCGCGACACCTCCATCGTCCCGAGCACGACGGTGAACAGGCGGAAGACCTGATCGGCGAGATCGACACTTCGCCACAGATGCGGCTGCAGGTCGTCCTCCGTGTCGTTGATGTCCCCGAACGGAGTGTTGTGCATCATCTGCAGCACCGTCGCCGCGCTCCCGAAACCGCTCGAGCTGAGGGCGCGGATGTGTTCGAGAGACACCGGATTGCGTTTCTGCGGCATGATGGAACTGGTTTGGACGTACGGATCCGCAATCCGGATGGCGCCGAACTCCTGGGTCGCCCACAGCAACAGGTCCTGCGCGTACCGGCCGAGTCCGAGGAACGCCAGCTGCGCCGCCAAGGCCGCCTCCGCCAGGTAATCTCCCCCGCCGATGGCGTCGTACGCGTTCTCCACGAGTCCCTCGAAGCCCAGCAGGGAAGCGACCCGCTCGCGATCAATCGGGAAACCGGTGGTCGTCAGGGCGGCCGCCCCGAGGGGCGAGCGGTTGCAGTTCCGGTAGGCGGCTTCCAGACGCCGGACGTCCCGCGCGATGGCGTCGTGCACCGCCAACAGATAGTGCGCGAGGGTCATCGGTTGCGCCTGCTGTGTGTGCGTGTACCCGAGCATGACGGTCTCCGCATGCTCCTCGGCCACGTCGAGAAGGATCGCGAGACTCGACAGCGCGGATTCAATGGCGCGCCGGAGCTTGTCCCGCAGGACCAGCCGGTACATCGCCACCCCCATGTCGTTCCGGCTGCGCCCCAGATGGAGCGCCCCGCCCAGCTCGCCGGCCTGGCGGATGATCTCCCGCTCCACGGCGAAGAACAGGTCCTCGCAGGACCCGTCGTACCGGCTGGTGGCAAGTTTCTGCACGTCCAGCCGCTGGATGGCGCGCATCACCACACCCGCGTCCGATTCCGAAAGAAGGCCCCGTTCGGCGAGCATCACCAGGTGGGCCCGGTGAATCCAGAGCATGGGCGCAAGCAGATGCGCCTTGGCCTGCTCGTACGCGGGGGCCAGGACTACCTCCGCATAGGTGCGGCCGGGAAATGTGCGGCCCTCGTGCGCCAGGATCTCGGATCTCGTCATCGTTGTGCCTCCAGATGTTTGAACTGTGCGCCCACGAGGCCCATCAGCCTTTGACCCCCGTGAGCGCGATGCCCTCCACGATGCGCTTTTGGAAGATGAAGTACAGGATCACAATCGGGATGACGGCGAGGGTGCTCATCGCCATGATCACGTTCCACTGCAATCCGCCGTTGTCCGCGGTCGAAAACATGCCGATGCCGATGGGCAGCGTGCGCATCGACTCGGTCGATACGACGATGACCGGCCACAGGTAGGCGTTCCAGTTCCCGAGAAACGTCAGGATGCCGAGCGCCGAGAGCGCCGGTTTGACCTGGGGCAGGACCACCCGGAGAAAGATGCGAAACTCGGACATCCCGTCGATGCGGGCCGCATCGAGCAGATCATCCGGGATCCCGAGCATGAACTGGCGCATCAGAAAGACCCCGAACGCCTCCATCAATCCGGGGAACATGATGCCCCAGTAGGTGTCCACCCAACCGAATCGGGCGCTCATCACGTACCAGGGAATGACCAACAGCTCCGTCGGGACCATCATCGTGCACAGGATCAGGATGAAGATCAGCTGGTTGCCGCGGAAGCGGAATTTCGCCAGCGTGTATCCGACCAGCGACGCGAAGAACAGCGCGCTGACCGTGACAATCACCGCGACCACGATGCTGTTCAGATACCAACGGCCGTACTCGGTCTGCGTCAGCACCTGCCGGTAGGCGGACAGATCCCAATGCTGCGGCCAGAAGTCGAACTGATAAAACTCCGGCAGGCTCTTGAAAGACGACAGGATCATCCAAACGAATGGAAAGGCCACCACCACCACGCCGATCCACAGGATCCCATGAACCAGCAAAACACCGAGAGACCGCCTCTGCGCCACAACCTTCCCTCCTCCGCGCGGGATTGTGATGCCCATCGGCCGAATTTTTACGCGTCAGTACTCGTAGGCCCGGTTCAACACCTTCAATTGAATCAGCGTGACGAGCAGAATGAGGACAAACAGCACGACCGTCACCGCCGACGCGTACTGCAGGTTGAAGTCATTGAACCCGCTGTTGTACACGTACACCACCATGCTGACGGTGCTGTTGAGCGGCCCGCCCGCCTGTCCTCCGCTGCCGCCGGTCAGGTTCTCAATCTGCGTGAAGGTCTGCAGGGCGCTGATGACCCCCGTCACCGCGAGAAACACCACCGTCGGGTTGAGCAGCGGCCAGGTCACCCAGCGGAACACCTGCCACGGGCCCGCGCCGTCCACCCGCGCCGCCTCGAGGAAACTGCGCGGGATGGCCTCCAGGCCGGCCATGAAGATCAGCATGGCGAATCCGGCGTTCTGCCAGATCATCACGATGCTGACGGCCAACAGCGCCTCGTGCGGATCGCGCAACCACAGCTGCGCCGGGATGTGGAACCACCCCAAAACCTCGTTGATCACCCCCGAGTTGGGGTCGTACATCAGCCGCCACACCCAGCTGACCGCCACCACCGAGGTGATGTAGGGGAGGAAGTACACGGTCCGGTAAAATCCGCGCAACCGCGTCACCCGGCCAATCAGTAGAGCGAGCGCGAGACCCGCCGCCATCTGAAGCGGTACGGTGATCACCACATACAGGAGCGTGTTGCCGAGCGCCCGCCGGAACACCTCATCCCCGACCATGGTTTTGAAGTTGGCCAGCGTGGGTCCCTTGCCGTCGTCGGTGAACAGAGACATTCCGAACGCGTAGAGGGTCGGCAGGATGCGGATGCCGACGAAAAACAGGACCGGAACGGTCAGAAAGGCGTACGCCGTCAGCGCCCGGCGGGCCGCCAGCGTCATGCGCCTCGATGCCATCCCAGGTTGCGGCGTCCGCCGAGGTTCGAGCACGACCGACTTCACGAAAACCCTCCTTTCACCGGATCGCCGGATCCCCCGATGTGCAAAAAAGCGCCGCCGGGTGGCGGCCGGCGGCACGGCGGTCCGCAGCCCCGCCGGGCGCGCGACCCGGCGGGCGGGATGCGGACTCAGCTCTGCCCGCTGAAGTACTTGTCGCGGATGGACTGCTCCTTCTGCACCAGTTCGTTGAAGACCTGGTCCACCGGCTGGTGGTTGAGCAGGATTTTGTTCGTCTCGTCGATGATCGCCTGCCGCTCTTCGCTCTCGTTGACGAAGTAGGTGGCGTGCGCATTCTGCAGGCCCTTGACGAACGGCCCGTAGATGGGGTCGCTGGCGATGGACGGGTCCGAGGAGAGCGACTTGGCGGCGGGGAGCTCGCCGACCGACTGCAGCCACTCCTTCTGCGTCTGCTCGGAGATCAGGAACTTGAGGAACTTCTCCGCGGCCTGAAGCTTGTCGCCGCTGACGCCCTTCGCGATGCCGTTGACCCAGTACGACCCGAAGTTGGATTCCGTGCCGCCCGCGTCCTTGGTCGGCAGGGTGGTCACGCCCCAGTTGAACTTGAGCGCCTGCTTGAAACCGCCGAGCGCGAACGATCCGTCGATGATCATGCCGCAGTTGCCCGCCTTGAAAGCCGTCTCGTAGTCGGTCTCGAAGTTCGGATCGCCGATCTGATCCTTGCCGAACATATCCATCCAGTACTGAAACGCCTGCAATCCGGCCGGAGACGAGTTCCACAGGACCTTCTTGTGGTCGTCGCTGAACGGGGTGACGCCCCACTGCCGGAGCAGGACCTCCTCGAACACGTGGTACCCCTGACCCTGCACGTCCGGCGCAAAGCCTTCCTGCTTCAACTTCCCGTTCTCGTACACGGTCATCTTCTTTGCGTCCTGAATCAGCTCATCCCAGGTCTTCGGCGGCTGATCCGGATTGAGCCCGGCCTTCTGGAACATGTCCTTGTTCCAGAACAGGGCCAGGGACCGCACCGCAATCGGCAGGGCGTAGTACTTGCCGTCCAGCTTCGAGTCCTGAATCATCGGGATGTAGTAATCCTCAATCTGCTGATTGGACATGAAGTCCTCCGGAATGGGTTGCAGGTACCCTTCCTTGACGTACTGCGGAATCCACCCGTAGTACAGATTGAGGATGTCCGGGCCTTTGCCGGCGTGCATCGCCGCCGCGACCTTCTGGTTGTATTGGTCGTACGGGAAATCCTGCTCCACGACCTTGATGTTCGGATTCTGTTTCTCAAACTCGTCTATCAACTTTTTGATCTCGGTGACCTTGGAAGGATAGCTGTACTGCCAGTAGGTGATGGTCACCGGATTCCCCGAACCCCCGGCGCTCCCGGTGCCATTCGTCGCGCCTCCGCCCTGCGATCCGCCGCATCCGGCGAGCATGGAGACCGCCAGCAGCGCCGCTCCGGCGACTTTGTACGATGGCCGCATCCGTTTTCCCCCTCGTCTTCCCACGCAACTGAAACAACTGTGAATTGATCATATAGAAGCAAGATGCTCGCGTCAACGCGCACGCGCGGCCGCGGCCGCGGTTCAACCGCGGCCGGCGCGCCGGCGCTCGACGGCCGAGGCCATGCGCTCCAGGCACTCCACGAGCTGCGCCCGCGGGCATCCGACATTGATGCGGACAAATCCTTCGCCGCCCGGGCCGAAGATGTACCCCTGATCGAACGCCACCCTCGCCTCCGTCAACCAGAACGCCTGCAGCGCCTGCGGATCCGCGATGCCGAGCCCCCGGCAGTCCACCCACGCCAGGTAGGTGCCCTCCGGGCGATGGACAACGAGCTCCGGCATCCGCTCTGCGACGAACGACTGCAGAAGGTCCAGGTTGCCCTCCAGGTACGCGAGCAGCGCGTCCAGCCACGGCCCGCCCTCGCGGTACGCCGCCTCCGTCGCCGCGATGCCAAAGACGTTGGCGCTGCCGACCGCGGCCCGCCCGATGGCGTCCAGATACCGCCGGCGCACCTCCGGGTCCGGAATGATCACGCTCGCCGTGTGCAATCCCGCGAGGTTGAACGTCTTGCTCGGCGCCACACAGGTCACCGAATGCAGCTTGAACGCCTCGCCGAGCGACGCGTACGGGGTGTGGACATGGGGGGCGTACACCAGATCCCCGTGAATCTCATCCGCCACCACCAACACCCCGTAGTGCTGACACAGTTCACCGAGGCGCCGAAGCTCCGGTTCCGTCCACACCCTTCCGACGGGGTTGTGCGGGCTGCACAGAATGAGCATCCGCGCGCCGTCCCGCAGGCGCCGCTCCAGGTCGTCGTAGTCCATCTCGTACCGTCCATCCCGCAGCCGCAGCGGGTTGTGGACAATCTGTCGATCCCGCTGCTGCAACAGCCGATAGAACGGATAATACACGGGGGGCTGAACCACCACGCGGTCTCCGGGCTCGGTCAGCGCATCGATGAGAAACCCGATGGCCGGCACCACGCCCGGCGCGTGGCAGATCCACTCCGGTTCCACCCGCCACCCGTGCCGGGTCCGTTGCCAATCCGCGATGGCCGCGAGGTAGGAGGCGGGGCGCACGGTGTAACCGAACACGCCGTGCTCGGCGCGGCGCTTCAACGCCTCCACCACCTCCGGCGGAGATTTGAAGTCCATGTCCGCCACCCACATGGGAATGGCGTCCTCCACGCCGTACCGGTCCTTCAGCCCGTCCCATTTGGAGGACGCCGTCCCTTTCCGCTGCACCGCCTCATCGAAGTCGTACCGCATCACAACCCCTCCTGTCCGCCCTGCCGAACCATCTGTGCGGCCGCCAGCGCCGCGTGGTACACCGCCTTCAGCGGCACCCCGTGATCGGCGGCCGCCCGGCGGCAGTCCTCGTATTCCGGCGCGGCGTTGACCAGCCGTCCGTCCCGTTCCGCCACCTTCACCCGCACCGGTCCGTACGCTGTCGAGACGGTCACCCATCGCCTGGGCAGCGCGGTACGGGCCACGGAGTAATACCGAACCCCGAGCGTGGTGGTCTCCTCCTGCAGCATCTCCACCAGCGCATCGCGGTGAGGCCCCTCGCACAGCACGTGCACCTGCAGCCCCGGGCGGCCCTTTTTCATCACCACCGGGGTGAGCCAGGCGTCCAGCGCCCCCTGTTCCAGCAGCCGCTGGATGGCGTGGGCCGCCCACTCCCCGGGCATGTCATCGACATTCGCCTCGAGCACCCACAGGGGTCCGGACGGCGC
>NZ_JAIMAV010000070.1 GCF_023511815.1 Alicyclobacillus sp.
TGGATGGCGTGGGCCGCCCACTCCCCGGGCATGTCATCGACATTCGCCTCGAGCACCCACAGGGGTCCGGACGGCGCGGCCTCCGCCGTCTCCCCGACGCGGATGCGCAGGACGTTGGCCACCGGCAGATCCTTGCGTCCGGCCCCATACCCGATACCGTCGGCGCAAAAGACCGGCGCGGGCCCCGGTTCACACAGGGCGCGCAAAATGGCGGCGCCCGTCGGCGTCACCGTCTCCCCCCAACGGCCCGAACTGTACGTCGGCAGACCCTCGAGGAGAATGGCCGTGGCCGGCGCCGGGACCGGCATGAGGCCGTGCGCGCAGCGCACCGTCCCCCCGCCGACCTCGATGGGCGACACGTGGCAGACGGGCATTCCGCTCAGGTACCAACCGGCCATCGCCCCGACGATGTCGACGATGGCGTCCACCGCGCCGACCTCATGGAAATGCACCCGCTCCGGCGGCAGGCCGTGCACACGGCCCTCCGCCTCGGCCAACAGGCGAAACGCCAACCGGCTCTTCTCGCGGACAGGTTCGGGCAGAGGGCTGGCATCGAGGATCGCCTCGATGTCGGGCAGGTGGCGGTGAGGATGCCCGTGCCCATGGCCGTGGTCGTGCCCGTGGTCGTGCCCGTGATCGTGGCCGTGGTCGTGCCCGTGACCGTGGTCATGCCCTTCATGGTGCACGGGTGCGTGCTCGTGATGATGCCCGTGGTCATGGCCGTGCGCGTGATCGTGTGGGTGTGCGTGGTCATGGCCGTGCCCGTCATCGTGGTCGTGCCCGTGATGATGCGGATGCAGGTGGTCGTGCGAATGCCAGTGGTCGTGCGAGTGCGCGTGGTCATGCGGGTGAACGGCGGGATCGCCATCGTACACCAGTTGCTCGTCGGCTACAACCACGTCCACCTTGAGCGCGCGGATCCCCTGTTTCATCACCGGGTGAACCCGAATTTCGTACCCGGGCACCGCCAGTTGCTCCAGCAGCGCCCGCCAAGCCCGTTCATCGACACCCAGATCCAGCCACGCGCCGAGGAACATGTCGCCGCTCGCCCCGGCCGGGCACTCGATATACGCAATTCGCACCGTCCAACCTCCCGTCTTCCCTCCCCGGGGCGACGCAAAGGCGCGTCCGTCCGGGAACCGGCCGTGGCGCCGGTGATGTCAGTCGCCCAACCGGTTGATCAACGCCGCCAGATACCCGGCGCCAAACCCGTTGTCGATGTTGACGACGCCGACGCCGCTCGCGCACGCGTTGAGCATCGACAAAAGCGGCGTCACGCCGTGAAACTGCGTCCCGTAACCGACGGAGGTCGGCACCGCAATCACCGGCTTGTCCACCAGCCCGGCGATCACGCTGACCAGCGCCCCCTCCATCCCGGCCACGACCACCAGGACTCGCGCCGCGTAGAGGCGGTCGAGCTGCGACAGCAATCGGTGCAACCCGGCCACCCCCACGTCCACCAGCCGTTCGACGCGGGCGCCCATCGCCTCCGCCGTCAGGGCCGCCTCCTCGGCCACCGGCAGATCGGAGGTGCCTGCGCACACCACCAACACATGACCCTTCGGCTGCGGCACCCGGCCCATCCGCCGGACCACCCGTGCCAACGGGTGGTACTCCGCGTCCGGCACCTCGCGGCGGACCCGCTCGTAAACGCCCTGCGAGGCCCGCGTCCCCAACACCGGGCCGTCCCCGCGGGCGCACAGCCTGACCAGGATCTCGGCCGCCTGCTCGTCGGTCTTGCCCTCGCAGTACACCACTTCGGGAAAGCCTTTGCGCAGGGCCCGGTGGTGGTCAATCCGGGCAAACCCCAGGTCCTCGGCATCCAACTGGCGCATCGCCGCCAGGGCCTCGTCCACGGAGGCGCGCCCGTCGCGGACCGCCTCCAGCCATGCGCGGTACCCTCCATCGCTCATCCGGCCGACACCGCCTCGTTCATGCTGCCGGTGCGGTAGCCCTGCAGGTCGAGGGTCACGTACTGATACCCGATCTCCTTCAACTTCGTGACGACCATATCGGCGACCTCCACCACCTGCGCCAGCTCCTGCGCCGGCACCTCAATGCGCGCGATGCGATCGTGGTGGCGCACCCGCACCTGGCGAAATCCCAGCTGCAGGAGAAACAGCTCCGCCTGATCCACCATGGACAGCTTCTCCTTGGTAATGCGCTCGCCATACTGGATTCGCGACGACAGGCAGGCGAGGGAAGGCTTATCCCACGTGCGCAGGCCCAGCTTCTGAGACAAAAACCGAATCTCGCGCTTGTACAGCATCACGTCCTGGAGCGGTGCGATGACACCGCGTTCCCGGGCCGCCTGCAGTCCTGGGCGAAAATCGCCGAGGTCGTCCGCGATGGCGCCGAACACCACGTGTTGGAACCCTCTTTCCCGGGCAATCGGGATTAAATGGGAAAACAATTCGTGCTTGCAGAAATAGCAGCGATTGATGGGGTTCTCCGCGTAACCGGGGATGGCCAATTCACTCGTCTGAATCACCAGGTGGGGGCTGCCGATCTCCTTCGCCAACGCGATGGCCGCCTCCCGCTCCCGTTCCGGGTACGTCTCCGAATCCGCCGTCACGGCCAGCACGTTGTCCGGCCCGAGGGCCTCCAGCGCCGCCTTCAAAAGGAACGAGCTGTCCACCCCGCCCGAGAACGCGACGACCACGCGCTTCAGGCCGCGCAGCTCCTCCAGCAACCGTTCATACTTTTCCCACGCCTGCTGCATCCTCAGTCCCCTCCCAATTCGGCCGGCGTCCGATCCCGGTCCGCCGCCAGGGCCGAAAATTCGTTCGTCAAAGCACCGTACAGCCGGCGGAACCGCTCCATCGCAGCGGCGTACACCCGCGCGCGGCCAGGGTCCGGCTCGAGGCGGGTTTGCAGCGACACCGTCTCCTCAACCCGTTCCAACCGGTCCCACACGCCCACGGCGTACCACGCGAGGGCCGCCGCCCCCCAGCAGGAACTCTCGTAATCGTCGGGGACCACCACCGGAATGTCCATCACATCGGCCATCGTCCGCTGCCACCAGGCATGCCGCATCACGCCGCCGCCCGCGCGCACCTCGCGCAGGGGCCCGGCCAAGTCGGTGAGCGATTGGATCACATTCTTGAGTTGCAGCAACACGCCCTCGCAGGCCGCGCGGACGAGATGCGCGCGCGTGTGCTGAAGGGACAAACCGAAGTACACCCCGCGGGCGTCGGCGTTCCAGTAGGGCGCGCGTTCCCCGGCGAGGAACGGGAGAAACACCAGGCCATCGCTGCCAGGAGGCACCGACTCGGCCATCGCCACCAACCGGTGGTATCCCGCGTGCGCCTCGTCCCCCGCGCCGCCCGGCTCCTCGAGGCCGACGTGATCGCGCACCCAGCGCAGGATGATCCCCGCACTGTTGGTCGATCCGCCGATCACCCACCGGTCCTCGGTCAGCGCGTAGCAGAACGTCCGTCCCTCGCCATCGGTCAGGGGCCGGTCGACCACCAGGCGCGCGGCACCGCTCGTCCCCAGCGTCGCCGCCGCCACCCCCGGGTGAATGGCCGCCACGCCGAGATTGGCCAGCACTCCGTCGCTCGCCCCGATGACGACGGACACACCGGGCGACAGCCCCAGGGCGCGGACCGCCTCCGGGCGCATCCCGGTCAGCACCCGCGTGGTCGGCTCAAGGGCGGACAGCCGATCCGGGCGCACCCCCGCCACGGCCAGGGCCTCGTCGTCCCAGGCGCGCCGGCGCAGATTGAACAAACCCGTGGCCGAAGCGATGCTGTGATCCACCAGGTACTCCCCAAACCAATGATACAGCACGTATTCCTTCAATGAGATGAAGCGGGCGGCACGCCGGAACACGTCCGGCTCCGCCTCCCGCAGCCAGCACAGCTTCACCAACGGCGACATCGGGTGAATCGGCGTCCCCGTGCGCAGGTACAGCCCGTGGCCCGCGTCCGCGCGGATGGCCTCGGCCTGCCGTTGACCGCGGCTGTCCGCCCACGTGAGCGCCCGCGTCAACGGGCGGCCGCGCTCGTCCACCGGCAGCACGCTGTGCATGGCCGCGCTGACGGACAGCCACCGGATGGCATCGGCCTGACCGGAGGTTTGCGCCGCCTCGGCGATCGCTTGCATCACCCCCGCGAGAACCTCATCCGCGTCCTGCTCGGCGGCGGCCGGTGCATCCGTATACAGCGGATAGCCCGCCGAGGCCTTCGCCAACACCCGCCCCTCGGCGTCATAGACGATGGCCTTGGTGCTGGTGGTGCCGATGTCCACCCCCATCACCAACCCGTCATGTGCCATGAGGCCGCCTCCTTCCTCCGTCGCTGTCGCCATTGTACCTCACCACTCGGCAATCGTCCCGTCCTCGTTGCGCCACACCGGATTGCGCCACCGGTGATCGGACGCGGCGGCCCGCACCCGCGCCTCGTCGATCTCGATGCCGAGCCCCGCCCCGCCCGGAATCTCGGCGTATCCGTCGCGATACGCGAAGATGTTGCGATCCACCAGGTAATCCAGCAGATCGCTCGTCTCGTTGTAGTGGATGCCAAGACTCTGCTCCTGAATGAAGGCATTGGGCAGAACCGCGTCCACCTGCAGCGAGGCCGCCAGCGCAATGGGTCCGAGCGGACAGTGCGGCGCGACGGCCACATCGTACGCCTCGGCCATCGCCCCAATCTTTCTGACCTCCGAGATGCCGCCCGCGTGCGAGAGGTCCGGCTGGATGATGTCCACCCCGCCCTGCTCGAACACGCGTTTGAAATCCCAGCGTGAGAACATCCGCTCGCCGGTGGCGATGGGCACCGTGGTGTGCCGCGCGATCTCGCGCAGGGCCTCGTGATTCTCCGGCAACACCGGTTCCTCGATGAACATCAGGTGAAAGGGTTCCAATTCCTTGGCCACAATCTTCGCCATGGCCTTGTGCAGCCGGCCGTGGAAGTCGACGGCGATCCCGAAGTCCGCCCCGCACGCCTCCCGCACCGCCGCCACCCGCGCCACGATGGCGTCGACCTTGGCATGGGAGTCGATGTAGTGCATCTCCTCCGAAGCGTTCATCTTGATGGCGGAAAACCCCGCCCGCTTCTTCTCCAGAGCCGCCTGGCCGACGTCCTGCGGCCGGTCCCCGCCGATCCAGGAATAGACGCGGATGCGCTGTCGCACCCGGCCGCCGAGAAACTCGTGCACCGGCAGCCCGTAACGCTTGCCCTTGATGTCCCACAGCGCCTGATCGATGCCCGCGATGGCGCTCATCAGCACCGGTCCGCCGCGGTAGAACCCACCCCGATACAGGACCTGCCAGATGTCCTCGATGTCATTCGGGTCGCGCCCGATGACGTACTCGGAGAGCTCCTGCACGGCGGCGGCCACGGTCGCCGCGCGTCCCTCGACGACCGGTTCGCCCCATCCGGCGACGCCCTCGTCGGTCGTCACCTTGAGAAACAGCCACCGGGGTGGAACCGGAAACAACTCCAACCGGGTGATCTTCATGGAACCTCTCCCCTCTCTCAGACCCCGACGCCCCCGCCGCGGAAGCGGCCGCCGGGGCATTTGAAATCCCGTGCGCCCATCGTCGGGCTTCGCATTCAACCTGTCCCGCGTCTCGCCCGGGCCCTCCGCGCGTCCCCTGTGCCGGCCTTGGCGCGTCACCTGTGCCGGGGCTCAGCGCGTCGCCTGTGCCACACCGGCCATGAACGCCTCGAGATCCCGCCGGTACGGCAACGATTCGTAATCCCCGATGCCGGTGACGGCCAGCGCGCCCATGGCGCACGCGCGGCGCACCGCCTCCGGGAGCGGCAGATCGTCCAGAAGTCCCGACATCAGGCCGGCGGCGAAGGCGTCCCCCGCGCCGATTTCGTCCACCTGGTCCACTCTGAAGCCGGCCACGTATCCGCTCTGGCCGTCCACCGTCCGGTAATACGCGCCCTCCGGGCCGAGTTTCACCACCACGGCCTGGGTCCGGCCCTGCAACAGCTCCGCGGCAATCCGCTCGGCGTCGGTCGACCCGGTCAGGATCTCCCCCTCGTCGATGCCGGGCAGCACCAGGTGGCTGGCCGCCGCCAGCCGGCGCAGGATGGGCCGGGCCTCGTCCTCGCTCCAGAGCTTGCGCCGCATGTTCGGATCGAACACAACCGTCATCCCGCGGCCGGCGGCCGATTCAATCGCCCGCTCCGCGGTCTGCCTGCAGCTCTCCGACAAAGCCGGCGTGATGCCGCTGGCGAACAGGAAGCGGGCCTGCGGGAAGCGGTCGAGGTCGACATCCCCCGGACGGAGACGGCTCGCGGCCGAGCCGCGCCGGTAATAGTGCACCTGCGTCCGGCCGCCGCCGAGATATTCCTTGAAGTAGAGGCCCGTCGGGGCGTCGGGATCGAAAATCACCCCGCTGACGTCCACCCCCTCCCCGCGAACGGTTTTGTACACGAAGCGCCCGAACCCGTCGTCCCCAAGACGGCTCACCCACGCCACGCGGTGGCCCAGGCGCGCCAGCCCGACCGACACGTTGGTCTCCGACCCCGCGATGCGCTTCTCGAAGGTGTGCACCGTCTCGATGGGGCCGGCCGTCCCCGGCGCGAAATTGACCATCGTCTCGCCAAACGTGATGACGTCCATGTCGCAACCCTCTCCCAGATTGGCAAAAATGCGGACACTTCAACCTCCCCCATGATACCAAACCCGCGGGCTCGGGGAGAGATTCTACCTCTGGACAAATCCGGCAGCATGACGCCACCGGGGCGAGGCCAAGCTGGAAGGTGAACGCCGAGGCGGGTTGGGGTCGAATCGGGATGGGCGTATTTGGTGCAGGGTCGCCTCACGGTCGCGGCCCCACAGGCCAGGGTGGCTCGATTGGTTCATCGGAAAGAGGGGTGGCGGTGAGTTGTCGGTTTACACGGAGCTGGTCCTGCGGTCGGTGTTCGGGTTCATCGCCCTGATTGTCCTGTCGAGGCTCATCAGCCAGAAGTGGACGGTCGTGGCCGGTGTGGCCGTCGGCGCGCTGGCCGCGTTGGTGTCCCTCAACCGCGCCTTCGGCTTCTACGAGGCGTTGGTGGTGTTCATCACCTGGGGCGTGCTGGCGTTCGCGCTGCAGTGGGCGCTGTTGTACTCGCAGAACCTGCGCAGCTTCGTCAACGGGACACCGACCGTGCTCATCCGCCACGGGAAGGTGCTGGAGAAAAACCTGCGCAAGGCGAAGATGACGGTCAACGACATGATGTCGCTTTTGCGGGAGAAGGAAGCGTTCAAGCTGGCGGATGTGGAGTTCAGCGTGCTGGAACCGGACGGTCAGGTCAGCGTCATGAAGCGCTCCGACGTCCAGCCGCTGACACCGAAGGTGTCCCATCTCCCGGTGGAAAACGAGCGCGCCCCGTATGTCGTCATCTCCGACGGGAACATCATCCCGCAGAACCTGGCCAACGCCGGCTACGATCGCGCCTGGCTCTGGGATGAAATCCGGCGCCAGGGGGCCACCGACTGGAAGGATGTGTTCCTGGCCCAGGTGGACTCCCAGGGCAATCTGTACGTGGATCTGTACGCGGACGAAAACCTCAACGCGCCCACGCGCAATCCGACCAAACCCTTGCTGTTGGCGTCGCTGAAAAAGATGCAGGCGGACCTCGAGGGTTTCGCCCTGGAGACGCGCAATCCCGCGGCCAAGGCCATGTATCAGGATTCCGCCCGGCAGTTGCAGCAGCTCATCGAGAAGGTGGAGCCGGAGTTGACGCGCTGATGGGACCCTGGGGCGCCCGAGGATCAGGTCCCGCCGCCCACGGGCGCCGGCCCATCCGGTCGTCGCGCGCGGCGCCGGTGAACCCAGCGGCTGGTCAGCGTCATGGTGCAGGAGAGCATCACCACGCACAGGGGGAGGACGGCCGCGGCCCAGAACGCGTCCGACAGACCGTGCCACAGCCCGGGAAACAGCCGCTCCAGCACCGGCATCCAGGGATGAACCCAAATTGCGAGCAGACCGCCCGCGGCCTCCTGCCACGGTTGCGCCCAGGGCAGCACGCACAGGATTCCGGCTCCGACGCCGGGCAACTGACGCAAGAGGCAACCGCCCACCAGCGCCCACACGGGCAGCGAGGACCGGCCGTCCAAAACCCACCGGCGCACCGCCCACACCAGCCACCCGGTCAACACCGGCCAGACGAGCGGCGGCCACAACACGGCGAGCAGCGACAGGGCAATCGCGAAGGTGTACCCATCTCCGAGCCTCATGTCGCCGCCTTCACCCGCCAGGTGCCAACCGGGCGCCAGGCATGGC
Source organism: Alicyclobacillus sp. (assembly GCF_023511815.1). GTDB lineage: Bacteria > Bacillota > Bacilli > Alicyclobacillales > Alicyclobacillaceae > Alicyclobacillus_H. The sequence continues at coordinate 8,231 of NZ_JAIMAV010000070.1, forward strand.
TGCCGGCGAGATCGTCCGGCAACACCCACAAATACGCCGGGCACAGGTCCACACCCCGTTCGTGAAACAGGCGCCAGACCAATTTGCTGCAGTACTCGCTTCGCCGGTCGGAGAGGGGGCTGAGCGGGTCGTACGGATGGCCCGCCTCGGCCAGCGCCGCCCACGCCAAATCCTGCCTCCACGCGCGATCCCGGTTGGCGCGAAACGCCCGGATGGTGTCGTAGGGGCGATAGGACGCGAGAGGACGGATCACGGTGCCGTGACGGAAGTCGAAGGCGTCGACGCATCGCCCGTCCCCCGCGTAGATGACCACGTGAGTCCAGTATCCGTAGGCACCGTCCGGATTGTGGCAGAACAGCACATCCCCGGGCTCGAGTCCCCGTTCGTCAATCCCGTTGTCTCCGCCTGGAAACACGCCGGTGAACCGCCCGTGCGCCACCTCCCGGCCCATGTGGTGCAGGAGCGACAGGGTGTGCGCATGGGCCACCCACCGATCCGGACAGACAAAGATGCCGACGAGCAACCCGGCGCACGCCAACAGGTTGGCTGCCTTCACCCACCGTTTCGACGACGCCCACCTCGCAACCTCAGAGTCGCCGTCATCGGCGCCGCTCTCCAGTATGTGCCACCCTTGCCTGCCCCATGCGCCGCCCTCGAGGTCACGCGGCAGCCCGATGCTTCATCATGGTGCCCCGCTGGGACGCGGGCACTGACGGCGGTTTGTCCGCGCGGGCACTCACGAGCCGGTTATCCGCGTGGGCACTCACGGTCGGTTTGTCCGCGTGGGCACTCACAGGCGGTTTGTATGGGCACCTCAGGAGCGGTTTATCCATGAAGATGCGATTGGAATTCCTCCTCATACGCCGGCATGGACATGCCGTAGACGGCTTCAAAGCTGCCCTCCGCCCCATATTTTGCAACCCCGTCCAAAAACGCGCGGAATCGGTCCTCCCCGAACCGATCCAGAAGCTGTTGCACGGCCAGATAATCCTGCCACTCCACGTTGTAACCGGCCCCAAGGATGTCCCGTTCATCCGCCGTCAACGGCAACACCGCCCCGTTCGCGGCGGCTGCGTCCAGTTCCTCGTTGTAAGCCGCTGCCTTACGGCGCACCGCCTCCGGTTGCACCGACGCCTCCGCGGCCAGGCCCTCGCGCCAAGCCGCCCCTTCGTCCAGCCACGTCGGCAGGCGATCGCCGATGCCGCGCTCCACATACACCACGTGGGTCAGCTCGTGCGTCAGGACGTTGGTCAGATCCGCCGCGTCCTGGAGGTTGTACAGCGGGATCCACACGGCGGTCCCGATGGTGATGCCGCCCGTCTCATCGGCGACGTCCGCCGCCTCATCGGCGGTCAGCCCGGCTTTCAGCAGGGCCTTCTGATAGGTGGCGCGCGTGGAGAACAGGACCACGTCCGCATCCTTCGGCGCCTGCCCGGCGTCCCGCTTCAGCAAAGGCGCGGACACCCGGTCGATGATGTTCGCCGCGTCTCGCACCGCCCCCGCCGATACCCCGCGATCCCCGCTGCTCACGCGGACGCCCGACTCGGTCTGCGCCGTGTGAACGCCGCCGACCTGCGGCAGCCGATGGACGTAGCGGCGCCAATTGGTCGCGTTGGACGCCGCCGCGGACGCCCCCGTGTCACGCGGCACGCCCGAATCGAGTGTGGCGCCGGCCGTCCCGCCCATCCCACGCGCTCCGGCCGGGTCCGCCCCCGAGGTCCGCACTCCAACCCGGTTCCACAGCAGATTCCATCCGTACACCAGGCCGTCGACGATCTGTTGTTCCCACGCCGTCAGCTGGGCGGTGTACTGTTGAAACGTCTCCGCGATCGTTCCCGGTGCCGTGTTCGCCCACAGCGACGACGCCAGTGCGCCGGCCACGATCCACGACTTCACCGCGTCCCACTCCTTTCCACCGCGGGACTCCCGTCACCCCCAAGTGCGGGCGGCGGCAAACGCCGATTCCAGATCCGCCAGGATGTCCTCCACGTGCTCCAGGCCGACCGACAGGCGCAACAGCCGGTCGTTCACCCCCACGGCGTCACGGACCTCCTTCGGGATCTCGTGGTGCGTCTGGGTGGCTGGATAGGTGATCAACGACTCCACTCCGCCGAGGCTCTCCGCGAACGTGATCAGCCGAACCCCGTTGAGCACCGGCGCCACCCATTCCGCGCGTGCCAGCTCGAAAGACACCATGCCGCCGTATCCGGTGGCCTGTTGTTCATGCACCGCGCGCCGCGGGTGATCCGCGAGCCCCGGGTAGTACACGCGGCTGACCATGTCCTGTTCCGCCAACCAGGCGGCCACCCGCCGCGCGTTCTGCTCATGGCGTTCCATGCGGACGGCCAGCGTCTTCATCCCGCGAAGCAACAGCCAGCTGTCCTGCGGCCCCAGCACCGCGCCGAGAGAATTCTGGTAGAAGTGCACTTGCTCCGCCAGGGCGTCTTCGCGCACCACCACCAAGCCCGCCAACACATCGTTGTGCCCTCCCAGATATTTCGTCGCGGAATGCACGACAATGTCCGCCCCGAGTTCGAGCGGCCGTTGCCCGTAGGGCGTCATGAAAGTGTTGTCCACCACCGTCCATGCGCCATACTGCCGGGCGATCTCGGCGCACGCCCGAATATCGCTGATCTGCATGGTGGGATTGGTGGGCGTCTCGAGAAAGAGGGCGCGCGTCTCGGGCCGCATCGCCGATCGGACCGCCTCCAGGTCCCCGGTGTCGACGAAGGTCGCCGTCACGCCGAGCCGCGGCAGGATCTGATGGAACAACCGAAACGTTCCCCCGTACAGGTCGTGCGACACGACCACGTGTTGGCCCGGCTCCAACAGATTCGCCACACACGCGATGGCCGCCATACCGGACGCGAACGCGAATCCCCGGCTCCCGCCTTCCAGCGTCGCGATGGCCTCCTCCAACACGTGGCGCGTCGGATTGGCCAACCGCGCGTAGTCATATCCGGTGCTCTCCCCCAGTGCCGGGTGCGCGAACGTCGTCGCGTGATGGATGGGCGTCACCACCGCCCCGGTTTGCGGGTCCTGCCGGTTGCCCGCCTGCACCAAACGCGTCTCGATCCTCATGTTCAAATACCCCCTCCATCCGCCGAGATCCTGCTCCTGGCATCGAAAACGGCCCTTCTCCGGAGAGAAGGGCCGCCTGCACGCGTCCGTTCTCTCATCTCCCAGGGTCCCCCCTGCAGGATTTGGCACCTGGAGGCGTGATGCCTCTGGTTGCCGGGCTTCATTGGGCCAGTCCCTCCGCCGCTCTCGATAAGAGAATCCTATGTTCGATTGTCCTCGGTCCTGAATGGTTTCAATCTACACGCCCCGGGGCCGTCCGTCAATGGGTTCGGGCGCAATCCCCGCATGTCACACCGGGGCCTCGCCCGTCAGCACCGCTTCGTACAGGCGCGCCACGTCCGCCTCCGTCACCACCCGCGGATTGATGGGAATGTTTCCGCTGCGGAACGTGTCACGGATCATGGCCGGGAACATCTCCCTCGTCACCCCGAGCCCCTCGAATCGATCGGGAATCCCGAGATCCCGGTTCATCCGCATCACCTCGCGAACCCCCGCCTCCGCCGTGCGGATGGGGCTTCCCTGATCCGGGACGCCGAGGGCGCGCGCCACCGCCGCGTAGGCCTCGGGATTTCCGACCATGTTGTACCCCATCACGTGGGGCAGGAGCACCGCGTTCGCCAGTCCGTGCGGGACGCCCGCGAACCCGCTGACCGGGTGGGACATGGCGTGGACCAGTCCCAGCCGGGACAGGGTGAAGGCCACTCCCGCCAACGTGCTCGCGTACAGCATGCGGCCGATGGCCTCCGGATCGCGGTTGACCGTCGCCGGCCGAATCGCCTCCGCAATCATCCGCATCGCCTGCATGGCGCACGCCTCGGCGTACCAGTGCTGCACCCGGTTGGTGTAGGACTCCATGGCGTGCGTCAGGGCGTCCATCCCGGTGGAGGCGACCAGCTGCGGCGGCAGGGTCTTGAGGAGGTCCGGATCGAGCACCGCCAACTTGGGAATGAGATACGGCGACAGAATGGGCGTCTTGTAGTGGTGTTCATCGGTGATCACGGTGACGTTGGTGACCTCAGAACCGGTGCCGCACGTGGTCGGGATGACCGCCAGGGGCGGTATGGCGTTCGGAATCTTGTTCACGCCCTCGTAGGCTAACAGCGGCCCCGGGTTGGTCGCCAACACCCCCGCCGCCTTGGCGGTGTCGATGGAGCTGCCGCCCCCGACGGCGAGGATGCCGTCGCACCCCTCTTCCCGAAAGCGTTGTGCCGCCCGAGCCGCGCACGCCTCATCGGGATCCGGCACCACCTCGGCGAACACCACCGGCGTCTCGCCGGCTTCCCGCAGGGAAGCCAGGACCCCTTCCAGAAGGCCCGCCCGGTGCACCCCCGGGTCCGTCACCACCAGGGGTCGCCGGCTTCCCAAGCCGCGCAGATCCTCCCCGATTCCCCCGCTTCTGCCCGGGGCAAATTCAATCCGAACCGGCAGGAAAACTGTCGACACGCTCCATCATCCTCTCTCGTTGCATGCGGTTCCATTCATGGGTGCCGTGTTGCGTGCCAGGCCGGCACCGGCGGCGAATTCATCATCGCCCGCGGAACTCACCGTCCGCGGAACTCACCGCCCGCGGAACTCACCAGCCGTGGATCCTCACCGACCGCCCAAAACCTCCTGCATCGCCTCGTCCAGGGTCTCGGCGATGAACGCGATCTCCGGTTCCTCGATGATGAGCGGGGGTGCCAGGGTGATCACGTTGTTGAAACCGGCCACCGTATCGCCGTTTCTGCCGACGATGAGCCCGCGCGCTTTGCACGCGGCGATCACGCGCTTGACCAAATCCGCCTCAAGCGGCGTCTTCTCCTCCCGATTTGCCACCAGTTCAATCCCGGCCAACAGCCCGTGCACCCGCACATCCCCGACGTTCGGATGCCGGTACAGCCGCTCCAGCGCCTGCGCCAGCACATCCCCCATCCTGGCCGCGCGAGGCACCAACTCCAGTTCCTCCATCAGGGAGAGGTTTTCCAGCGCCACCGCGCAACTGACGGGATGTCCCCCAAAGGTGTTCACCTGGCGGAAGTATCCGTATGGATCCGACGGATCCTTGAAGGCGTCGTACAGGTCCTGCCGAACCGCCGTCGCCGACAGCGGCGCGTACGCGCTGGTGATGCCCTTGGCCATCGTGACGATGTCCGGTTGCACCCGGCTGTGCTGAAATCCAAAATTCTTCCCCGTCCGGCCGAATCCGCAGATCACCTCGTCCACAATCAGCAACACGCCGTGGCGCCGGCAGACCGCCGCGACCTCATCCAGGTAATTGGGCGGCGGAAGGATAACCCCGCCCCCGGTGATGACGGGCTCCATGATGAACGCCGCCACCGTCTCCGGTCCTTCCCAGACGATGACCTGCTCGAGCTGCTGTGCGCACTGCTTTCCGTACTGGATCGGATCGAGCCCGTCCGGACGCCGGTAGAGATCCGGGGCGGGAATGTGCAGAAAGCCGGGCGCCAGCGGCTCGTACAGGTATTTGCGCTGCTGCTGGCCCGTCGCGGCGAGCGCCCCCAGCGTGCTTCCGTGATACGCCCGATAGCGGGCGATGATCTTGTACCGCCCCGGTTGGCCGGTCTGCGCGTGGTACTGGCGCGCCAGCTTGAACGCGGTCTCGTTCGCCTCCGAACCGCTGTTGTTGAAAAAGACGCGGTAGTCCGCGCCGAGCCACCCGCTCAACCGATCGGCCAGCAGCGCCGCCGGCGTATGCGCCGCCGACAGGGGGTAATAGGGCATGCGCCGCATCTGCTCGTAGCCCGCCCGCGCCAGCCGCTCCTGCCCGTATCCAGCGTTGACGCACCACAGCCCGGCCATCGCGTCCAGATACCGCCGGCCCTCGAGATCGACCACATGGACCCCCTCGGCCTCCTCCACGACCCACGGATTCTGCTCGCTGTACGGAGCGAAGGCATGCCACACGTGGCGCCGGTCGCGTTGGTAAATCTCCTCTTTGGCGATGCGCCCCTCGGCTTCCGTCATTGCGTCATCTCCTTTCGCGCCGATGCCACCCGGCATCCTGGTCAAACCTCTCAGAACCATTCTACTACGATTGCCCTCGAGGTTGGCCAAAATCTCCTATAATGAAGGTGAACCACACCTTTGTCCACGGAGGGATGCACGGTGAAGATCACGTACCACGGCCATTCCTGTGTCCAACTGGAGGACGGCACCACCTCCATCCTCTTCGATCCGTTCCTCCTCGCACCCGGCTTCCGCACAAGCCTCGACGACATCCGGGTTCAGTACATCCTTCTGACGCACGGTCACTTCGATCACATCGCCGACGCGGCGGCCCTCGCCAAAGCCAACGACGCCACCATCATCGCCACCGCGGAGCTGGCCACCTACATGAGTTGGCAGGGTGCCAAGGCCCACGGCATGAA
>NZ_JAIMAV010000071.1 GCF_023511815.1 Alicyclobacillus sp.
CGCACTTCCGGACGCCGCACGGGCTTTCGTTCCGGGGGGCGGTGGAGACGTTCGGGGCCCGCTGCCACGAGGTGACCGACTGGGCGTCGTTCCGGCGGGCGGTGACCGAAGGCCTCGAGGTGGGCGGGGTGCACGTGGTGGTGGTGCCGACGGCCGAGGTCGACAACGTGGGACGGCATCGGTGGCTGTTCGAGCGCGCCTGGCGCGCGGTGGAGGGCGTCGAATGGCCGAGTTGAGGACCGTCGACGGATGGACGTGGGCGTACGAGGTGGACGGACGGGGTTGGCCGCTTCTGATGTTGCACGGCTTCACAGGCCGTCACGACAGTTGGTGGCCCGTCGCCGACCGGCTGGCGGCGTCGTACCGAATCATCCGGGTGGATATGCCCGGGCACGGGGAATCCCGGTTTCCCGCCGATGCGCGGGAGAGGTCCATGGAAGAGGCGGTGCGGAGCCTCCTTCGACTGATGGACGCCCTCGGGGTGGAGCGGTTTCACCTCCTCGGATACTCCATGGGCGGGCGGACGGCGCTGTCGCTGGCGGTGCACGCGCCGCGCCGGGTGACGGGGTTGGTGCTGGAGAGCGCGTCTCCTGGGCTCGAGGACCCTGTGGCGCGACGGGATCGGCAACGTCAGGACGAGGCCCTGGCCGATTGGGTGGAGGCGCACGGGGTGGCGGCCTTCGCGAAACGGTGGGCCGAGCAGCCCCTGTTCTCCAGCCAGCTGCGCCTGGCGGAGCCGGTGCGGCGGCGGGTTCAGGCGATTCGGCTGGGGCAGACCGCGGAAGGATTGGCGGCGAGCCTGCGCGCCATGGGCACCGGGGCGCAGACGCCGGTGTGGGACCGGCTGGATGCCGTCGTCGCGCCGACGCTCCTCGTGACGGGGGCGCTGGATGAAAAGTTCTGCGCCATCGCCCGGAGAATGCAGGCGAAGTTGCCGGACGCGGCGTGGGTGTGCGTGCCGGACGCCGGCCACACGGTGCATCTGGAGCAACCGGAGGCGTACGTGGAGGCGGTGCTCGGCCATCTTGCGGCCTGCGATGAGAGGAGGGCCAGGCGGTGAAACGGATCTGGGGGTTGGCGGCCGTGACGCTGGCGGTGGTGGGATGCGGGACACCGGCCTCCGCCGGCGGGGAGACCGGTGCGGCGAACTCGGCCGCCGTGAGTCAGGGCGGTGCGAATGCGGCCACACCGGCGATGCCGCTGGTCGGACATCCCGCACCGGACTTCGCGTTGCCGAAGCTGACGGATGGCGGCGTGGTCCGGCTGTCGGACCTGCGAAAACAGGGACAGGTGCTCGTGCTCAACACCTGGGCGTCCTGGTGCGGCCCGTGCATCGACGAGATGCCGGTGTTGGTCGATGCCAGCCGGCGGTATCAGGGGAAGGTGCAGTTCGTCGGGATCAACATGACGGTGGAGGATTCGGCGGCGGACGCGAAGCGCTTCGTCGAGACGCACCACATCCCGTATCTCACCCTGCTCGATCCGCAGGGCGCGTTTCTCGAAGGCTATCACATCGTCGGGACGCCGACCACCTTCATCGTGCGGCCGGACGGGGTCATTTCGAACAGCATCCTCGGCCCGGTGACGAAGGCATCCCTGGACGCGGCCATTCAGCGGGCGATGACAAAGGCGTAGGCAAAGGGGCGTTTGCGGACTTCGCAAACGCCCCTTTGTTCGGGAGGGCGGTCACTTGACGGTGACGGTGCCCTGCGGGGTGGTGATGACCGGCGCGTCGGCGCTTGCGTCCACGTCGAACTCGTCCCACATGCCGGCCGCCGCGTGGCCCGGCACGCCGCAGACCATCGCGTACTGGCCGGCCTTGTCGGCGACGAAACTGAACTTCTCGCCGGCGCTGGTCACGCCCATCTTGAACTGGTTCTCATCGCCCACCGAGCCCTGGAAGGCCGGGGTGAACTGGCCCGACGGCGATTCCCGGTCCGCCCACTGGACGAATCCGACGCTGTGCGGCACCTGGCCCTGCTGGTTGACGAAGGTGATGTTGACCTTCCAGCCGACGGGCACTTTGATCTTCAGGTCACCCTTGCCGAACCCGTTGAAGTTCATCGGGTTGTCTCCGGCCTGCGCGGTGATGGTCAGGTCAATCGACTTCGGATCTTTACCGAGGGCGTACCAGGCCGCCTGCTGTTGCCCGGCCTGGCCGCCCGCTCCGGCCGCCGTTCCCGCCGCCGTTCCCGCGGCGTTGGCCGATGTCTGCACCTGCGGGTTTTCGGCCAGATTGCGGTGCGTCACCTCGTTCGGCAGACCGATGTAACCGACGACCCAGACGATGATGGCAACGAGTCCGCCCAATGCCACGACGAGCACGCCCAGGGGTGAGAGTTTCATGCACATCCTCCGTTCCGTACGGGCATTCGGTATGTAGGCGATGCGCAGCGCCAAGGCTGCTTCTCCCGCGCCTCTTCTGCGGGAAGTATGAGAAAAAAGAGACATACAGGATATAGTATAGCGCCACGGGGCGGTGGAGAAACAAGCCGAAACCGCCCGAAGCGAAAAAAAGCGTGAACTTGTCGGACTTTGTTCAGAAAAACAGCGTGTGGCCGAACTCCTTCAACCACCGCTTGGCGCGGTCGGCGTCAGGGTACGCGCGGCGCACGAGCGCCCAGAATTGCGGCGAGTGGTTCATCTCCACCAGGTGGCACAGCTCGTGCACAATCACATAATCCACCACCCAAGTCGGCGCCTGGATGAGACGCCAGTTGAGGTTGATGTTTCCCGCGGTGCTGCAGCTTCCCCAGCGGGATTTCTGATCCTTGACGCGCACCGCCCGCACCCGCAGCCCGAGGGACGCGGCCCACCGACGGGTGCGTTCAGGCAGATGCTGCGCGGCCATGGCACGGTACCAGTCCGCGAGGAGGTGCCGGAGCACCGATTCGTTTCCATCCGAGAGGGTTGACGCCGGTCCGTGGATGTGCAGGACCCCGTCCGCCCATTGAACGCGCCAGTCCCGAGCCCGGTTGGACGAGTGCGGCCGTTCGCTGTTCGGTGCCCCGTCTCGGGGACTGTCCTCGGCCGAGAGGCGAATCGGGATGGGCTCGCCGAGGTAGCGCCACGTGCGTTCGAAAGGTGTCTCGGCCCTCAGGCGCGCCTCGTACGTCCGGCGGATCCACGCCCGCCGCCGCTCGAGGATCCTGCGGATGTCCGTCTCCGCGAGGCCGACGGGGGCGCGCACCAGGACGCCCTCCGGCGTGATCTCCAGGGCCACGGTGCGTCTGCGTCGGGCGCTGCGCACGACGTGGACCGGGAGATTGGCATCCCACGCGAATTCCACCGGGCATCTCCTCCTTTTCCTGTGGGCGGCCGCGGGGCAAAGCCGAACTCGTCACCCGACCCAGGCGCCCGCGGCCGCCGGCGCGCCGTCAGTATATCACAGTCCACGAGGAGGTTGGGACGAGAAACGGCGGGATGACGGAACATTCAAGCGGTTGCCCCGCCGGGTCTGCTATACTGGTGGACAGACGATTCCGTCCTGGGCGGGCCGTCGGCCCGCGTGACGCGATGGTGTGAGGGGGCGAGGCGTGCGTGTTGCAGATGAACACCTGGGAGAGCGCCATCTCCGTGCTGTTGGTGGTCCTGGCGGGGGGGCTGGTGGTCGGCAAGTTGACCGAGCGGCCGCGGATCCCGGACGTGGCGGCGTATCTGTTGCTCGGCATCCTGGTGGGCCCGGCGCTGCTCGGCTGGGTGGCGGAGCCCGGCCGGTCGGAGGTCAACCAATTCATTCTGAACGTCGGCGCGACGCTGATCCTGTTCGATGGCGGACGGTCGACCGCATTTTCCGTGCTCCGCCGGGTCTGGCTGTCCATCGGCATGCTGGCGACCGTCGGCGTGCTGGTGTCGGCGCTCGTGGTCGGCGCCATCGTCCACTGGGTGTTCGGGTTCCCCTGGCTGTATGCGCTGCTTCTGGCGGGGGTGCTCGCGTCCACCGATCCGGCCACCCTGATCCCGGTGTTCAAGCGCGTGCCGATTGACCCCAAACTGCAGCAGACCGTGGAGTCGGAGTCGGCGTTCAACGACGCCACCGCGTCGGTGTTGGTGTTCACCCTGGTCGGATTGGCGGGGGCGTCGCATGCGGTGAACCTCGCCATCCCGGTGTGGCAGTTCATCCAGTCGGCCGTCATCGGTCTTTTGGTCGGCATGGCGCTCGGGTTGCTCGGGTTGTGGCTGACCTCCCAGCGCGGCTGGGGTGTCTTTCACGAGTACGGGTCGCTGGTTATGATGGCCATCGCGCTGGGCGCGTACCAGGGCGCCGAGATCCTGCACGCCAGCGGATTCATGGCCGCGTTCGCGGCGGGCGTGATCACGGGCAACGGCCAGGCCTTCGGCTGGCCGCTGGCGGAACACACCCAGGACAACGCGGATCATTTCTTCAACGCCGTCACGATGATCATGCGCATGCTGATCTTCGTCCTGCTCGGCACACAGGTCGATTTCTCGGTGGTGCGAGGGAATTTCCTGGTGGGCGTGGTCGCCGTCATTTCGCTGATGTTCGTGGCCAGGCCGCTGTCGGTGCTGGCCTCGGTGCTCGTGGATCGGGGCGCCCGCTGGGGGTGGCGGGATGTGGTGTTCATGTTCTGGGTGCGCGAGACCGGGGTCATCCCCGCCGCGCTGGCCGGGATGCTGACCGCACAGGGGCTTCGGGGTGCGGACGTGATCGGCGCGGTGACGTTCATGGCCATCCTCGCGACCATTCTGATTCAGGCGACGACCACCGGCGTGGTGGCCCGGTGGCTCGGGGTGGCACGGCCCGCCGAGGAGGAGGACATCTGAGCAAAGGAAATCCCGTCCGCCGCATTTCGGGCGGCGGACGGGAGGCGTGGGCCGGGCGGGCCTGCCCTCGCCATCGGCGGACGTACGCCGCCAAGCCCCCGCCTGGGGTCAGGATTCCAGCGGGGCGAGACCGTGGTAGCGGCCGTGGTAATACAGGAGCGGTTCGGCCGACGTGTCGATGTCCGTGGCCTCCACCTGTCCGATGTACAGGAGGTGGTCCCCGGCGTCCATCTCCTGCACCACGCGGCACTCGACGGATGCGAGGACACCGGCCAACAGCGGCGCGCCGAGCCGGCCGGGGCGCCAGTCGATCCCGCTGAATTTATCCGGCCGCTTGGAGGCGAACTGATTCGATATATCCACCTGGCCGGCGGAGAGGATGTTGACGGCGAATACGCCGGAGGCGCGCAGCACGGGGATGGTGCCCGCCTGTTTGTCGAGGCAGATCAGGACGTACGGGGGTTGCAGAGAGACGGAGGAAAACGCGGACACGGTCATGCCCGCCATCTGCCCGTCGTGCGCCGCGGTCACGACCGTGACGCCACTCGCGAACCGCCCCAGCGCCCGTCGGAAATCGTCTGGGTGCACTGGCAAGAAAGACCCTCCTCTCGTGATCCTCACCCATTGTACCAAACCGGTCAAAGGCGCAGGACGAGCGGGATGAGGAAGGGCACCAACAGCGACAGGACGACCCCGTGCACGAACGCGTACACCGCCACGTCGGCGCGCCGTGCCCGATGGAGCAGCGGCAGGGTGGTGTCCATCGTCGTGCATCCGCCGATGGCGATGGCCATCGCCCCGTGGCGGTACGGGAGCAACAGCGGGATGAAGGTGAACGACAGCATCTCCCTCAGGACGTTGGCGAGAAAGGCGAGGGCGGCCAGTCCAGCGCCAGCCGACTGGCCGGTCAGGACGGCCGCCAGGGAGTACCAGCCGAGACCGGCGCCGACGGCGAGCGCATCGCGGACCGGCTGCCCGATGAGCGGAGCCGCCGCGGCCGCCCCCGTCAGAGAACCGGCCACCGTCGTCACGGGAAACAACAGCATCCGCCACCCCGCGTGGCGGATCCGGCGCCACAACGCGGGATCCCGGCCCAGCTGGACCCCGATGCCAAACAGCATCACCGCGAACAGGGCCGTCTCGGCGGAAGGCGGCATCCGCACCGCGCCATGGGTGAGCCACCCGGCGAACATCCCGACGGCCAGGGTGGCAAGCAACAGCGCCGTCATCGTCCCGCCTCCCGGGAGGCGGATGGGCGCCTCGCCTCCGGAAACCACCAGCTCGCGGTTACGGCCGCGAGGAGGGCGGAGGCGGCCATGCTGAACAGGGCAATCACCACCGCCTTCGCGCCGAGGGACGGCAGACGATGCAGCAGATCCGGCTGTCCGCCCAGCTCATAGCCGATGATGAGGACGATGGCCAACACGACGGGGGTGACCAACCATCCGGGCCGGCGCCAAACGGCCGCGGGCAACAGGTGAAACCTGCCCGCGGCCAGCCCTGCGGCGAAGGTGACGATGAGCCAGAGCATCGTCAGGGAAGCGTGCGCATGACGGTGACGCCCTCGGGCGGGACGTGGAGCGGGGCGCCGGTCAACGCCCGCACCTCATCCACCGTGTGCCCTTCGGCCACCTCGCGCAGCACCAGGCCGTCGGGGGTGACGTCCATCACCGCGTAATCCGTGATGATGCGGTGCACCACGCGCTTGCCGGTCAGCGGCAGGGTGCACTCCCGCAGGATCTTCGGTTCCCCGTGCTTGTTGACGTGCTCCATGGTGACGATGACCTTCTTCGCCCCGTTGACCAGGTCCATGGCGCCACCCATTCCCTTGACCATCTTGCCGGGGATCATCCAGTTGGCCAAGTCGCCGTGCTCCGAGACCTCCATGGCGCCGAGGATGGCGACGTCGATGTGGCCGCCCCGGATCATCGCGAACGACTCCGCCGAATCAAAGAACGCCGCGCCCGGCAGCACCGTCACCGTCTCCTTGCCGGCGTTGATCAGATCCGGGTCCTCCTCGCCCTCGTACGGGTACGGGCCTGTGCCGAGCAGCCCATTCTCCGAGTGAAGCACCACGGTGATGCCGGGCGGGATGTGGTTGGACACCATCGTCGGCATTCCGATGCCGAGGTTCACGTAGTCCCCGTCGTGGATCTCGAGCGCCGCGCGCTGGACAATCTGCTCTCTCGTCAGAGGCATGGCACATTCTCCTTTCTCATCATCGGGCCGGGTCCGCCGACCTCACGGGCGCGGCCGCACCGTCCGCCGTTCAATCCGCTTCTCGTAGGACGGCCCCACGACGATCCGCTGGACGTAGATGCTCGGGGTGTGGATGGCGTCCGGATCGAGTTCGCCCGGCTCGACCAACTCCTCCACCTCGACGATGGTGATGCGCCCGGCGGCGGCCATGATGGGGTTGAAGTTGCGGGCGGACTTGCGGTAAATCACGTTGCCCAGCCGGTCGGCCTTCCACCCTTTGATGAGGGCGAAGTCGCCGCGGATGGGCCGCTCGAGCACGTATTCCCGGCCGTCGAACACGCGGACCTCCTTGCCCTCGGCGACCGCGGTGCCGACGCCCGTCGGCGTGTAGAATCCGCCGATGCCGGCGCCCCCGGCGCGGATGCGCTCCGCCAGGGTGCCCTGCGGCACCAGTTCCACCTCCAGCTCGCCCGACAGGTACTGGCGCTCAAAGGTCTTGTTCTCGCCGACGTACGAGGAGATCATTTTTTTGATCTGGCGGGTCTGCAGCAGAAGGCCCAGGCCCCAGTCGTCGACGCCGCAGTTGTTGCTGACGCAGGTCAGATTCTTCGTGCCCTGGTCGCGCAGCGCGAGAATCAGGTTCTCCGGGATGCCGGACAGCCCGAACCCGCCGACCAACACCGTCGCGCCGTCGGGGATGTCCCGGACCGCGTCGGCCGCGGAAGCAAACACCTTGTTCATCTGCATCCTCCTTCGCTGCCATCGTCAGACCGGCAGCTCGTCTCTAGCAACCCTCGCTTCAATTCCATTTCTGACACAGGGCGGGCGGTTTTGCAAGCGCCTTCTCGCCGGGGGAAGGCGCGCGCGTGCTATAATGGCAACAGTGTCAACCAGAGGGGGGAATGGCGTGAGCAACCGGATTTGTGCAATCCTCGGCTGCCGGTATCCAATTCTGGAAGGCGGCTTGGCGTACGTGGGAAACGGGCTCCTCGCCGCGGCGGTGTCGGAAGGTGGAGGATTCGGCCAGGTCGGGTCCGGAGGGCGATCCCCGGAGGATCTGGCGCGGCAGATTGAGGTCGCACTCGAGCACACCGGGGCCCCGTTCGGGGTGAACGTTCCCCTGAGCGAACACCGGGATGTCTCTCCTTATTTCGCGGTGATTGAGGAGATGGTCAGGCGGCATCCGGGGCGGATTCGCGCCGTTAGCCTGTCCGCGGGCAACCCGCGCCCGTGGATCCCGCGCGTCAAGGAATGGGGGCTCGCCGTGATTACCCTCGCATCGACGCCCGAGCAGGCCCAGAAGGCCGAGGCGGCGGGGGCGGACCTGGTGGTGTGCGAGGGGACGGAGGCGGGCGGCCACAACGGCCCCGCCGAGCTGACGACGTTCGCGCTCATCCCCAACGTGGTGGATGCGGTGCGCATCCCGGTGGTGGCCGCCGGCGGCATTGCGGACGGCCGGACCGTCGCCGCGGCGCTGTGCCTCGGCGCCGAAGGGGTTCAGATGGGAACGCGGTTCGTCGCCACGGTGGAGTGCCAGGCGCACGAGAACTACAAGGCGCTCCTCGTGAAATCGCGCGCCCAGGACACGGTGGTGATGGAGCGGTCCTTCGGGCGCGTCACGCGCGTGTTGCGATCCCCGTACGCCGAGGCCATCCTGCAGCAGGAGGCCAGGACACCCGGCAGCGAGACGGACCTGTTGCCCATGGTCAGCGGCCGGATGAACGCCCGGGCGGCGCTGGAGGGCGACGTGGAAGGCGGATGGATGAACGCGGGGCAGAGCGTGGGATTGGTGCACGAGGTCCTTCCCGCCGCCGAGGTGGTGCGCCGCGTGGTCGCGCAAGCGGCCGCGGTGCTGGGGCGGAGCCAATCCGACTGGGCATCCTGGACAGCGCCCGAGGTCACGTCAGAAGGTGGAACGACACATATCCCGCCGTCCCGATGACGAGCAGGCTGGCCAGGGTGACCGTGACGCGTTCCGCGATGTGCCAGACCTTCTCCAACACCTGGATGGGATTGTACGACTTTCGCTCCTGCATCCGGTTTCCCCTCCTCGCCAAAGGGCCTGGTGATTCGCAATTCCAGTGTACCACGGCGGCGCCGGGCCCCGGGACCGATGCGGGGCGGGGATTGTGAAGGTTGTGTTGCGATTCCGTCGAATCCTGACGAACCGCGAACTCCTGGCGCAAGCGGAAAAATGGGCCCGCCTGGGGGCGGGCCCGGTGCGTCAAACCAGGGGAGACGGGCGATCCGTTCCCGCGCGCAGGCCGTCGATCTTCCGGGCGGATCGAACCGGGATCCCCGGGGCTCCGTCACCGTGGACCTCGTACTTGCGCAGCAGCTGCCGGCGGTCGTCGTCCAGCTTCTCCGCCGCGACGTACCGCAGCCTCGGGCCGGGGACACGTAGGGATTCCTTCACGGCCATCGCCTCCTCGCTGGAATGTCCACCTGCGATATAGGCTGGCCCGGGCCGTTCGGGATCATGCGCAGATGGAGCGCCGCCGTGGATGGCGCTCCGTCCGTGGAAACGCCCGGAAAACGCCGAAAAGACGGCATCGCTGCCGCCTTCCCGGGTGTAAGGCAGAGAGACGTGTTGTGCAACCCACCTGCTGACCGATGTCAACTCAGTGCGTTACCATCCCACATCACCTTCCCCTTACGCTCATCAGGATAACCGGATCCGCCCGCTTCTATACATGGAGGCAGGCGGGTGCACACACGGCGCCGTATGCGCCCGCTTACAGTACTGATACCAGGGATACAGTCACCCTGCTTTCCGGGTGTGCGATCTCGGCGGCAACCCCGCCGGCGACGGGTCATCGCACACCCGGATTTTGTGTATCCGCCGGGCACGGCGAGCCGCGGCGCCATCAATCCAGTTGCCGGATGATGTTGCGCGCGGCGTACACACCGCTGGAGGCGGCCTGCGAGATCCCGCGGGAGATGCCGGGGCCGTCGCCCGCGCAGTACAGCCCGCGGACCTTGGTCTGCAGCGTGCGGTCCACATCCGCCCGCGCCGCGTAGAACTTCGCCTCCACGCCGTAGAACAGGGTGTGGTCGCTGGCGATGCCGGGGGTGACGTGGTTGAGCGCGGTCATCATCTCCTGCAGGGCCACCATCGTCTTGTACGGCAGCACCAACCCGAGATCGCCCGGGACCGCCTCTTTCAGCGTCGGCTCGATGAATCCCTCCCGGATGCGTTCGGGCGTGCTGCGCCGCCCGCGCAGGAGATCGCCGTAGCGCTGGATGATGATGGAGCCGTTCGAGAGCTCGTTGGCGTGACGGCAGATCTGGCGGGCGAATTCGTTGGGCCGATCGAACGGCTCGGTGAAGCGGTGGCTGACCAACAGCGCGAAGTTGGTGTTGGTCGAGGCCAACGCCGGGTCCTTGTACGCGTGCCCGTTGGCCGCCATCACACCGGTGTGGTTTTCCACCACCACGTAGCCGCTGGGATTGGCGCAGAAGGTGCGCACGCGCAGCCCGGTGGACGGCGACTGAAAGATGAACTTGCCCTCGTACAGATGCTCGTTGATCTCCTGCATGATCACGTTGGAGGTCTCGACGCGCACACCGATGTCGACCTGGTTGTTCGTCATGCGCAGCCCGTGCCGTTTGAACACCTCGCCGAGCCAGGTGGAGCCGTCCCGCCCCGGCGCGGCGATGACGAAACGCGAGGCGATGCGCTCGCCGCCGCGGACGATGATCCCGCGGAGAGAGCCGTCCTCGATCCACAGGTCTTCGACGAAGGTCCGAAATCGCAATTCCACGTGCTTTTCGAGATAGGAGAAGATGCTGTCCATCAGCTCCAGGTTGCGGTCGGTCCCGATGTGACGCACCCGGGCCCGCAGCAGCTTCAGGCCGGCCCCGGCGGCCCGCCGTTCGATGGCTGCCACCGCCGGGGTCGTCGGGTCCGTGATGGTGTCCGGCGCGCCGTGCTCCAGATTGATCCGATCCACATATTGAATGAGGTCCATCACCTCCGAGGGCGGCAGGTACTCGGTGAGAAACCCGCCGAACTCGGCGGTGATGTTGAACTTGCCGTCGCTGAAGCTCCCGGCCCCGCCGGCGCCGTTGATGACGCCGCAGGCCGGCCAGCAGCTGGCGTACGTCTTGATGCGGTTCGGCGGCGGACACTTGTCAATCTTGCCTTCCATGATGGGGCAGTGGCGGTGTTTGGCCTCCACGCCCTTGTCGACCAACAGCACCCTGGCGGATGGCGCCCTGCGGGTGAATTCGTAGGCGGCGTACAGGCCCGCGGGCCCGGCGCCGATGATGATCACGTCGTATGAATTGGCCATGGACATCAGCCCCCTTGCCCGGCCGCGCGCGCTGGGGTGGACGCGCCGAGGCGGAATGCGGTCGGCTGGGCGGCCGTTCACCGGCCGCCCAACGAGCCTATTATACCGGACACCGCGTTTTCGGGGCCGGGCGCGAGGTCATTTTTGATCGGAGACGATGAACCACCCCGTGAACTCCGGCGTGAAGTTGCCGCTCGGATCGGACACCATCTCGTACCGGCCGGTGGTCCAGGGGGAGAACTCGATGTCGGTCGCCTCACCCGGCGGCAGGTTTCGCGAAAAGATCCGGTAGAACGGGATGGAGAACTGGTGGGTGCGCGAGCCGCGGTTGACCACGTGCAGGTGAATCGGTTGGTCCACCATGGCGATGACGGCAGCGGGCACAAATCCGTCATCGGTCACGCGAATGTTCACCGTGCGCGCCGCGGCAAGCGCGTCGACCGGGGACATCGCGGCGACGGCCAGCGCGGCCGCGAGAAGCCAACGACGCATGGGATACCTCCTCTCGTCCGCCCGCCGAGGCCGGCGAGGCGGCAACAGAATCGCTGTCCTTTGCTAAGTTTTGCTACACATACGCCGCGCATACGTCGCGAAACCCTAACCGAGCCACGGGCGTCGAATCGGATCGAATTCCATCGATCCGACTCGAACGAGGCGTGGTAGAATACGGGAAGCGACGAAAAGGGCCCGGGTCACCGGGACGGACTGGGGAAGCGCGGGGGAGTGGACCGGAGATGGGGAGGAAACACAGACGATTCATCGTCGGCGTGACGGGGGTCCTGGTGTGTGCGGGATGGGTGACCGCCTGCGGGGAGGGGCACGGCTCGACCGGTGCGCGGCCGGTGGCTGCGGCGCCGGCGTCCGATGCGGCGGGGCAGGGGAACGGCGCCCAGGGCGCCATCTCGGGTGGCGCGTCGCGAAACGGCGCATCCAACGCCACCTCCGCGGCCGGCGCGATCCCACCCGTTTCGGGTGGCCCGGCGGCGGGCTCCGCGGGAGATGTCCCCATCGGGGAGCAGCATCCGCCCGCGGGGGCCGGGCATCCGCAGTATGCGACCAAACACCTGGTGCCGGAGGTGTGGAGCGTCGGCCGCGGCCAGGTGGCGCTGACCATCGACGACGGCCCGTCGCCCTACACCAACCGCATCCTCGACATTCTGGAGCGCTACCGGGTGCCGGCGACGTTTTTCTTCGTCGGCAACCGGGTGAACACGTGGCGATCGGCGGTGCTGCGCGCAGCACGGGACGGGAACGTCATCGGCAACCACTCGGAGTCGCATCCTCTGCTGACCAATCTGGACCCATCGGCGCAGGCGGAGCAGATTGAGTCGGCCGAACGCGAGCTGGAGAGCGTTCTCGGCCATCCGGTCGGCCTGTTTCGTCCACCGTACGGGGCGTTCAACGACGACACCGAGGCGGTCCTCGCCAAGGATCACCTGACCCTCGCGCTGTGGAACCGGGATCCGCGCGACTGGGAGGCCAAGACCCCGGCTCAGGTCATCGACGCGGTGGTGCACGGCAATCCCTCGGGCGGCGTGTTCGACATGCACGAGAACGCCGTGACGCTGGCGGCGCTGCCGGGGATCATCGAGGGCCTGAAGCGACAGGGGCTTCGGTTCGTGGTTCTCGGCGGCGTGGGCGGGGACACCGGCGGCGCGGGGTCAAAGGGCTCCGGCGGGCAGAATTCGACGGGCGGTGCGGGCCGCGGCGCGGGGACGGTGGGGAACAAAACCGGCGGCGGCACCGGGGGCGCCGGGAATCAGGCCCAGGAGATCACCAACCAGGCCGGACGGTGACTGGGGCATGAAAAATCGGGGGTGCCCCGCGGGGCGCCCCCGATTGCCGATCTTTTAATGCGCGTCACCGCCAGCCGTCGTGGTACGTCAGCACGGCCGGGGTGCGGTTGCCGTTGGATACATTGAGGATGTCCAGCACGCGGTCGGCCGCGCCGGGCGTCGTGGCGACGATGGCGTACAGGCCCGCCGTGTTGGCGCGGAAGTTGAGCACTCGCGAGGTCCCGGGGGTGCGGGCCGCCGCGGTGCCCACCGGCGCGGTGCCGTCGCGGTACGGCACGACCGCAAGCCCGTGGTTCCAGGTGCCGGTCGCGGGCGCCGTGACGCGAACGGTCCAACCGGTCGGGACCGTGATGGTCGGCGCTGTGGCGGCCGCCGCCGTCCGTCCCGGAGTGACCGTTCCGGGGACGGCCGCGGGTGCGGTGCGCGTGCCGGGCACCGTCCATCCGGGCGCGGGCGCTCCGGCCGGAGCGGTGCGGGGTGCGGTCCAGCCGGCGGCCGGAGCCGGTGTCCCGGGCGCCGTCCACCCGGCCGCCGGGGCTCCCGCGGCCGGTGCGGCCGGGTTGGCCAATCGGATGTTGACCGTGCGGGCGGCGTGATCGATCTCGACACTCTGCGTCGCGTAGGTGCCAAACGGATTGCGCGTCCAGGCGTTGCGGTCGCCCGCCGGACCCAGGCGCGCCGCGTCCGTGGCGGCGTTGCCGACACCGCGGATGGCGTTGGCCGTTCCGCGCGCCGCCAGGGCCGCCGCATTGCCGGTGGCGTTCACCGCATTGGCGGTGTGATTGGCTGCCTGGCCGCAGCCGCCCAGGGCCAGCGCGAGGATTGCACCCGCCGCCGCGGTCCATCGAACACATTTGCGTGTCTCTCGAGCCAACGTGATGTTCCCTCCATCGCTTTGGATTCGGTTCGTCCCTGATTGTTCCCCGCGGGAGAGCCGGTATCCGGACGGAGAGACGCCAGTTTTCGGAAACGAAAACCCGATGCACCGCTCGGTGCATCGGGTTTGCTTGGTGCGGTCGAAGGGACTTGAACCCCCACGGTGTTGCCACCACAAGAACCTGAATCTTGCGCGTCTGCCAATTC
>NZ_JAIMAV010000072.1 GCF_023511815.1 Alicyclobacillus sp.
AGCGCCCGCGCCGCATCGGGGGTTGCCGAGTGGTAATACGGCGTGACCGGCCACCAGGTGGCGGCGACCAGGGCGAGCGTGGCGAAGGACAGCAGGTGAGCCGAGGTGCGCCTGCGGGATTTCCGCAGATGAACCTCGAGCGCGAACACGCCCAACGCGATGGCGATGCCGTCCGCGTACAGCATCAACCGCGACGGCAACGCGCTCTCGAGAAACGGCACGCCTTCCAGGAGGGACCACGGCAGGCGCAGCGGTGTGACCCATCCGGCGAAGTGCAGGGTCGGTCCCATGGAGAGCAACGTCACGAGCAGGAAGGTGTAGAGCGCCGCCCGGGCGCAGGGAAGCCGCCAAAGCCGAATCGCCGCAAGGGCGATCCACAGCAGAGCGGCAGGCCCGAGGTAACCGTCGTTCTCCCAGAAGTTGCCCGTGTACGCCAGCGACAGGGCGGTGGACCACGCGTTGTGCAGGGCATACACCGGGGTCGGGACGAAGAACGTGAACAGGTCGTTGACGTACGCCTGCGCAGGCAGGAGTTTTCCCGCCGGGCGGCCGGGGCCGTGCATCAGGGCGACCAGACCCGGCAGGGCGAGGATGGCGGTGGTCAGGATGGCCGACAGCACCAAGCGGCCGGATACGGGAAACACGTCTCGCACCCGGGATTGCAGGGTGATGAGGGTGAACAGTGCCGCGATTCCCGCGACCAGTGCGTAGGTTGCAGCCACCTCCAGTGAAGTGTACATCTGAAGCGCGGCCAGCCCCCCGATGGCCATCCCATACCGCCAGGGATGCCGGGGGCGTTGCCGAATCCCGCGCAGCAGAACCAGAGTGAGGCCGAGGGGGACGCTCGTCAGCCACAGATGCAGATGAAACAGGGTCTGGGATGTGAAATAGGGCATCATGCCGTACAGAAGGCCGCCGGCCGCGGCGAGCCAACGCCGAACGCCGAGATCGCGCAACAGCGCGTCCCCGAGCAGGCACGCGCACAGCCAGTTGGCGATCCACAGCAGGTTGTACACGGCGGCGCCGGGGAGCCAGCGCATGGACCAACCGAGAAGGGCGGATTCAGCCAGGACGGAGGTGTTCCACATCAGGCTCTGTCCGATGGGCGCGTTCAGTTGCCGGGTGAAAAACGGATTCTCTCCGGCGGCGAGGGCGTGCCAGAACCAGCCGAGGTACCACATGAACTGCTGAGGGTCACCCGGCCAGCCGATGTACCACTCGGACAGGTGACCGAGAACCGGCCCCAGCCAGAGCATCGCCGCGGCGGCGTAGAGCGTGATCTTCAGCAACCCGGCGGGTTTGATGGGGATGGACGGCAAGGTGACGGCGGACATGGGAGCCCTCCCGCAGACGGATGGAAGAAGGTGACTTGGGAAACCCGCCCGACATCCATTCTGTTGCTAAACTTTGTGCGCGGGCGAGAGACTCGGTCTGTGTTACATTATAGGACATAGGTGACGGTCCACGTCATGAAGAGGGAGTGAGCCCTTTGAAGCGAATCTGGTGGATGGCTGCGCTGCTCATCCTCGCAACGGGATGCGGGCCGAAGGCGGCGACGCCCGCGGCGACCACGACGCCGTTCAACGCCGTCGCGGACAACGCGACCTCCAATGCGGGGGGAGCGGGGAACAACGGGATCAGCGGTTCGGACAGCGCGCCGACCGAAGCGGATATGAAGAAGACGGCCCATGACCTGGTGGAGATGTACATCCAGTCGCACAACGACAAGACCCTGACGGACCTGAAGGCGGACATGAACCGGTTCTTCGCGCCGGGGCTTTCGTCCGTCGTCGGGCAGATGGCCCAGCAGGGGGTGGATTACGCCCATCCGGTGGAGCACTACACCATCGACGTCGAGAAGGTGGAGCCCATCGACGACAAGAACTTCCTGGCGACCGTCAATGCCGACATCCAGTACAAGGGTCAGCCGGTGGAGCATCATCAGTACCATGTGACCGTCGTCGAGTACAACATGCAGTGGTACATTCGGCTGATTGGCGGCTGAGGCCGGCAGGTGCCCGTTTTCACCGGTTTCAGGCGCATCCGTCCCTCCCCGGCCATACCATATGGAGAGGCTCCGCAAGGGAGTGTCTTCGGCAAGGGAGGGAATCGCGTGCGCAAAAAGACGCTGAAGAAGAGTGGCAGGCGCCAGGTCCGGGTTCCAAAAAGCTCGGAGCCGGCACAGATGCCGGCGGGCCCGCAGATGATGCCGGCCGCCTCGCCGAAAGGCGGATCCGCGCTGAACACCCTGAAGCAGAACCTGACGGGCAAACGCAAGGCGATCTTCGAGATCCTCGACGAGGTCAAGAAGGTCAAGCCGGAGCAGTGGCAGGATCCCAACCAGGTCGAGCAGCTCGCGAAGGACTTCGCGCAGAAACTCGGGCTCCCGGTGCCCGAGCAGCGCATCAAGCAGTTTGTGGCGGCGTACAAGGACGCCACCAAGAACGGACCGAACGCCAACGTCGACGAGTTGGTGAAAAAATACGGCCAGAACGTCGATGACGAGACGCTCAAAGAGATCAAGAAGTTTGTTCCGAAAACCAAGTGACCCAACGGAAGACGGGCTCCCGCCGGAAGGCGGGAGCCCGTTTGGATTGGCGAGGACCGTCGGCGGATGCATGTACCCGGAGGCCGCCCGCTGTGACACCCAAGGTGGTCCACCGCTCACGCGCGGCGGCCGATGCGCCGCGCGCGACGGGGTGCGGGGGGCGATGCCGGCATCCCGGCCGACGCCTGCGGCAGCGGCCCGCCCTGCACCGGCATGCCCGGTGGCATCCCCGGTGGCGTGCCCAGTGCGGAGCCCGGTGCGGGAGGGATTGCCGCGGGATTGGCACCGGCTCCCGGCAGGCCGGGTGCGCCGGGCAGTCCCGCACCGGGTGCCCCCGGCGTCGGGGTGGCACCGGATGCCGTCCCGCCCGCCTGTGTCTGGGCGGGGGGCTGAGCGGCGCTCTGGGCAGCGCCCCCGTCTCCCTCCGTGCCGCCGCCCGCGGATCGCAGGAGTTGGCTGCCGAGGGGCGAGTTCATCAGCGCCACCAGAATGTTGGTGTAGTCGTCGGTGGTGAGGTTCCTGCCCTTGTATTTGATCAGCTTGTCGAGCACGCCGGTCTCGCGCAGAGAGTTGGTGGTCATGTGGATGGTGTCGAGCAGCTGGTCCGCCTGCTGCAGATACCCGAGCCAATTCTTCACCATCGACCGCAGGTTGGTCACCGACTTGAGCGTCTGCTGAAGTCCCTGTGGCGACAGCAGGTTGGCGAGCGGGAGCCGGCCGGAGGCGCGTCCGGTCGGCGCCGGTGCAGCCCCCGCACCGGGGCGGACGGCGGTCCGCTGCGCCCGTCCCGCCGTGGCGGCCTTGGTCCGGCCGGGCCCCTTCACGGGGCGCCTCGCGCCAGGCCGGCCGGCGCGCTGCATCTGCAATTTGGTCAGCCGGATGTCGCGAAGCAGGGCCTCGCGCTGGCGGGCGTAATCCGGCGCGCTCTTGTCCAGGTGCTGCAGGCGTTGACGCAGGCGGCGTATCTGTTTCGCGTACATCGGGCGATCGGAGTTCGCCAGGGTCCGCATGAATCCTCACACCTCCTTGCGTCGCGGACGCCCCCGGAGGGACAGCCCTTCGTGCGATGTGCGTGCCTGCGACATCATATGGATGCATGCCGTGCGGCGTGCAGAAAAGGGGTCCGGCCAAGCCGGACCCCGGAGGCGGGTTGAGTTGAGACCGAAAGGGACGGACCGGCCGCCCGAAGACGCGCAGGCGTGTGAGCGGCGCGTGGCGTGGACGGTCCCTCGTGACGGTCCCCCGTGGCGGTTTTGGGCATCGACCCGGAGGATTTACTGCAGACGTTGCACGAAGCGCCGCATCCGCTCGATGGCCGTCTCGATGTTCTCGTACGCGGTGGCGTAGGACAGGCGGATGTTGTTCGGCGCGCCGAACGCCTCCCCGGGCACCGTCGCGACCAGCTCCTCCTCGAGCAGAAGTTCACACAGCCGGGTGGTGGTCCCGATGGTCTGGCCGTTCCACTGGGCCGACAGCAGTCTGCCGACGTTCGGGAACACGTAGAACGCGCCGTCCGGCAGCAGGCACTCGACCCCCGGCAACTCGCGCAGACCCTCCACCAGCCGGTTCCGGCGGCGTTCGAACTCGGACACCATCCCTGGATCGAACGACCGGAGCGCCACCACGCCCGCCGCCTGCGAGATGGTTGACGGACTGCCGGTGCTGTGGCTCTGCAGACTGTCCACGGCCTTGGCGATGTCGGTCGGCGCGGCGATGTATCCCAGGCGCCAGCCGGTCATGGCGAAGGCCTTGGAGAATCCGTTGACGACGATGGTGCGGGGCATCAGATCGGGCACCACCGCGGCGATGCTGACGTGCTTCACGCCGTAGACCAGGCGTTCGTAGATCTCGTCGGCGACGACGTAGATGTCGTGGCGCCGGAGCACCTCGCCGAGGGCGCGCAGCTCCTCCTCCGAGTACACCGCGCCGGTCGGGTTGCTCGGGGAGTTGAGCAAAAACGCGCGCGTGCGCGGCGTGATGGCCCGTTCCAGCTGCTCGGGCGTGATCTTGAATCCGGTGGATTCGTCGCATGAGACTATCACCGGGGTGGCACCGGACAGGCGGATCTGCTCCGGATAGGAGACCCAGTACGGTGCCGGGAGGATGACCTCGTCGCCGGGATCGCACAGGGTCAGGAACACGTTGAACAGCGAGTGCTTGGCGCCGTTGGAGACGACGATTTGGTCCGGTTGATAGTGCAGACCGTTCTCTTCCATCAACTTGGCCGCGATGGCGCGGCGCAGATCCAGAGTTCCCGCGGAGGGGGTGTAGCGGGTGTTGCCGTTGGTGATGGCGCGGATGCCGGCGAACGCCGCCGGGACGGGGGTGTCGAAATCCGGCTCGCCGACGCTCATGTTGACCACCGGCCGCCCTTCCCGGATCAGAGCCTTGGTCTTGGCGTCGACGCTCATGGTGGCCGACGGCGCGATGGCCCGCACGCGGCTGGACAGACGCTGTTCCATGTGCCACGCTCCTTCTGCTTTGTTGTGGCCATTGTATCACATGCGCCCGTGGGCGGGCACGGCACAAGGACGACAGGCCACCACCGGTTCCGTGCCCGTGTCGCCCGCCAACCGGCCGCGCCTTTGGGGAACGTTCGCGGGATCCGTCTTCGTTCAGTCGACCTGGGTTCCGTTCTCCGGCTGGGCGCCGGGCCAGATCCGCCGCCACCACTGGGACCAGGTCGATCCGGGCGCATCCGGGGCCGGCGCGTGCAACGGACAGACGTCCGTCGGTTCGGTGCCCGGCACGAAGTAGTCCGTCTCCGTCGTGCTGCAGGCGGGGGTGGCCAACCGTGCCGTCACCGGATCGATGGTGCGCCGCACCAGGCCCGGCGGCGGCGAGAACCAGGGGCCCGGCAGGCGCTGCTGGGCTGTGCCCATGAACTTCGCCCAGATGGGGGCGGCCAGGTGCGACTCCGCCAGGCTCAGCGGCCGGTTGTCGTCGTACCCGACCCACACCGCGCACACCAGGCGGGGCGTGTATCCGACCATCCACGCGTCCGTGTCGGTGGTGCCGGTCTTCGCCGCCGCCGTCCCGTGCAGGTAGTGGTGAACGCTGTAGCCCGTACCGCCCGGGTCGAGCACGCTGCGCATCAGATCGGTCATCTGGAAGGCCACCGTCTCCGGGACCGCGCGTTCGCGGTGGGGCGCCGTGGTGAAGTCCTGTCCCCGGCGCCCGTCATGCACCGACTCGACGGTGTACGGCGTCACCGCGAAGCCCCCGTTGGCCAGCACCGCGTAGGCGGACGCCATCTCCAGCGGACTGACCGGGAACACGCCGAGCGCCAGCGACGGGTAGGGCTGCATCGGCGACGAGATCCCCATGCGGCGGGCGGTCTCCAGCACGGTCCCCGGGCCCAGTTCGAGGTTGGCCGTCACCGCGTACACGTTGTCGGAACGCGCCAGCGCCTCCCGCAGGGTCAGCGGTCGATGCGCGTAGATGCCGCCGTAGTCGTGCACGGTGTACGTCTTGTCCTGGTCGTACAGAAAGGTGGTTTCTTCGCTGGCCACCTGGCGGTTCGGCGCCCAGCCGTGCTCCAACGCGGCCGTGTACAGGATCGCCTTGAAGGTCGATCCCGGTTGGCGCTCCGCAAACACCCGATTGTAGGGACTCTGCGCGAAATCGCGGCCGCCCGCCAGCGCGCGGATGGCGCCCGTCTGCGGATCCAGGGCCACCAGCGCCGCCTGAATCCCGCTTCCGGCGGGCAGCGTGGAGGCGATGGCGCGCTCGGCCGCCTGTTGCAGGACGGGATCGAGCGTGGTCGTCACCCGGATGTCTCCCTGATACAGGTCGTCCGGGGCCAGATGAAACCGGCGCTCCACCTCCCGCACCGCCGTCGCGGTGAAGTAGGGGGCCGCCAGCGGGCGGCGTTGGACCGGCGCGATGGTCAGGGGTGCGCGGGCGGCCTCGTCCGCCTCCCGCTGCGTGAGAAAACCACACTGCACCATGCGCGCCAGCACCTCGCGCTGGCGGCGCCGGGCGGCGTCCGGGTGGGCCACCGGGGAGTACAGGCTCGGCCCCTTCGGCAGACCCGCCAACAGCGCGCACTCGGCGAGGGAGAGGTCCTGCATGGGCTTGTTGAAGTACACCTGGCTGGCGGCGGCGACGCCGTACGCGCCCTCCCCGTAGTAGACGGTGTTCAGGTACTGCTCGAGGATGGCGGATTTCGTCTCGTGCAGCTCCAGCTGCAGAGCGTACAGCGCCTCGCGCAGCTTGCGCCAGACGGTCCGGTCCTGCGTGAGGAACAGATTCTTGGCCAGCTGCTGCGTGATGGTGGACCCGCCCTGGACGATGCCGCCGTGGCGCAGGTCCACCCAGGTGGCGCGCAGCACCGAGCGCGGATTGAAGGCGTGGTGTTCGTAGAAGTGCTCGTCTTCGACCGCGAGGGTCGCCTCCTGGAGAGCCGCCGGGATGTCCGCCAGCCGGACGTGCCCCGCGCGGGCGCCCTTGGTGGTCCACTCGGCGAGCCTCGATCCGTCGGCGGCATCGATGTGGGTGGGATTCACGAAACTCTGGTCGGGCAGCGGGGCCTCGCGCAGCAGCAGCAACAGGGCGGTCATCCCCGCGAAGCCCCCCGCCAGGGGAAGGGCGAAACACTTCACCCACCAGGGCGTGCGCCGCCACCAGTGGCCCGCGCCGACGATGGGGGATCGATCCGCTGCGGGTTGCTCAAAGGCCATGCCCATCCCTCCCGGACCCGGATTGTGTTGGTCCGAGGACCAGTGTTTTCCTCGGCGCGGGTAGTATGTCCGAAATTCCCCATGGGGATTCCGCCGCAATCCTGGGGGCGTCTCCATTCGTTTACGCCCCTCTGCGGTTTGGTATAATACTGCGTGTTTGTGCAGACCCGGAGGTGATTCGGTTTGGTGCCAGCGGAACTGTGGTTCACGGAACGGCAGAATGACAATCTGACCATCGGGCTTCGAATCAACAAGATCCTGCATTCGGAGACCACGGAGTTTCAGACGCTCGATGTGGTGGAGACCGTGCAGTACGGCAATCTGCTCGTGCTCGACGGATGCGTGATGACCACCGATGCGGATGAGTTCGTCTATCACGAGATGATTGCCCACGTGCCGATGCACACGCATCCCAACGCGAAGAAGGTGCTGGTCGTCGGCGGCGGGGACGGCGGGGCCATCCGCGAGATCGTCAAACACCCCACGGTCGAACGGGCCGTGCTGGCCGAAATCGACGGACGGGTGATTGAGAATTCGAAGCGGTTCTTCCCGCAGATTGCGAAAGGGCTGTCCGATCCGCGGGTGGAGGTGCAGGTCACGGACGGCATCCGGCACGTGCAGGAGCATCGCGGGGAGTACGACGTGATCCTGGTGGACTCGACGGATCCGGTGGGCCCGGCGGTCGGCCTGTTCGCGCGTGACTTCTACCAGGCGGTGTACGACGCGCTCAAGGAAGACGGGCTGTTCGTCGCGCAGACCGAATCTCCGTTCGTCAACCAGGACCTGATCCAAAGCGTCCATCGGGACATCCGGAGCGTGTTCCCCATCACCGAGCTGTACCTGGCGTATGTGCCGACCTATCCGACGGGGATGTGGAGCTTCACCATGGGCAGCAAGCGGTACCATCCCCTGCGGGATCGGCAACCGGCGCGCACGCAGGACACGCGTTACTACACGGAGGCGGTGCATCAGGCGGCCTTCGCCCTGCCGCGCTTCGTGCAGGAGTTGCTGAAGGGATGAGCTGGACGCCCGCGATTGACCGCGCGTACACGGGGGATCTGTTCATCGGGGCGACGGCGGATTTCGAAACCGCCAAGGCGGTCATTTACGGGATGCCGATGGATTGGACGGTGTCCTTCCGCGCCGGGACACGGCTCGGCCCGGCGCGCATCCGCGAGGTGTCCATCGGGCTCGAGGAGTACAGCCCGTACCTCGACCGCGACCTGCGCGACCTGCGCTACCACGACGCGGGGGACGTGCCGTTGCCGTTCGGGAATCCGAGAAAGAGCGTGGAGGCGCTGTACGAGTTCGTTCGGCGGCTGTTCGCGGTGGACAAGTTCCCGCTCGGCCTGGGCGGCGAACATTTGGCGTCGTGGGGCCCCATGCGCGCGGCGTGGGAGAAGCACCCGGATCTGCGCGTGATCCACGTCGACGCGCACACGGACCTGCGCGAGCACTACGAGGGGGAGCCGTACTCGCACGCCACCGTGATCCGCAAGGTGTGCGACGCCATCGGCCCGGACCGGGTGTACCAGTTCGGAATCCGGTCGGGCACGCGCGAGGAGTTCGCCTGGGCGCGTCAGAACACGCACTTCTTTCCGTTCGACGTGGCCGAACCCCTCGAGGCGGTCCTGCCCGAGCTGGAGGGCCACCCGGTGTACGTCACCTGGGATATCGACGTCTTCGATCCCGCCTTCGCCCCGGGCACCGGCACGGCCGAACACGGGGGCATCACGCCGCGCGAGGGATTTCACGCGATGCAGCTGCTCTCCCGGCTGAACGTCGTCGGCTTCGACGTCGTCGAGGTCTCTCCGGTGATTGACCCGAGCGAGCTGTCGCAGATTTTGGCCGCGAAACTGGTCCGCGAAGCGCTGTTGGCGTTTGTGCGCTGAGGGCCCGTCCGGGGGATGAAGGTGGAATCGGGGTTCTGGTTGGCGGACGGCGACTTTCGCCGGCCGGTGACGGTCCACTGGGTGCGGCGGGTGGTTTCGGTGGAGGACGGATCGATTGACATGGAACGGGTGAGCACCTCCGGGGTGTGGGTGCAACGGGCCGGGACGCACTTTCTCACCTACGCCGACCCGGGTGCGCCGCCCCGTTCCGGCGATGGTCCGGATGCCCGCGCGGCGGCCCGCGCGGATCAGACCACGCTTCGTCTGAAACCGGGCGAGGTGGTGTTGGCGCGCTTCGGGGACATTGACTGGCAACACCGCTTCGTTCCCGGGCGGACGACGGCTTCCGCCATTCGGACCGCGGGGGTTCGACTCCCGCTCGAGGTGCGGACAGAGCGGTTGCAGATGGCCGTGGGCCGCCGCGGCGGCGCGCTTCGGTGCCGGTATCTCATGGCGATGGGCGGGGTGACCCAGGACGTGCGCCTGCTCATCACCTGGCGGGACCCTGTGCGCCGGGACGCCCGGGCGCCGCGCGGCCAGTCGGGCGACGGGTGAGCGCCGTCGCCACCGGCGGGCCGCGGCATGGCCGGAGGCCGGCACCCGGGCTTTGCGGCCATCGAACGTCCGGCCGGATCTCGGTTAACCATTCGGAAAATTGTGTCCGAGGTGACGATCGGTGTAAGATCAGGGCGAGTACCGCACGGGCCGGGTTCACCGGCGACAAGGAGGAACCACCATGCCCGCGGGCCCTCTGACCCAGGAGTGGCTGCTCAAGATCCTGGAGACGATTGACGAAGGCATCCACGCGGTCAATCCCGACGGCATCACGATTCTCTACAACCGCGCCGCCGGCCGTTTGGACGGGCTGGCGCCCGCCGACGTGATCGGCAAGCATGTCCTCGAAGCCTTTCCTTCGCTGGCGCACGACACGAGCACCCTACTGCGGGTGCTCGAGACGGGCCGCGCCATCCACAATCGTGCGCAGACCTACACCAACTACCTCGGTCTGAAGGTGCACACCGTCAACACCACCCTGCCCATCGTGTCGGACGGCCGGGTGGTGGGCGCCCTCGAGATTTCCAAAGACCTGACGCAGGTCAAACGATTGTCGGAACAGGTCCTGGACCTGCAGGCGCAGGTGGCGCAGGGGACGCGTCGCCGCACTCGCGCAGGGGAGCTCGGCGCACACGAGGAACCGGACGACGGGGCCCGGGGATGGACAGCGGCCCGGGCGCGACGTTCATCCGCGCGTCCCGCGGGGGCCGGGGGCTCCGTCGGGACGGCGGTCTATCAATTCTCGCACATCATCAGCCGCGACCCGCGTGTCGCCGACATCAAACGGCGGGCGGCGCGGGCCGCCGCGACCACCTCGCCGGTGCTGGTGTACGGCGAGACGGGGACGGGCAAGGAATTGCTGGTGCAGGCCATCCACAACGCGGGTCCACGGCGGCATCGGCCGTTTCTGGCGCTCAACTGCGCGGCGTTGCCCGCGGCGCTCCTGGAGGGAATTCTGTTCGGAACGGTCCGGGGCAGTTTCACCGGGGCGGAGGACCGGCCGGGCCTGTTTGAACTGGCGGACGGCGGGACGCTGTTTTTGGACGAGATTCAGTCCATGCCGCTCGAGCTCCAGGCGAAACTGCTCCGAGTGCTCCAGGAGGGTGAGCTGATGCGGGTCGGGGATACGCGCGTCCGGCCGGTGGACGTCCGCGTGATTGCGGCGATGAACCGGTGGCCGGAGGGGGAGGTGGCCGAGGGCCGCCTGCGCCAGGACCTGTATTACCGCATCAACGTCGTTCGGCTCAATCTGCCCCCGCTGCGGGAGCGGCTCGTGGATCTGCCGCTTTTGGTGGATCATTTCATCGACAAGTGGAACGGGCGTTTCGGGACGCAGGTGACGGGCGTCGCGCCCGAGGTGGCGGAGTGGTTCGCCGTCTACCCGTGGCCGGGAAACGTGCGCGAGTTGGAGAACGCCATCGAGGCGGCGATGAACCTGGTAACGAGCGGGGTGATTGAGTGGGACGCCCTCCCGGGCCATCTTCGCGACTGGCGCGGCGGGAAGCCGGCCGGGGCGGGCGCCGGGGGGAGTGCCGGGACAGGTGCTCGGGCGGACGCTGCATCGGGAGACGCGGGGGATCACGGCGCCCCGGGAGGCCATGCCGCCGGGGAGATGGCCGAAGGCGCCGCTGTGGACGATGTCGCTGTGGACGATGCCGTGGACACCGTCGTGGACACCGTCGTGGACGGCGAAGGTGCGGCCGGGGCCGGTGGACGGGGGGTGGCCGGAGCCGGCGGGGACGCCGGGGGAGCGGGGAGCGGCCCGGCCCGCTCATCGGCCGGGAACGGGCCGGGGGAACAGGCGCACGGTCAATGGGTTTTTTCACTCCGGGCGGCGGGCATGGACGAATTGTGGGCCCAGCTCGACGGCGGGCCAAAGACGCGCGATTGGCCCGCCGTCCTGGGGGCGTTCGAGCGGATGGTGCTCCAACGCGCGCTCGAAGGCAGCGGCGGAAACGTGAAACTGGCGGCCCAGCGGCTCGGACTACCGCGTCAGACGCTGCAGTACCGCCTGCGGCAGATGGGGCTCACGAGCATGAAACGAGGGTGAACGTGTGTGCGTCAGGAGACCTCCGCCGGCCGCCCGTGCACGCTGCCGGCGGGAGACCTCCGGCCGGCCCGGTTGAGGAACAGGTTCAGGATCACCGCCGTCGCCGAACCGGTGACAATCCCGCTCTGGCACAGCATCTGCAGGGTGGCCGGGAGGTGCTGGAACATCTGCGGAACCACCGAGGATCCGAGACCAATTCCGATGCTGCAGGCCACCACCAGCAGGTTTTCGTTCTTGCGCAGATCGACGGTCGCCAGGGTGCTGAGACCGGAGGCCACGACCATGCCGAACATCGCAATCATGGCGCCGCCGAGCACGGCGGTGGGGATGGTCGTCGCGAGCGCGGCCAGCTTCGGCAACAGGCCGAGCAACACAAGGATCACGCCGGCTGCGGCCACCACCCGGCGGCTGCGGACGCCGGTGAGGGAGACGAGACCGACGTTCTGTGAGAAGGTCGTGTACGGGAAGGTGTTGAACAGACCCCCGAGAAGGATGGCCAGGCCCTCCGCGCGCAGGCCGCCCACAATGTCGCGATCGGTCAGTTCACGGCCGGTGATGCGGCCGAGGGCGAAGTACACACCGGTGGACTCCACCATGCTGACCGCGCACACCACGAACATCGTCGCCACGGCGCCGGCATTCCATTGCGGTGCGCCGAAGTACAGGGGATGGACGAGGTTCACCCACGACGCCTGCCGGACGGTGGACAGATTCACCATCCCCAGGGCGTAACCGGCCAGGGTGCCGAGGATGAGGCCGATGAGCACGGCGATGGATCGCAGGAATCCGGTGAAGTACCGTTGGATCACGAGGATGATGGCGAGGGTGCCCGCCGCCAGGCCAAGGTTGACCGGGCTGCCGAACGTGGGGCTGCCCTGGCCGCCGGCGGCGTTGTTCATGGCCACCGGAATGAGCGAAAGGCCGATGATGGTGACCACCGATCCCGTGACGACGGTCGGGAACAGGCGCAGGACCTTGCCAAACGCGGGCGCCAGCAGGAACACCAGGGCGCCGGCCGCCAGAATGGCGCCGAATACCGTGGGCAGGTTCGTCCGGCTGCCGATGGCGATGATGGGTCCGACGGCGGTGAAGGTGCAGCCGAGGACGACGGGCAGGCGAATCCCGACATACCGGGTGCCGAGCACCTGCAGCAGGGTCGCCAGGCCGCATGTGAACATGTCGGCCGCCAACAGGTAAGCCATCTGGGCGCTGTTCAGTTTCAGCGCGCCGCCGATGATGAGCGGGACGATCATGGCGCCGGCGTACATCGCCAGCACGTGCTGAAAGCCCAGGGTGACCACGCGTTTCTTATCCAACACGGCGGATCCCTCCTTCGGAATTCCAAAAACCACGAATGGATTGTCGCGGGCCCCATGGAGCCCGCCGTCCGTCGAGCCGGCGCTCGGCAAGCGCTGCGTCAAGGGTCATGGCGGGAAGGTCATTCCAAAAATTGAATGGTCCCGCCTTCGAGGGAGGCGATTCGCGCCAACGCGTGCACGCGAACGCCCAATTCCTCCAACCGGCCGCGCCCCGCCTGAAAGCTCTTCTCAATCGCCACGCCGATGCCGACCATCCCCGCGCCCGACTGGCGCACGATGTCCACCAATCCGAGCAGCGCGGAACCCTCGGCGAGGATGTCATCGACAATCAACACGCGATCGCTGGCCTCGAGATACGGTCGGGCGACGGTGATCCGGTAGGTCTCCTGGCGGGTGTACGACCAGACCTCGCTGTGATAGAGGTCATCCCCCTGGGTGAGCGCCTTCCGCTTTTTGGCGTACACCATCGGCACGCCCGCGGCGAGCGCGGTGGCGTACGCGATGTGGATGCCGCTGGCCTCGATGGTCAGCACCTTGGTGAACGGTGTGTCGGCGAAGTGTCCGGCCAGCCATTCGCCGATGGCCTGGATGAGCGCGGGATCGACCTGATGGTTGAGAAACGAGTCGACCTTGACGACGGAATTCGGAAGCACGCGGCCGTCCCGCAGAATCCGTGCTTTGAGCTGCTCCATACCGGTCCTCCCCGCGGGTGTTGTGTCCATAAAACATCAAAGGCCCAGGCGGACAGGTCCATCACGTGCATCACGCAGTGAAACCTGTCCACCTGGGCTTTTGTCCCTGTGGTGTACGCCTCGGCCGTTGCCGAAGCGACCGCGCCGCTTGGACCAGCCAGGCCGTGGCCTGCGGAACCCTAGGCGCGCTTTCACTCGTAGTCAGGCGATTTACGGTCGCCTGGTAGAGACTTGCGGGCCATAT
>NZ_JAIMAV010000073.1 GCF_023511815.1 Alicyclobacillus sp.
AAGAGAACTGTTCGGAGCAGGATAAGCCTGCTCCCGTCTGTTCAGAACTATTCGTCTGCTGTACACTGGGTGTCGACAAACCCGTGAGGAGTGAGCCAGCGTGTCCACGCAGACGAACCGACGCGAGAACGAACGCGAGCCGAGCGGCCAGAACATCCACCAACCGGGTCGAGTCCATGAACCCGGAGGCCCGAACGACGCCGACGCGCAGCGCCACGGCGAAGGGGCGGTGCTCTGGGAACGGCAGGGCGATGTGGTGTGGCTGACCCTGTCGCGGCCGGAGGCGCTCAACGCCCTGACCTGGACCATGTACGAGCAGCTCGAACAGCACCTGACCGCACTGCACGAGGACCGGACGGTGCGCGCGGTGGTGGTGCGCGGGGACGGCGGCAAGGCGTTCGCGGCCGGGACCGACATCGGGCAGTTCGTCACCTTCACCGGAGAGGACGGGGTGGCGTATGAAAAGCGGATCGATCGGGTCGTGCAGCTGCTCGAAGAGCTGCCGGTTCCGACCATCGCGGCCATCCAGGGGTACGCGGTGGGCGGCGGGCTGATTCTCGCGACCGCGTGCGATCTGCGGTTTGCGACGCCGGGATCGCGTTTCGCGGCGCCGATGGCGCGCACGCTCGGCAACTGCCTGAGCCTCGACAACCTGCGCCGCGTCGGCCACGCGATGGGCTTCATGCGGGCGAAGGAGCTGTTGTTCACGGCGCGCATGATGCCGGCGGAAGAGGCGCTGTCGTGCGGGTTCCTCACCGCGATTGTGGAAGACGAGGCGCTGTACCATCACGTCGGCGAAGTCGCGGAGCGCATCGCGGCGAACGCCCCGCTGACGGTGTGGTCCGCGAAGGTCGCGGGCAGGTATCTGGGCCAACCGGACGGTGAGCGGGCGTACGAGGATGTGATCCGCAGGGTGTACGGCAGCGCCGACTTCGCGGAGGGCGTGCGGGCGTATCTGGAGAAGCGCAAACCCCGGTGGCAGGGAAGGTGACGGGGATGGCGAGGGAATCCAGCGAGACAAGGCATGCCGACGGACCCATGGGGCCGAGCCACACCGGAGATGCCCATCCTGCCACGGACCTGCGCGAGGCGTTGCTTGAAATCCTCCCCGACCCAGGGCGCGTGACGAGCGGAGCGTCGGCGCTGGATCAGCACGGGCGCGACCTCTCGCACCACGCCCCGCGCCGTCCGGATGTGGTGGTCTTCCCGGAGACCGCGGAGGAGGTCAGCCGCATCCTTCGCTTTGCCAACGAGCACCGCGTGCCCGTGGTGCCGTTTGGTGTCGGCACCAGCCTGGAGGGGCACGTCATCCCGGAGCGGGGCGGGATCAGCATCGACATGACGCGAATGAACCGGGTCGTCGAGGTCCGGCCGAAGGATTTTTTGGTCCGGGTGCAGCCCGGCATCACGCGCACCCAACTCAACCGGCACCTGACGCCGCACGGCCTATGGTTCCCGCTCGATCCCGGCGCGGACGCGACCATCGGCGGCATGGCCGCGACCAACGCCAGCGGCACGACCGCCGTGCGCTACGGCGTGATGCGAGACCAGGTGCTGGATCTTGAGGTGGTGTTGGCCGACGGATCGATTGTCCGGACCGGCAGCATGGCGCGCAAGTCCTCCGCGGGATACAACCTGACCGGCCTGTTCGTCGGATCGGAGGGCACCCTCGGTGTCATCACCGAGCTGACGCTGAAGGTGTACGGCATCCCGGAGCACACCGTGGCCGCGCGGGCGGAGTTCCCCGACCTGTACGCGGCGTGCCAGGCGGCGTACGGGATCATCGGATCGGGCATCCCCATCGCCCGGGTGGAGCTGGTGGACGAGCACACCGTCGCCGCGGTCAACCGCTTCAAGGGCACCGCGTACCCGGAGACGCCCGCGCTGTTCCTGGAGTTCCAGGGCACGAAGGCGGCGGTGGAGGGGGATGTCAGATTGGCCGAGGAGATCTGCCGCGAGGAGGGCGCGACCGCGTTTCGGTTCGAGACGGACAGCGCCGCCCGTCACGAGCTGTGGGAGGCCCGACACGACGCGGCCTTGGCGATTCTCGCGGTGCGGCCCGGATCGCGGATGAAGGTGACGGATGTGTGCGTTCCGCCATCGGACATGCCGGAGGCCATCCGCCGGGCGCGGGAGACCATCGACCGGCACGGGGTCCACGGCGCGATTCTGGGGCATGTGGGCGACGGCAATTACCACGTGGTGTTCGCGGTCGATCCCGACGACGAAGCGGAGCTCGCAGTGGCCGAACGGATCAACGACGAGATCGTCCGCTTCGCGCTGGAGCGGGGCGGCACCTGCACCGGTGAGCACGGCGTCGGCTGGGGCAAGATGCGCTACGTCGCCGAGGAGCGCGCGAGCGTCCTGCCCCTGATGCGAGCCGTCAAG
This sequence comes from Alicyclobacillus sp., assembly GCF_023511815.1. Classification (GTDB taxonomy): domain Bacteria; phylum Bacillota; class Bacilli; order Alicyclobacillales; family Alicyclobacillaceae; genus Alicyclobacillus_H. The sequence continues at coordinate 2,389 of NZ_JAIMAV010000073.1, forward strand.
CGAGCGTTTGACCCGAACAACATCCTGAATCCGGGCAAGGTGTTCACGCTGTCGTGAGATCCCGCCGCAGGGCACGAGCGGGTTGAAGGGGAGGTGACGGGGTGGGGTGGAACCTGTGGCTGGCCGCCGCACCGGTGGTGGTGGCGCTGGTCTGCCTCCTCGGGTTTCGGCTGTCCAGCTCGCGGACCGCGGTCCTCGGCTACGCCCTGGCCGTGGTGCTGACGATGGCCGCGCCCGCGTTTCGCCCGGCGGGGGCCGTGCGTGCCGTGGCGCAGTCCACCGCCCGGGGGCTGCTGATCTCGGTCATCGTCATCTACGTCCTCGTCTTCGGGCTGTTTCTTTACAACGTGCTGCGTGAATCGGGGGCGCTCGACACCCTCTCCCGGATGGTTTCCGCCGCGGCGGTGTCGCCGGTGCATCAGGCGTTGTTGATCTCGGCCGCGCTGGGGCCATTTCTCGAGGCGACCACCGGATTCGGCGTGGGCATCGTGATTGCGGCGCCGCTTCTGCTGACCCTCGGCTTTCCACCGGAGCGCGCGGCCGTGCTGGCTCTGCTCACCCAGTCCGCGGTGCCGTGGGGGGCGCTGGCGGTCGGCACGGTGCTCAACGCCCAACTGTCCGGAGTGCCCCTGCGGGCCATCGGGGAGGGGAGCGCTCTTTTGTCCGCCCCGCTGTATCTGATGTACGTGATTGTCATCGCGGGCATGGCCGGGGGATGGCGCGCCCTCTGGCGCCAGGCTCCGGCGATGCTGGTGGTGTGGCTGGGGCTTGCGGTGACGACGTGGGTCGCCAACGCGTACGTCGCGGTGCCGCTCGCCGCCGTGCTGGCCGGCGCGGTGGCCGCCGGAGCGTTGGGGCTGTACCTGCGACTGGGCCATCGATCCGCCGGCACCCGCGTGCGGGCGTCCGCCGCCGCGCGGGAGTCCGCCGATGGACGGGGGCCGGCGGAAGGGTGGCAGCCCGCCGAAAGACGGGAGCCAGGCGAAGGACGGGAGCCAGGCGAAGGACGGGAGCCAGGCGAAGGACGGGAGCCCGCCGCGGGGCGGGGGCTCGCTGAAGGGCGGCAGCCCGCCGTACGCGGGGCGGCCGAAGCGCCGCGGGCCCCGTCGCCCGGGCGGTGCCTGGTCCCATACGGGGTTCTGGTCGGATTCGGGCTGGTCGTCAACCTGTGGCCGGCGGTCGGCAACCTGCTGTCGCGCATTGCGGTGATCCGCGTTCCGTCGCTGGATTTCGAACTCCCGCTCCTGACCAGCCCCGGGTTTGCGCTCCTGTTGGCTTCATCCGTCGGGATCGTCATGTTTCGAATGCGGGGGCCCTCGGTGCTCCGGTGCGCCCGGCGGACGCTGCTCCAGGTGTGGCCGGTGGCGGTGTCGACGGCCGGCTTTGTGGCCATGTCGACGGTGATGCAGCGCGCGGGGATGATGGACGCGCTGGCGCACGCGCTGGCGGCCGGCCTCGGCCAGGGGTTCATCGTGGCCTCGCCGCTGCTCGGCGCGCTCGGCGGCTTCATCACCGGCAGCAATTCCGCCGCCAACGCCCTGTTCGCCTCATTCCAGAGTGCAATGGCTCAGTCGTTGCACCAGCCGCCGGCCCTGTTCACCTCGATGCAGAACGTGGCCGCCTCCAACCTGACGATGGCATCGCCGTCGCGGGTGGCGCTGGTGGCGTCCATCGCGGGCCTTGCCGGAGGGGAGGGGGCCTTGGCGAGGCGGATGATGGGGATTGCGGCCGCGGCGCTGGTTTTGATCCTCTCGGGCGGTCTTTTGTGGGCGCTTTTGTGGGCGCGAGCGGTCGGGTGAGGGTGGCAACGGGGGCGTCGGCCCCCGCGCGCCAGCCTTTCACGGTATGCGCCGGCCCGCCCCGGCGCATGCCGGATCACCCCACGCGGACGAGCGGCCGCGGCAGAGACTCCGGGTCCCAGTCGGTCCATTCGCCCGTGACCGGATCCATGGACGACAGCCGCAGCCAGCCGTTGTGCACCTTCCGGCGGAACGCCGAATCCCGCCGCAGGAGCCGGGAAACCGCCTCGGACGGCGCCTCGATGACGACGAGCAACCGCAGCGGCCGGTGAAACAGGGCTTCGTCCGAGGCGGCGACCGATTGCCACGGCAGGCCCGCCAACAGGTCGCTCCCGTTGCCCTGCATCACGCCGATGCCGCCCGTGACGGTCTGCGTCGCCTTGTTGCCGCTGCCGTGCACGTGCGGGGCGACCGTGGAGGCCAGGTACTGCAGGTTGATCCATTGGGCGACCGTCACCGGACCCGCGACGATGGCGGCGAGGCGGTCGCCGTCGGGATCGAGCCGCCAGTCGTAGCTGTGCAAGAACACGCGGCCGTCGAGCGGAATGCGGGCCGTCCGAACCCGGCCTCCGATCACGAAGGCGGCGTTGCCCGCCAATCCCCACTCCGGACGCACCTCGCTCCAGTCGACCGCCCGGCGCGCGGCTTCCCGCGCGGCCTCCTCCTCGGGCACGGAACCATCCCCCGTGGCCCCCGGCAACTGCGCCAGCCGCTGTGCGTTCACCTGCCTCCGGACGGCGGGCAGCACGGTCTGCACCGCCTGAAGCGCCTCGGTGGCCGCGGGCGGCAGCGGGGGGACCTCCAACCAGCGCAGCTCGTCCGTAGTCGTGATGTGTTCCGCCGCGAGGAACACGGTGCTCGGCGGGATGTGGATGCCTTGCGCCGCCAGTCCGGCCCGCACCTCCGGCAGGTTGCACAGAGCGGCGAACGCCCGGGCGTTGAAGGCCCCGGCCGCCCCCCCGCAGGCGCCACAGTCCAGGGCGGAGGCGTGCGGGTTGTTGACGGTCTCGCTCTCGTGTCCGCAGACCACCACGATGGGAGCGAAGTCCGTCAATCCGATGCTCCGCAACAGGCCGGCGGCGATGTCCACCATCTCCTCCACCGCCATCCCCAGCGGCAGACCGGATGGCCCGTGGTCGTCCATCCGCCGGAGGGTCAACCCGGTCTCAGGCTTGCGTTCCGCAACCTCTGCCGCCCGTTTCATCCAGCGGCCGGCGGCGAACGGCGCGATGGTCCGAAGCAGTGTGTGAGCCCCGAGCCAAACGCCGCTCATCTCCGGCAACGCCAGTCCGGCCAGCAGGTGTTGCTTCGTCTTCTTGAACAGGTCCCCGACGAGGCGCACCCCGTTGCGGCGCCGCCGATACACATCGGCCGCCGGGGCATCCGCGCCGCCGGCTTCGTCCCGCGATCCGGCGGCGGCCTCCGGATGGAAGAGCGCCTCCTGGATTTCCACCACCGGGTGGACAATCGCCGGGCAGGACGGGTGGGCGTAGGCGCTGTCGAGCCCGCGGGCGCGGATGGGCAGGTTGAAGAACCCCGCGCAGCCGTAGGTCGCAAAGGGGCCGGAGGCCTCCAGTCGGCGGCGGAAGGCGTCGGATCGAACGTCGATGCAAAAGAGGAACTGTGCCACCGGGGCCGTCGATCCGCCGCGCTCAACCTCCCCCTGCATGGCCGCCCGCAGGCTCTCCCGGTACGTATCCTCCCACGCGTCGAGCCACAGCAACCACCGGTCCGTCTCGATGTACCGGCGCAGCCACGCAAGGGCGCGGCGCCGTCCCGTCGGCCCGAGATCCCGCCAGGCGTCTTGCGTCAGCCCACCGAGGCGGAACCAGGTGGTCAAAAGCGCGGCGATCTCGCGGGCACCACGGCCCGAGGCCACGGTGGCGCCGGGATCCGCCGCGCTCATCCCCGACGCGTCCGCGCCACGCGCCGTCGACAGAAGCTCCGCACACAGGGCCCATTCCAGGGACAGGCGGAGCGCGAGATACTCGGTGAGCAAACCGGCCCCCAGGCCGGATTCGCGGGATTTCCACAAAAGCATTCCGGTCCAACCGGGCAGCGCCAACAGGTGCGCCCGCAGATACGCTTCCCACCGGTCCTGTGCGATCCCGAGCAGACGCAGGGCGTGCACGAGCGCCGCATCCGGCGACGTTGGCCAATCTTTCAGGCGGCGCCGCTCCGCCCGGGAGAGCGCGGGATCCAGGGGGGAAAGACGCCGCCAGGCCGTGTACAGCCCCTCTTCTCGTCCCGGCAGTGTCCAGGCGGCCATTCCCTCGTCGAGAAACAGTTTGCACCACCGGATGGTGTGCGCGTCCAACCGGCGGTCCATTCCGCAGCCCACGCGCCGGCTGACGGGGCGTTCGGTCCAATCGGACGCATCCGGCACCGAACCCTCCGCCACGGCCGCTTCGGCGAGGGAGAGGGCGGCGGGATCGACATCGGAAGGCGGGTCGGCCCACAGGAGCGCCCGGTTCACCTGTTCGGCATAAGCGCGGGGGACAGGCAAGGGGGTGCCGTCCAGCCAGCGTTCCAGGCGCGCGGTGAGGCGTTCGGGATGGATTTCGCCGCGGCGCGCGGCGTCCCGTATCACCGCGGCGGACGGGTGCAGGCGAATGCCCTGCGCCTCGTGGAGGCGACAAGCCGCGTCGGAAAACGGCAGGACCTCCAGGTCCGGCCACGGATGGCGCGCGATGAAGGTGGCGATGGGCCACACGGGGGCAATGCCGTCCGCCGCCCGGCGCACCATCTCCCTGAGGTCCGGATGCGACGGGCGAGGGTGGACGGCGCCGGAGGGCTGGCGCAGGCGGACGGCCTCCCGGGTCGGTTCGGTTGTGCTCATTGCAGCGTCGCCTCCTTCACGTAGCGTGCGAGATACCGCGGGTGGGGCTCCATCGCCTGCGGACGCGGCTCTCCCAACCACAGCAACCAAAGGTACAGCCGCGCCGCTGGCCGCGAGGACGGATGCCCGGCGAGCCAGGCGACCGCGAGGGCGCCGCCGGCGAACAGGACGAAGGCCGCGACGGCCACCGCCGGCCAGGACACCACGGGGGCGCCGAGGATGGACCGGACGAATTCGTCCAGGTGGACGCGGCTGGCTTCCGCGATGAGAATGGCAAGCGCGACGGCGCCGAGCCCGAGCCACCGGCCCGGCCGGACGGGCGCGGCCTGCCGCCAGGCGAGCACCGCGCCCGCCGCGAGGAACAGGCCGCTGAGCGCCCGCGCTGGCTCCGCGGGGGCCAGGCGCCAGTAGGCAAGTCCGAGCAGGATGGCGACCGCGACGGTCCCCGCCCGTGCCCACGCCCGGCGATGAGCCGTCCCGGGCGTCTGCGCCAAGAGCCGCTCCGGCCGCGGGACCACCGACCCGGATCGCAGGAACAGGGTCGCCTTGAACAGACCGTGCAGCATCAGGTGGACGATGGCGGCATCGTACGCGCCGAGCGCGCACTGCGCGAGCATCAGGCCCATCTGCGCCATCGTGGACGCGACCAGCTGGCGCTTGTAATCGACGTGGACCATCATGACGCCCATGCCGACGGCGACAGAGAGCCAGGCGAAGAACAGCAGAACCAGATGCGGCACAGGACCGCTGAGGTCAAACAGCGGCGCCATCCGCGCCAACAGAAGCCCCCCCGCGTTCACCAGGCCGGCGTGCATGACCGCGGACACCGGGGTCGGCGTCACCGCGGATTCCATCAGCCAGCGGTGGAACGGAAGGTTGCCGGCCTGGATGAGCGCCGCCAAGATCAACAGCGCGCTGATGCCAACCCGGGTCAGCGCAGAAAGGTCGGCCGCGCGCATCAGCGCGTCGGGCATCTCCCACGATCCCGCCGCCAGGCCGAGCCACACCACGGCGACACCCACGGCGGCGGCGCTCAGCAGAAACCGCTTCGCGCTGAGGATGGCGACGGTCCGTGCCGCATCCCATTCAGGCCGAAGCCCGATGAGGGCGGTGAGGAAGACGCCCATCGCGGTCCAGCCGCAGGCGAACAGGGCCAGCTGTCCGCTCATCCAGGTGGCGGTCGCGGCGAAGGTGACCCACGTCAGGCCGGTGAAGTACTGTGGATATCTTTTATCTCCATGCAGATGGCGCACGGAGTAGGTCTGGATCATCAGGCCGAGCAGGGCAATGTACAGGGACATGAGCCAACCGAGCCGATCCAGCCGCCACGGGCCGAACCCGAGGGGGGACGGTGCCAGGACCAAACCCGCCAGGGACATCAGGACGGGGATCCACAGCAATCCGGTGTGCCATCGGACCCACCGGGTGACTCGGTTCTGCCCATCGGGCCTCGGACGTTCCTGAGGGGAGCATTCCCGGTCCACACGGATTGCCTCCCCCTGGCCCGGAGCCGTCCGCGCCCGGGTCAATCGCAAACTGACCGCGGTGCCGCTGAGGAGGACGACGAGCCACGCCAACAGCCATCCCGCGGCCCATCCGATGTGTTGCATTTGGGTTCCTCCTCTCCGATGCAGGCTCGGTTGTCCCGAGCATGCGCAGTGGGCGTGAGATTGAAACATGGCGAAAAAGAAAGACCGGCGTACACCACTCCCTCATCCGACAATCCGGCTCCGTGTTGGATCACGGATGCCAGGGTCAGCGGATGAGCGAATGGCCACGCCGGTCTCTTTTCAGCGCATCCTGCGGGATGACCCGCGGATGTTCCGAACAGCGCCCGAACGGTGCCCCGACCGCGGGTTTTCCGCAACACGCCAGGTCAGCATGGCGCTTTGCGGAACTCCCGCCATCGGGTGGCCTTACTCCTTTGCCTCTCCGTTGGTCAATTTTTTCTCCAGGTCATCGTGCAGGCGGAACACCATGATGCGTTCGCCTGTTCTGGTGCTGAGATCGGTGTAAAAGTTCCGGACCTCTTCCCCGGTGATCTCCCGAATGATGCCCTTCAGGTCCTCGACGCCGGATTCCACCAGGCTGGTGCGATTGCGCTTGACGGACAACATGCCCTCGAGCGATTCGCACAGGGCGTACTCGGCGGCGCTGAGGATCCCCTGCAGGGAGACGATGATCATATCGCGCAGGATGTCTGTCTTGACGGACACGGATCCGCGGCCGAGGTAGTCCTTCTCCCATCTCGTCAGGGCTTTGCTGATCTCTGCCTCCATCCAGCCTTTGGTTCGATTCACGGTGTTCTCTCCTTGGTTGCGAAGGCCGCGACACCCCGCCGCATGGGATTGGGAATCCACGAGCCATGTTCATTGTAACGAGAATCGGGCGCCGGTGACAAGGGGGCCCTGTCTCAGGCGGGGAACAGAACCCACCCGGCGGCCGCGCAGAGGACGACCACCCCCCACGGCGGGATCTTCCAGACCGTGAGGAGCACGAAGGCGACCAGGGCGAGGGCGAAGTCCACAGGCGTGTGGACGGCGCTCGTCCAGACCGGGTTGTACAGGGCGGCGAGCAGGATGCCGACCACCCCGGCCTGAATGCCCGCCAGGGCCGACTGGAACCCTGGGCGGGTGCGCAGTGCCGCCCAGAAAGGCAGCGCACCGAAGACCAGGAGGAACGCGGGCAGGAACATGCCGGCCAGGGCGATGGCCGCGCCCAGTGCGTGGTTCGGCGCGGGCCCCATCACCGCCCCCAGGTACGCCGAAAAGGTGAACAGCGGCCCCGGCACCGCCTGTGCCGCACCGTAGCCGGCGAGAAACGCGTCGTTGGTCACCCACCCCGGCGGCACGACGGCGCTCTGCAAAAGCGGCAGCACCACATGCCCGCCGCCGAACACCAGCGACCCGGCACGGTAAAACGTGTCAAACAGGGCCAGCGTCTGCGCCGGCCACGCCGTGCGCAGCACCGGAAGCCCGATGAGCAAAAGGAAGAACAGCGCCCACATCCCGATGGCGAACCGGCGCGACAGGCGGATGGGCAGAGGCGCCGCCCCTGCGGAGGATGCACCGGTTCGCAGCGCGAACCAGCCGATGAGACCGCTGCCGACAATCACCGCGACCTGGGTCCAGGGGGTCGGCCACAACAGGCTCACGACCGCCGCAAGGGCCGCCACGGCGGCGCGCGTGCGGCCGGCCGCGAAGGAGCGGGCCATCCCCCACACCGCCTGCGCCACCACGGCGACGGCGACAATCATCAACCCGTGCAACCACCCGGCCTGATGGATGTGCCAACGCTGGAGCGCCTCCGCGAACAATGCCAAGGCGATGGCGCTGGGCAGGGTGAACCCGAGCCACGCGGCCAAGGCGCCGGGCAGACCGGCGCGCAACAGGCCGATGGCGATGCCCACCTGGCTGCTGGCCGGGCCGGGAAGAAACTGGCACAGCGCCACCAGATCGGCGTAGGACGCGTCGTCGAGCCAGCGGCGCCGCTCGACGTATTCGTTGCGAAAGTAGCCCAGATGGGCGATGGGCCCGCCGAAAGAGGTCAGACCGAGCCGGAGCGCGACGCCAAACACCTCACCGGCGGAGCCGGCGCAGGCCACACCCGAAGTGCCGGCGGACTCGGTGGCGGGGGGCGTTGGGGGTGTCATTCGCATCACCTCTGCATCGAGCGAGTCGTATTCGCAAAACGAATCCATGAATGGACGGGCACGGTACAGAAGGAATTTTCACATAATGGTCGAAATTCATCCATAGAATTGTGACAAAAATCACAAAGCGAAGGGAGGGCTGGGTCATGCGCCTGCTGGAACCCTGGTTGCGCCGCCGCCCGATGCGGTTTCCCGAGCCCCCGCGCAGACCGCGGCCGGATCACTGGTTCGTGCCGTTGTTCTTAACGCTATTATGCACGTGGTTCGCCATCGTGTGAACGGCCATCGTTGACAACCCGGACCATCGGGATTAAGTTCAAAATATGCGGACAACCGGACAATCTCAACGTATGGACGCGGCTTCTCAGCGCCCCTTGACGGCACCCTCGGCCAAGGCCGGGCCCCGGTGGGCGCGCTGGTCCCTCGTGCGCACCGTCGCCATCTTCTCATTGGCCGGGCGATTGCTCTGGTGCGCCTGGCGCGCGCATCGCCTGCACGGTCGGGGCCTTCACGCGGCGGAGCGCGATCGGCGCCAAGAGGCCCTGTATCGGGACGCCGGGGTGCGCTTTCGCACAACCGCAGAGCGGTTGCAGGGCCTGATTGTGAAGGTGGGGCAGTTTCTCAGCACACGGGCGGACGTCCTGCCCGCGGCGTTCACGCGGGAGCTGACCCAGCTGCAGGACACCGTGCCCGGAGCGCCGTTTCCCGAGGTCCGGGCGCTCGTCGAGGCGGAGCTCCGGATGCCGCTGGGGCAGGTGTTTCGCGCGTTCGATGAGACGCCCATCGCGGCCGCGTCACTCGGCCAGGTGCACCCCGCCGTATTGGCGGACGGCACGCCGGTGGCCGTCAAGGTGCTAAGACCCGGCATCGAGGCGCTCGCCCACACCGACCTTGGCGCGCTCCGCCGGGTCGTTCGTTTCCTCGATCGCCACACGCGCATCGGGCGACAGCTCCACGCCGAGGCGCTGTACCGCGAGTTCGCGGCCATGGTGGATCAGGAGCTCGACTACCGGCGCGAGGTCGAAAACCTGCGCCGCTTCCAACAGCAGCACGCCTCCGACGGACGCGTGGTGGTCCCGCGGGTGTACGCGGCCCACTCGGCCCGCCGCGTGATTGTCATGGAATTCGTCGAGGGCGCGAAGGTGACCGACCGTGCGCGATACGAACGGTGGGGGGTCCGAACGCGCGATGTGGTCGACACCCTCATCGACAGCTATCTGCGGCAGGTGGTCGCGCACGGCTTTGTCCATGTCGATCCGCATCCCGGCAACCTCCTCGTCACCCCCGAGGGAAAACTCTGCTTTCTCGACTTCGGGATGATGAGCGAGATCCCGCAGGCGGACCGGCGGGCGTTCGCACGCCTGGTGCGGGCCGCCCTCACGCGCGATCACGACGGCGTCCTCGAGGCCATCGCCGATCTCGGGTTCCTTCAGCCGCATGCGGATCGGGCGGTGCTCCGGCGGGCCATCGCGTTCATCCTCGATCGCCTGCAGGGGATCCGCCTGGAGCGGGGCCCGGAGCTCGACGCGTTTCTCAAAGAACTGCGCGCGTTCCTCCAGCAGGGTCCTATCATCGTTCGCGCGGATTATCTGTTCCTCGGCCGCGCGGTCGGCATTCTGACCGGTCTCATCACCGATCTCGATCCCGATATCGACTGGATGCGGGTGTTGCGAACGCGCGCGCTGCCCGTGCTCGCCGAACAGACGGCCGAGACCGGCACGCCCGCGCCGCGCCTGCGGCGTCTGGCGCGCCGGCTCGCGCGTCTGGCCGTCGGTGAGGCGGGGGCGGCGGGGGTCGATCTGGTCCTCGACGCCATCTCCGAGGTGGCCACCGCGGTGACGCGGATGCCCGTGCGCGTGGACCGCGTCCTCGAGCGGGTCGCCGATGACGGCGTGCGGGTGCGGCTCGACTGGGAGGAGGTGATGGCGCGGTTGGATCGCCAGGAGCGGCTGATGACCCGGGCCATGTGGGTGGTGCTCCTGTGCGTCAGCGGATTCGCCGGCCTGTGGCTGCGGTTTCACGAAGCGTATCTGGCCGGCGACGGCGCCCTCGCCGTCGCCGGGGTCTTCCTCATCCTCGTGTGGGCCAACTGGATGCGCGATGCGCGATCGCGGCGCGCCGGCCGGCGGTGATCCTCGTCCCGCGGCCGGAGGCGGCGGTCCGCTATCCATCTTCTGTCCTCCACGCTCCCGCGGTCGGGGCGCCTCGTGCGGGTGGGATGGGGTCGCCGCAGGCCGGTCTCAGAGAAGGGGCGCCAGCAGGCGCGCCGCCTGATCCAACGCCGCTTTCCACCGGGGCGCCGCCTCCAGATCCTCGACGGTCAGGCGGGTGCTGTGGGCGAGGTCCTGCTCGAACTGGCGCGTCAGCTCCGCCGCGGCCGGCCGGCTGTACATCACCTGGCAGACCTCGTGGCTGAGGCGGAAGCTGCGCAGATCGTAGTTGGCGGCGCCGACGATGGCAATCTCATCGTCCACCTGCATCACCTTTGCGTGCAGAACCCCCGGTTCGTACAGGTAGATCGCCACGCCCGCCTGAACGAGGTCCCGATAGAACGTGCGGCTGGCCATGCCGACCACGCGGTGATCGCAACGGCGCGGGACCAGCAGCCGGACACGCACCCCGCGCACAGCGGCGGTCTTCATCGCGGCCAGGATGTCCCCGTCCGGCACGAAGTACGGTGTCGTGATGTCCACGCATCGCTGCGCCTGCGTGATGCAGAGGAAGTACAGGTCGCGAATGGCCTGAACGGGCGCATCCGGTCGCCCGACGACGGTTTGCGTGCAAACCGGGATCCAAGCGTCCGCCGGCTCCGGGGCGTCCTCGACGAGGTCCGGGCCGAGCTCCACGTTCCACATGCGCCCCGCGGCGCTCATCGCGGGCCGCCAGGGCAATCGGCGGGAGCGGCCGGCGTTCGCCGACCGGGCCCATCCCCTCCCCTCGGGCGGGGCGGGGGTGCGTTCACCGACGGCCTCCCCTGGTGCGGTCCCGTCCGATTTGTCCCGCGTCCCGTGCGCGCGGGAGCCGTGCGCTCCGGGATTTACCGTATCGGCGGTTGGGTCCGGCTCGGCCAGGGCCCAGTTGGCGTCAAAGGCGTCCCCGAGTTGCGCGACGGCCGCTCCGCGCATCCGCAGGTGGGTGTCGCGCCACGGACCGACCCCCGGCTTTCGCCCGGTGTACTCATCCCCCACGTTGATCCCGCCGACGAACGCCTCTCTCCCGTCGATGACGACGATCTTGCAGTGGTCCCGGTGGTTGAGCCGCGGTGTGATCCACGGAAAGCGCAGTGGGAAAAAGATTCGGCA
>NZ_JAIMAV010000074.1 GCF_023511815.1 Alicyclobacillus sp.
CTTCGCGGCATGCTGCCTTATCACAGCAACCTCGCAAGCCTTGATGTGTTATAATCTCCCTCGACTCCAAATATACTACATGGTCCCCAGGAAGTCAACTACCTTAATTGGAATCCCACTCCCTACCCCCGCGCCCGGGAGGCTCCCTCCCCGTAGCCGAGCCGCTCCGAGATGCGAAGGCCCGCCTGCTTCACCAAGGGCACCAGCTCCCGCAGGCGATCCGGCCCCATGCGGATGCTCGGGCCGGAGACGCTGCACGCGGCCACCACGCGGCCGCTGTGCTCGAAGATGGGGGCCGCCACACAGCAGACGCCCTCCTGGTGCTCCTCGATGTCAAAAGCGTAGCCCGACTGGCGCGTCTCCTGCAGGGATTGCAGGAGCACATCCCGATCCGTGATGGTGTGCTCCGTCAGCTTCGGGAGCCCGTAGCGGTCGACGATGGCCTGCACCTCGCGCCGCGGCAGGAACGCCAGGATGGCCTTGCCAAGCCCGGTCGCGTGCACCGGCACGCGCGTGCCGACGCGCGAGTGCATTCGGATGGTGTTCGGGCTCTCCACCTTGTCGATGTAGACCACCTCGCCGCGGTCAAGCAGGGCCAGGTGCACCACCTCGTTCGACAATTGGGCCAACTGCTGCAGGTGCGGGAGCGCCTCGCGCCGCAGGTCAATGGAAGAGAGTAATTTCATCCCCAGGTCGAGCACGGTGTAACCGAGCTTGTACCGGCCGGTGCGCGGGTCCTGCTCGATGTAGCCGCGGCGCATCATGGTGCCGAGCAGCCGGTGCACCGTGCTCTTGTACATGCCGACGCGGTTGGCGAGTTCCGTGATGGCGATGCCGTCCGGGTGATCGCTGACCACTTCGAGGAGCAGAAAGGCTTTGTCGACCGACTTGACCGTGTAGTCGTCCAAGGCGGCCACCTCAACCCTGCGCCCCAAGATCGCCTTCAAACCCGCCGGCGTCCCGCCCGGCCGCCGCCCCGGCGGCACCCCCCGGCGCCGTGCCGGCCACCGATGGCGCCGCGCCGGTCGCCACCTCGGCGCGCACCGCGGGCGCCGGCCCCAAATCCGAAGCCGGTGCGGCCGCACCGACCAGCTCCGGATCCGGTGCGGCGCCGTCCTTCGGACCTGTTCCGGTTGCGGACGGACCGCGCCGGTCGTTCGCGTGCGCGGGCCCGAGCACGCGGGCGTGCTCCGGGAAGGTGCCGAAGATCTGCCAGTTGTCCTCGATGATGTGGCGGGCGTTTTTGACCTCGGCGCAGCGGGAGGGCTGCGGGATGAGCTTGCCCGGGTTGCACAGGTCCTTCGGGTTGAAGACCGAGCGGATCTCGAGTTGAGCGGCGAGATCGTCGTCGGAAAACATGAAGCGCATCTCCTCCAGCTTCTCGATGCCGACGCCGTGCTCGCCGGTGATGGTCCCGCCCACGTCCGCGCACACCTTCAGCACCGCGGAGCCCACCGCGATGGCCTTCTCCGTCTCGCCCGGAATGCGTGAGTCGTAGCAGATGAGCGGATGCAGGTTGCCGTCGCCCGCGTGGAACACGTTCGCGATGCGAAGGCCCGACTCGCGGCTGATCTCGGCGATCCGCTGGAGCACCTCGGTCAGACGCGTGCGCGGGATGACCCCGTCCTGCACGATGTAATCGGGTGAGATGCGGCCGGTGGCGCCGAAGGCCATCTTGCGGCTGCTCCACCACAGGGCCCGCTCCGCCTCGCTCTGCGCCACCTTGACGGTGCGCACGTGATGGCGCCGGCAGATCTCCACCACCCGGTCCATCACCTCGTCGACCCCGGCCGCCAGGCCGTCCACCTCAATCAACAGCACCGCCTCGATGTCGGTCGGGTAGCCGACGTGGTAGTTGCTTTTGTCGACCGCCTGCATGGCGAGCTGGTCCATCATCTCGATGGCCGCCGGGATGATGCCCGCGCCGATGATGCCGGAGACCGTGTCGGAGGCGTCGGCGACGCGATCGAACATCGCCAGGGCGGTCTTGACGCCCTCCGGTTTTTTCAGGATGCGCACGGTGATCTCGGTGGCGATGCCGAGCGTCCCCTCCGACCCGACGACGAGCCCCAACAGGTCGTACCCGGGCGCGTCCCCGTAGGGCGTGCCGAGCTCCGTCACGGTGCCGTCCGGCAGCACAATCTTCGCGGCGACGATGTGGTTCGTCGTCACCCCGTACTTCAGGCAGTGGCTGCCCCCCGCGTTCTCCGCCAGGTTGCCGCCGATGGTGCACACCGACTGGCTCGACGGATCCGGCGCGTAGTAGAAGCCCTGATGGGTGATGCGTTTGGTCAGCGTCAGGTTGACCAGCCCCGGCTGCACCACCGCGCGCAGGTTTTCGAAGTCGACGGAAAGCAGTTTGTTCATCCGCACCAGGCTGATGATGACCTCCCGGTGGAGGGGGATGGCGCCGCCGCTCAGTCCGGTGCCCGCCCCGCGCGGCAGAAACGGGATGTCGTGGTCGTGCAACAGTTTCACGACGGCGGCGACCTCCTCCGTCGTCTCCGGGAAGACGACGGCCCGCGGCAGCCCCTGCCGCGCGGTGTATCCGTCGCAGGCGTAGGCGTGCAGTTGGTTCGGCTTCCACAGGACCCGCCGCTCGCCGAGGATGCCCGTCAGGGCGCGCGCCAGCTCTGCATCGTTCATCCGCGTTTCGCCTCCTTTTGATACGCGAGATCGAGCAGCTCGACGGTGTGCAGCACCTCGAGGTCCGCCTGGCGCCGATGCACGCCCGCGCGGATCTGCATCATGCAGCCGGGATTGCCCATGACGACCGCCTCCACGCCCTCGGGGATGTCGTCCATCTTGCGCTCGAGCAGGGCCCCCGCCATCTCGGGATGCGTCAGGTTGTAGATGCCGGCGCTCCCGCAGCAGCGCTCCGAATCGACCATCTCGACGAGCTCGACGCCCGGGATGGAGCGCAGCAGTTGGCGCGGCTGCGAGCGGATCTTCTGCGCGTGGCACAGGTGGCACGCGTCGTGATAGGTGATGGTGCAGGGGACCTCGCCCTTGGGCGGATCGAACCCGACCTCGACGAGCAGTTCGGAGATGTCGCGCACCCGCTTCGAGAAGGCTTCGGCCCGCTCGTGCCAGGCGGGATCGTCCTTGAACAGCTCCGGATACTCCTTGAGAGCCGCGCCGCATCCGGCGGCGTTGATGATGATGTAATCGGCCCCCGATCGCTCAAAGACCTCGATGTTGCGCTTGGCCATGGCGCGGGCCTGTTCGCGGTCCCCGGCGTGCACCTGCAGAGCGCCGCAGCAGATCTGCTCGCGGGGCACGAGGACCTCCAGGCCGTTGCGGTTGGCGACGCGCGCGGTGGCCATGTTGACGTCGGAGAAAAAGACGTCCATCACGCATCCGGTGAAAAGCGCCGCGGTGCCTTTCTTCGGCCCCTGCGCCGGCATCCGCTCGGGCAGCGCGTCGATGGCGGCCTTGGGCTCGATGTCCGGGATGACCGCCTCCATCTCGCGCAGATGCTTCGGCAGCACGCGCAGCGCGCCGGTCCTTCGGGCCACCGTGCGCAATCCGGATTTTTGGTAGAACCGCATGAGCCCGCGCAGGGTCTTCAGACGCTTCGGATGCGGAAATACGCCGCGCAGGAAGAACCGTTCGATCGCGCCGTTCATCCCGGTCTTCGGCTGCGCATAGTGCACCTGCCCGCGCGCCTCTTCGATGAGGGCGCCGACCTGCACGCCGGACGGGCAGACCGTCTCGCAGGCGCGGCAGTCGAGGCAGGTGAACACCGGATCGATCACGGACTCGTCCAGCGGCAACTTCCCCTCCGCCGCCTCCTTGATTAAGAACACGCGGCCGCGCGGCGAATGGTTCTCATCCTTCCACTCCTGGTAGGTGGGGCACACCTCCAGGCAGAAGCCGCAGTGCACGCATACGGAATATTTGTCTTCCTCCGGCGGATCGGGCCAGAGAAACGCGGTCTGCCGCCCCGCCGAGAGCAGCTCGGGCTCCGTCTTCGCCATGTCAGATCCCTCCCACAAAGCGGCCGGGGGAAAGAACCCCATTCGGATCGATGGTGCGTTTGACCTGTTCCATCAACGGGTGGGCGGGGGAGGCGCCAAACGGATTGACCAAGGTGCGGACTTCGGCCGCCGCCCGCTCCACCACCAACGCGCCCCCTTGCTCGGCGCACAACGCCCGGCCCTCGCGGATGGCCTGCGCGTAACCGGGGGCATCTCCCCCGCTGACACTCCAGCGCCCGACGCCGCTGATGGCGCCGGCGGAAACACGGCTCACCCATCCCCGGGAGCCGGCGAACCGCTGCAGCCGCTCGGCCAGCTCGGCGAGCGCCGAGGGTTTGGCCTGGAAGCGCAGACACAGCTCGCCCTCCCGGATCTCATCGCGATACTGGGCCCAGGCGGCATCCGCCGCCTCCCCCGCGGCGACCTCGGTTTGAAGCGAGAGTTCCTTCGCCCAGGCCAGCAGCTGTCGCGTCTGCGCCTCGGCGGAGGCGCGGTTCTCGTCGCAATCCACGGCAAGGGTCCAGGCGCCGGGCGATGGGACCAGCGGCGCACGAAACGCCCCGCCGAGGATCTCGAGCCGACTCGGGATGAGGTTCGATCCGACGATCCGCCGGCGCAACGCCTGGATCTGGCCGAGGTCACCGGTGAGGAAGACGGTCTCGCGATGCAGCGGCAGGGGCCTCAGCTTGAAGGTCGCCTCCGTGATTACCGCGAGCGTCCCGCAGGACCCGACGAACAGCTTGGTCATATCGTAACCGGCGACGTTCTTGACGACCTTGGCTCCGGTTTTGATCACCCGACCATCCGGGTAGACGACGCGCAGGGCGATGGTCATGTCGCGCAGGGTCCCATACAGCGCGCGGCGCGGCCCGCTTACGCCCGTCGCCAGGATGCCGCCGAGCGTGGCGGTGTCATCGACGGGCGGATCCAACGGGAGCATCTGCCTGGCGTCGGCCAGATGCGCCTGCAGCGCCGCGAGGGTGAGGCCGGGCTGAACGGTGACGACGAGATCGCCCGGCGCGTGGTCCAGCAGCCGGTTCATGCGCGACAGGGACAGCCACACATCCGGAGCCGGCCCGACGTGCCCCGCGCCGAGTTGGGTTCCCGCGCCCACCGGGATGACCGTCCACCTGCGCTCCGCGCACACGCGCAGCACGTCCGCCACCTGAGCCTCGTCCTGTGGCTCTACCCAGGCGGCCGCCCCGCCCTCCGCCACCGCCTCCGGCGGATTCGGTCTGACCTCCGCCAGGGCGCCGGCGCCCGCGAGGATGTGTGCGACGTCCTCCGGTGCCATGCGTGTCTGCAAGATGTCCACCTTCCGTTCCTCCGTTCCGCATGACAGAATTGTGTTCCCGATTCTGTACAATCCAATTGTACGGGACCAACTTTCAAAATACAATGAGATTGAAAGTGGATTCCAAATTCCATTAAAAAGGAGGCGTCTCATTGTTCACCCAGGTCTACAAGCCCGTCTTCGGCAGTCTCGGTTGGTCGGCGCTGGTCGCACTGATTCCCATCCTGTTCTTCTTCTGGGCGCTGGCCGTCCGCCGCATGAAGGGCCACGTCGCCGCGCTCCTGACCGTGGTGCTGGCGATCCTCGACGCGTGGTTGGTCTTCCGCATGCCGGTCGATAAAGCGCTTTCAGCGACCGTTCACGGCATGCTGACCGGTCTGTGGCCCATCGGCTGGATTGTGTTCACCGCGGTCTTTCTCTTCCGCATCACGGAGCGGACCGGCTACTTTGACATCATCCGCCGGTCCATCTCGAGCATCACGGACGACCGCCGCATTCAGGCCCTGCTCATCGCGTTCTCCTTCGGCGCCTTCCTGGAAGGCACCGCCGGGTTCGGCACGCCGGTGGCCGTGGCCGCGTCGATGCTCGCCGGCCTCGGGTTCGATCCGCTGTACGCCGCGGGCATCTGCCTCTTGGCCAACACGGCGCCGGTGGCGTTCGGGGCGGTCGGCATCCCCATCACGGCGATGGCGGCGTCGGCTCACGCCGATTCGCTGCTCATCAGCCAGATGGTCGGACGCATTCTGCCGTTCGCGTCCATCCTCGTCCCCTTCTGGCTCATGGTCGTCATGAGCGGCTGGAAAGGGATGCGGGAGGTCTGGCCGGCCGCGCTGACCTGCGGCCTGTCCTTCGCCATCACGCAATTTTTGGTGTCCAACTTCGTCGGGCCCGAGCTGCCGGACATCCTGGCGGCCATCGTGTCCATCGTCTGCCTCATCATCCTGCTTCGGTTCTGGCAGCCCAAGCAGATCTGGCGCTTCAAAGGCGAGGCCAGCGCGGCGGAGATGGCGGCCACCCGCGAGCGCGGCGCCGAGCCGCGGCTGACGGGCGGACAGGTCTTCCACGCGTGGTCGCCGTTCCTGGTCCTGTGCGTCATGATCATCCTGTGGGCGCTGCCCGCGGTGAAGGCGTTCCTCGGCAAGGCGACGATCGTCTTCAACTGGCCCGATCTCAACAAGCTGGTCGCCCAGACGACTCCGATTGTCGCCAAGACCACGCCGATGGCGGTCACCTACAAGTTCGACATCCTCGCCGCCACGGGCACGTCCATCCTCATCGCCTGCATCATCGCAAAGTTCATCTGCCGCCAGTCGTGGACGGATTGGTTCCGCACGTTTGCGGACAACCTGCATGAGCTGCGGTATCCGCTGTTGACCATCGCGCTGGTCGTGGGCTTCGGGGATCTGTTCAACTACTCCGGCATGTCGGCGACGATGGCCATGGCGCTGGCCGCGACGGGCGTCCTGTTCCCGTTCTTCTCGCCGTTCCTCGGCTGGATCGGCGTGTTCCTCACCGGCAGCGACACCTCGTCGAACCTGTTGTTCGGCGGTCTGCAGAAACTGACGGCACAGCAGTTGCACATGAGCCCGTACCTGACGATGGGCGCCAACTCGGCCGGCGGCGTCATGGGCAAGATGATCTCGCCGCAGTCCATCGCCGTGGGCGCGTCGGCGACCGGCCTGGTCGGCCGCGAGGGCGACCTGTATCGCTTCACGCTCAAGCACAGCATTGCGTTGGTCATCTTCATCGCGCTCATCACCAGCGTCTACGCGTACGTCTTCCCGGGGGCCATCCCGCAGGGCTGACCGCGCCGCGAAATCCCAAAGCCCCCGTGCCGCCGACGGCCCACCGGCCGTCGGCGGTGGTCTGTGCCGGGCTTCCACGGGAAGGGCCCACGCCAGCGGGCCCATGCAAGCGGGCCTATGCAAGCCGGCCTATGCCAGTGGGCCCATCGTTCCATCGGGCCCATTCCAGCCCATGCCTGGACCGGGCACGTTCTGTAATTCAGAACAGTATTTCACATCGCGCAACGGTGTGGTATGATGAGGACGTCAATTTCGAGGATTCTGGGAGGTAGGAGCGATGAGCGAAACGTACATCTGCCCGCCCGGCATGCAGATCACGGGCGAGTACAGGCCCGAATTCGCGGAGATTTTGACGCCGGAGGCGCTGGCGTTTGCCGCCGAGATCGAGCGGAGATTCGGTGCGCGGCGCGAACAATTGCTGCAGGCGAGAAAGGAGCGGGAGGCGCGGCTTTTGGCCGGCGAGTGGCCGGACTTTCTGCCGGAGACCAAGCACATCCGCGAAGGCGATTGGACCGTGGCCCCCATCCCCGCCGACCTGCAGGACCGCCGCGTCGAGATCACGGGGCCGAGCAGCGACCGGAAGATGGTGATCAACGCCTTCAACTCGGGCGCCAAGTGCTTCATGGCCGACTTCGAGGATGCCAACTCCCCCACCTGGGCCAACACCGTCCAGGGGCAGATCAACCTGCGCGACGCCATCCGCCGGACCATCACCTACACCAGCCCGGAGGGCAAGCACTACGCCCTCAAACCCGAGATCGCCACGTTGATTGTGCGCCCGCGCGGCTGGCACCTGCCGGAGAAGCACGTGTTGTTGGACGGCAAACCGGTCTCCGGCGCGCTGTTCGATTTCTCCCTCTACTTCTTCCACAACGCGAAAGAATTGATGGCTCGCGGCAGCGGCCCGTACTTCTACCTGCCGAAGATGGAGAGCCATCTGGAGGCGCGGCTGTGGAACGATGTGTTCGTGTTCGCGCAGGATCGGCTCGGCATCCCGCAGGGGACCATCAAGGCGACGGTGTTGATTGAGACCATCCTCGCCACCTTCGAGATGCACGAAATCCTGTACGAGCTGCGCGAGCACGCCGCCGGCCTCAACTGCGGTCGCTGGGACTACATCTTCAGCTACATCAAGAAGTTCCGCAACCAGCCGGAGGTCATCCTGCCCGACCGGGCGCAGGTGACGATGACGGTTCCCTTCATGCGCGCCTACACGCTCTTGACCATCCAGACCTGCCATCGCCGCAACGCGTTCGCAATGGGCGGCATGGCCGCGCAGATTCCGGTCAAGAACGATCCCGCCGCCAACGAGGAGGCCCTCGCCAAGGTCCGGGCCGACAAGGAGCGCGAGGCGCAGGACGGGCACGACGGCACCTGGGTCGCGCACCCCGGCCTGGTCCCGGTGGCGATGGAGGTCTTCAATCGCCTGATGCCGACGCCGAACCAGGTCCACCGGAAGCGGGAGGACGTCCATGTCACCGCGGCCGATCTCGTCGCCGTCCCCCAGGGCACCATCACGGAAGCGGGCCTGCGGACCAACGTCAGCGTCGCGCTGCAGTACATCGAGGCGTGGCTGCGCGGCTCCGGAGCGGTGCCGATCTTCAACCTGATGGAGGACGCCGCCACCGCGGAGATCTCCCGCGCCCAGATCTGGCAGTGGATCCGCCACCCCAAAGGGGTGTTGGACGACGGCCGCAAGGTGACCGTCGAGCTGTTCCGCCAGACCCTGCGGGAGGAGACCGAGAAGATCCGCCAGCAGGTCGGCGAGGAAGCGTTCGCGAACGGCCAGTACGAGCGCGCCGCCGCTCTGCTCGACGAGATCACCACCGCCGAGGACTTCGTCGAGTTTCTGACCCTGCCGGGCTATAATTATCTGTAAAAACTCGAACCACCTCGGAGCGGTGAGACACGTTTCGGAGCCCGGCTCGCGCCGGGCTCCCGCCGCATCGGGACCTGCGCCCCCGACCACCCTGCCGGAACCTTCCCCGTCCGCCACCTGGACCTGCCCGTCGGCCACCCCACCGGAACCTTCCCCGTCCGCCACCTGGACCTGCCCGCCGGCCTTCCCTCGCCTTCGCATGCCCCACAGACAGCGTATTCCTTCCTCCCTGCGGTATAATGATTGGAATGGGGATCTGCGCATGGCCGTCGTGGCCCGGGGCCACCCGCCATGCCGCACATGTTCCACATCAAGCCGAGAGGAGGGATTCCGATGGCCAAGTCCCCGCAGGAGACGCGCGTCGTGGTCGGCATGTCCGGGGGCGTCGATTCCTCGGTGGCCGCCTGGCTGCTGAAGCAGCAGGGTTACGACGTCGTGGGGGTCTTCATGAAAAACTGGGACGACACCGACGAGTTCGGCCACTGCACCGCCGAGGCGGATTTTGAGGACGTCCGGCGGGTGTGCGATCACATCGGCATCCCCTACTACAGCGTCAACTTCGAGCGCGAGTACATGGATCGCGTCTTCAAATACTTCCTCGACGAATACCGGCGCGGGCGAACGCCCAATCCGGACGTGCTGTGCAACCGCGAGATCAAATTCAAAGAACTTCTCCGGTGCGCGCTGGAGCTGGGAGCGGACCGGCTCGCCACCGGGCACTACGCGCAGGTTCGCGAGCGGGATGGCCGTTTTGATCTGGTTCGATCCGCCGATGCCAACAAAGACCAGACCTACTTTCTCCACATGCTGAGCCAGGAGCCGCTCAGCCGGGCGATGTTCCCCATCGGTCACCTGACGAAACCGGAGGTCCGCCGCCTGGCGCGGGAGGCGGGTCTGCCGACCGCCGAGAAGAAGGACAGCACCGGCATCTGCTTCATCGGCGAGCGCAACTTCCGTCAGTTCCTGCAGCAGTACCTGCCGGCGCAGCCCGGCGAGATCCGGAGCATCGACGGCCGACTCATGGGCCGCCACCAGGGCCTGATGTACTACACCATCGGCCAGCGGCACGGCCTCGGCATCGGTGGAACGGGGACGGGGGAGCCCTGGTTCGTCGCCGACAAGGACCTGAAAAACAACGTGCTCATCGTCGTGCAGGGGCACGATCACCCGGCCCTGTACGCATCCGGACTGTGGGCGAGCGACGTGGCGTTCATCCGCGGCGAGGCGCCGGCCGAGACGTTCCACTGCACGGCGAAATTCCGCTACCGCCAGCAGGATCAGGGCGTGACCGTGCACCTGTTGCCGGGCGGCCGGGCGCACGTGGTGTTCGACCAGCCGCAGCGGGCCATCACGCCCGGGCAGTCGGTGGTGTTCTATGACGGCGAGGTGTGCCTCGGCGGCGGGATCATTGAGCGGGCCGAGAAGGCCTCGCCGGAGCGCCATGGGGTGGCGGCGACGAGCGACGCCTTCGCGGTGCGGTGAGCGGCGGCCGCCACGACCGCGGCCGCCTAGGCCGATGAAGGGTGGCCCGGAGGTCGGCGGGATCGAAAAACAGGCATTCTCACCCAGGCGGGCGCCCCTCCGGGACGTGCACGCGGTTCATATGCTGGACCATCTTGGTCAGGAGGTGAATCGCATGTACGGTGTGTTTGGTGGGTACACCCGTTGGGCGGTGGTGTTTCTGATCATCTTCGTCCTGTTCTTCCTGCTCGTCCCGGGCTATTATGGCGCGGCGGCGGCCGGTGCGGCGGCGCCGGGTGTCGTTTACTGAGCGGCATCCCAGAGCGCATGGGGCGACTGGAACGGCTGGTTCCCATCCGGGAGCCAGCCGTTTTTGCGTCGTCCCTCGGTCACATCCCGATGTAGCGCGCGTAGAGGCCGCGCGCTTCAACGGGATCGTCCGTCCCGTGGATGAGCGCGCGCCCGTCCGGGAACAGGGTGATTTGGATGGCGCCGAGATCGCAGCGCAATAGATGCGGATTCATCCGCACCGGGCCGACCTTCCGCAACCGTTGGGCAATCCGCTCGAGATTCACGCCGGGCCGCTCGGGTCGAACCTGGATGGTGTGGCGGCCGCACATGGACACCGTCAGGCTGTCCGCGCGCGCCGAGAGCGACGCGAACTCGCGCCTTCCGCAGCACGGGCAATCCGTCCGCCGCGGGCCGAAGGCGACGGTCCGAAACACGTTCTGCCAGACATCCACGTGCGTCAGGCCTGGATTCAGCGCCTCCCGGTTGCCGGTCAAATGCTTCAGGACCTCGGCGACCTGCAACGACGCGATGAGGTTGACCACGGGCGCAATCACGCCGACCGTGTCACACGTGTCGTGTCCCCCGCCCGGATCCGGCCCGAACAGGCAGACGAGGCAGGGCGTCTCGCCCGGCCGGATGAAGGCGGTGGTGCCGTAGGAGCTGACCGCCCCGCCGTAGGCCCACGGGATGTGGTGCTTGACGGCCACGTCGTTGATCAGATACCGCACCTGGAAGTTGTCCGTTCCGTCGACAATCACATCCACATCGGCGAGCAGCGCCTCGGCATTGCGCCAGGTCAGGTCCGCGACGACGGGGACCACCTGGACATCGCCGTTGGCGGCCCGCAACTTGGCCGCGGCGGCCTCCGCCTTGGGCAGGGCGTCCTCGGCGTCCCGCTCATCGTACAGCGACTGGCGCTGGAGATTGGAGGATTCGACGATGTCGCGATCGATGAGACGCACAAACCCCACCCCCGCCCGCACCAGCTGTGTGGCGATGGCCGTCCCCAACGCGCCCATCCCGACCACGGCGACGCGGGCATCCATCAACCGGCGCTGTCCCGCCTCTCCGATGGGCCGGAACAACACCTGCCGCGAATAACGCCCTCGCATGAGATCCAAGTTGCTTTCCACGGCCCGTCCCCCTTTGTGTGGCTCCCGGATGACGCCGGATGCATCGCCATCGCGGTGGATCCGCTCTCCTTCTCGCCATCCGGCCACATCTCCGGTACCATCTTACCGCGAATCGCCGGCGGGGACGAGACGATGACCTCGGCACATGGCACCGCACTTGCGCGCCCCAAACCCGCATGGTATAATCGCGATACGAACATACGTTCCTATCCTCGCGGAGAAAGTGAGCCGATGGCGGGTGGAGGCACCGCACTTTCAACCCATCACGTCAAAACAGGTGATGAACCGGGTCAATCACCCGGGGATGCCCTTTCGGTGGTCTCTGAACCCGTACCGCGGGTGTGCGCACGGGTGCAGTTTCTGCTACGCCCGGGAAACCCATGTCTTCCTCGGCATGGAAGCCGACGACTCCTTTCGCACGCATATCCTGGTGAAGGAAAACGCGGCGGAGGCGCTCGAGGACCAGCTTTTGCGGATGCTGCGACGGCACAACGGGCGGTTGTCGGCGCTGCGCGAGGAGATCGGCGTGCTCGCTATCGGGACGGCGACGGATCCCTACCAACCGGTGGAGGCCCGCGCGAAGCGGACGCGCGCCTGTCTCGAGGTGCTGGCGCGGTATCGCGTGCCCGTCTCCATCACCACCCGGTCCCCCCTCATCCTGCGCGACCTCGACCTCCTTCGCGAGATGGACGTGCAATCCATCCACCTGAGCGTGCACACCCTCGACAAGGACATCTGGCGGCGCCTTGAACCGGCGACACCGCATCCGTTGAAGCGGCTGGAGACCGTGCAAACCCTGGTGGAAAACGGCCTGAACGCGGGCATCTTCCTGGCGCCCATCCTGCCCTGTCTGACGGATGGCACCCCCGCACTGGATGCCGTCATACGGGCGGCGGCCGCCCACCGGGCGCGCTTTGCCATCCCGTCGGTGCTTCGCCTGACCCCGGATGTCAAGCGCTGGTTTTTCTCGGTCATCGCCGAGCATTACCCGGAACGCCTGCCCGCCCTGGAACGGTTGTACGAACGCGCGTATCCTCCGGCGGCGTATGTCGATCCGCTGATGGCCCGCATCCACCGCATCACCGCACGCCACGGCGTGTCCGAACGCGTACCGAGGGTGGCGCCGCGCACCGAGACAAGCCGCGAGGGCATCCAATTGACGCTCGGCCTGTGACGTACATGGATGCGATGCAGGGCGGGGGAGATGGGTGGTCATCGACGGGGCGGCGCCGGCGCCCGCGGGTTGACGACCCTCGTTATGCATGATAGCCTACCATTGAAAGGCGAACGCCGCGCTCACAACGGGTTGACGTCCGGTTGCGTTTGCAGGGTTCAGAGTGGAAGCCCGCCGCATCCCTCTTCGGGTGCGGCTTTTTTCATGCAAACCAACCATGGACAAAACGAGTCAAAGAAACCTCACACGGGAGGGATGGTGTGAATCCGGTACTGCACGTCATCAGCGATCGCCAGCGGCACGCCCTCCCGCTGCCGGAGGCGTTGACGCAGGCCGCGCTCGGCGGCGCGGACGTCCTCCAGATCCGTGAGAAAAAAGCGCCCGCGGCCGAGGTGTATGCCCTCTGCCTCGAGGTGCGCGAGCGATGCCAGGCGGCCGGCGTGCGTCCACAGCTGTTTGTCAACGACCGCATAGACGTCGCCATCGCCCTGGAGGCGGATGGGGTGCACCTGGCGGCCAAGTCGCTGCCGGTGGCGGTGGCCCGGGGTCTAGCGGAGCGCAGCGGCTGGAAAGGAGTCATCGGATGCTCCGTGCACTCGCTGGAGGAGGCCATCGCCGCCGAAGCGTCCGGCGCGGACTACGTCACCTTCGGCCACGTCTTCGCGAGCGAATCCCATCCGGGCGTGCCGCCGCGCGGGCTGTACGCCCTGCGACGGGTGGTCGAGGCGGTGCGCATCCCCGTGATCGCCATCGGCGGGATTGACCCCGCGAACGTCGCCGCCGTCCTGGCGACGGGTTGCCACGGGGTGGCCGTCATCGGCGCGGTGATCAATCAGCCGGA
>NZ_JAIMAV010000075.1 GCF_023511815.1 Alicyclobacillus sp.
GTTTTTACTTTTACATTGCCCAACCCCCTTGTAAAATCAACGGATCACAGTCGATTCAGGGGTGCGAAACTTGAGTTAACTCGGTTGCAGTCGGCGCCGCAACCGACGACTTAATACGAAAATCCCTCTCTCATGGGGCTTTTCGGGCCGGTGGGAACCTGAAAATGGCCGAGATACTACGATTTTTCGGGTTACAGCCGCGGAGGGCAGGGTGCGGCGTACGGGCCGGCCGGGTGGCCCACTCGGACCATGGAGCGAATCCTGCAGTCGGTCGTGTGGCGGTCCATAGGACCACAGCCCGTCTTAGCCAACACCCCGGCGATGACGGAGCCCCATCCCGTGGGAAACGCACGGATACCCTGGAACCCGTGGAACTCCTCCGCCGACTTCGTCGACGGATGGCCGAGATACAGCACCCCACCTCCAGAGCCATCTTCCCAGGGCCCGACCTACAGTCTGAAACCCGGAATTTCGTATTAAAGTCGGGGGTTCTGTTGATGTCGCGGTCATGATCGCCCTAAGTTTACCTGCAAAATCGTATTAACTTGAGCGCCACCGGCACCGAAACAGACGACTTAATACGAAAATCCCTCTCTCATGGGGCTTTTCGGGCCGGTGGAAGCATGAAAATGGCCGAGATACTACGATTTTTCGGGTTACGGCCGCAAAGGGCAGGTGCGACGTACGGACCGGCCGGGTGGCGCAGTCGGACAGTGGAGCAAAGACTATAGTGGATGGTACGTAAACTTACCAAAGCCAGGATCGTCCATACCACCTCATGAAACATCCCGGCAAAGGCGCAAACGAACTGTATAAAAGGATTAAAAGACGCATATTCCATAAATAACCTTAAAGACCAGATACGCGGCATGTGGACGACGTCAATGAAACAGCCCACCGCCAACCCGGACGTGGAATACGAGATCCGACCATAAAAATCGCCGGACCCTTCGATGGATCCGGCGATAAGCTTTAGCCTGGTGTCGAGAGCGGGACTTGAACCCGCACGGGTTTCCCCACACGCCCCTCAAACGTGCGCGTCTGCCGATTCCGCCATCTCGACAAGTTGGAGGTCGGCTGTTTTCGCTTGTTCAGCCAAAGCAACCGACGAAATGAATTATACGGACGTGCGTGGGCGGTGTCAACCTGTGTCGAAACAACACATCCTTCCACAGACCCTAGGCCTGCATACGCCGATTGGCCGGACCTTCCGGATGGCGCCGGATCGACATGGGTCGTACGTTCGCAGGCAGCCCCCACGCCACGACCTCACCGACGGCGCAGGCGCCCGCCAACAGAGCAATGGCCAACATGGGGCGTGCGAGCAACGCCTGCACCAGGAAGATCAGCGCATTGCCGAGCAGATGGCTGAACAGCATCATGAATCCCACGGCGATGCCCTGGCGGGTCGCACCCACGTATCGCTCGGTCCACTCGAGGATCACGGGAAAGCACGTGAGCAACAGGAATCCCGTCGCGATCATCCACACCCCCAGCCACAGCGGCCGCTGCGACACCAGCATCGCGAGGAACATCAGCATCGCCAATCCCACCGCCAGTCGCATCACGCCGCGGCGCACATTCCGCCGGGCGATCCACGGAGGCAATGACGCCGACCCGGCGATCCCGGAGAGGGTCATCAGGGCAAGGAGATTCCCCGCGGCCCTTCCGGCACCAAATCCGGACAGGATGGGCTCGAGCCACGTGTTGAGTGCGTCGAACAACCCAATTCCGATGGCCAAAAGCCCGCACAACCGCCAATACGGTCCGTCCCGCAACAGGGTGCGCAGAGAGACCCAAATCGTTTCCGCCTTTGGGTCCCGATAAACACCGGTTTCCGAGTCCGCCCGAATTACACCGCGCGCGCCATCCGTGGCGATCGCGCCGGACGGGGCATCCACGGCGATCACGCCGGACGCGCCATCCGTGGCGATCGCGCCGGACGGGGCATCCACGGCGATCACGCCGGACCCGCCATCCGCGGCGATCGCACCCCACGCGCCATCCGCGGCGCTCGCGCCCGACGCGCCATCCACGTCAATCGCACCGCGCGCGCCATCCGTGGCGATCACGCCGGAACCACCATCCGCGGCGCGCTTGATCCGGCGCACTGTGATCAACACAAGTCCCATGGCCACCAGCGCCGGAATCGCCTCCACGCCCTCGACCGCCCGGAGACCGCCGGCAGCGAACAGGACGGGGGAGAGCACCATCGCGAGGACGATGCCGACAAACAGGGCGACACTCGACATGGCAATGGCAAGCGGTCTACGTGCGGCGAGAAAGACGTGCGCCGCGAACGTGGAGATGGCGTTGATGACCAGGGGCTGCGC
This sequence comes from Alicyclobacillus sp., assembly GCF_023511815.1. GTDB lineage: Bacteria > Bacillota > Bacilli > Alicyclobacillales > Alicyclobacillaceae > Alicyclobacillus_H. The sequence goes on from NZ_JAIMAV010000075.1 coordinate 2,334, forward strand.
CGCGGCGAGGATCAGCTGCATGGTGAACTGCCAGGCGTAGTGTTCCGGAAACAGCAGCCGAAATGCGGCGGGCAGCCCGGTCGCCAGGGCGCCGGCCGACAACGCGCCGGAAAAACGGACATCCAACCAGCGCCCGGCAGGAAGCGCCATGATGATGTACACGACGGGAAACAGTGCCGAGAGGTCGCCAATTAACCCGGGGGATGTGTGCATCACCCGAGCCGCCTGGGTGGTGATGGGGGCGAACGAAACCCACAGGATCTGCGTGCTGCACACCAGGAGCGCAAATCCCACGAGGGCGACCCAACGCGTCCGGTTGGTCATCCCCGACCCTCCCATCGGAAGACCCGGTTGGCGAGATCGATGAGCATCTGCTCCGTCCACTCCGGCGGCAGCACTCGCAAAAGCGCGTTCACATCCGCCATACGTTCCGGCAGCCCTCCCTCCAGGATCCCCAGCTGAGCCAGAATCGCGTCGGCCTGTTCCTTTGTCGGCCGTGTCCCGGGTTGGGGCGCCGGGAGGGCATCCAGCGGCGCGAAGGCGGGCACGGACCGGGCCAATCGGGCCACGTCGTCCAGGTCTTTGAGGAAATCGTCAAGCCGGCGTTCACTCACCGGTGTGATGGTCAGATGCAGGCTCGGATCGAGTCCGTACTCCGGTCGTCCGGGCTGAACCTGAACGTACCACCCGCGATCCCGCATGGCGTCCGCCAGCCAGAAGAGATTGAGGGTGGGAGATGAGAACGCCAGAAGCCCCGCCAGAGGCTGTCCCAGAACGCGGAAGTCCCCGATGGTGGGAAGCGTGTTTTCGAGGCGGCGGCGCGATTGAAGAATGGACCGGGCCAGACCCAGGTATCCCTCGTCCCCGACCGCGTTGAGCATCGCCCAAGCCCCGGCCAGCGGCCCGCCGGACTTGGTGGATTGCAGGGTGGTGTTGAGCACCGGGTACCCGCTCCAGCGGGTGCAGGCGAAAATTTGATGGCGCCGCAGCTCCGCGTCCCGGTACAGGAGGACCGATGCGCCTTTGGGGGCAAAGGCGTACTTGTGCAGGTCCACGGAGAGCGACGACACTCCGGGGAGCCGGAAGTCAAACGGGGGAATTGGCTCGCCCAGGCGTTCGAGGTAATGCAGGAGGAATCCCCCGATGCAGGCGTCCACGTGCAACCACACGTCCCGTTCCAGGGTCAGGGAGGCGATCTCCGCCACCGGATCGAGGACGCCGTGGGAGTAGTTCACGGCGGAGACGGCGACCATCGCGGTGCGGTCGGTGATGGCATCCGCCACGGCCTGTGTGGGCACCGCGAACGTCTCGTGGTTTACCGGGAGCACGACAGGTCTGAGCCCCAGCAGATGGGCCGCCTTGTGGAATGCCGCATGCGCGGTGACGGGCAGAATGATCTCGGGGACCAAAACGTTCGGATGCCGCACCAGAAACCGGTCGCGGGCGGCCTTGACCGCCAGCAGGATGCTCTCGGTTCCGCCGCTGGTGAATGTGCCCACCGTCTCCGGGCCCGGGTGAAACAGCTGTGCCACCATGCCGACCACGTCGTTCTCCAGTTGCAACAGGCTGGGAAAGACGGTGAAATCGAGGCCGTTGAGCCTCTGAAAGCGCAGCAGGGCCTGTTCGGCGACCGCCTCCGCTTCGGGGAGCCCCGAGTCATACACGTAGGCCCAGACATCCCCGCCTTTGGCGCGAAGGTCGCGGGCGCAGATGTGATCGAGCGCCTGTCGGATCTCGTCCGGGTGAAGTCCGCGGGGTGGAATGGCGTTCATGGATCTCCTCCTTCAGAGAGCTCGTTGCCCTAACTGTAGCAGTTTTCGGACAAAATCAACAGAGGGCCGCCCGTGAAGGCGACCCGATTCCGGACCCTGCACCGTCACGACGTGCGCCACGCCGGGTCCGTCCCGTATATCCGTTTGTACAGCTCGTAGTTGTAAAACACCCGGCCGACGAAATGGCGGGTCTCACCGACCGGAATCTCGGATGCGGTGCTCAACCGCCCGTTCCAGGTCCCGTCCGCCAACCACTGGGAGACGCGTTTGGGGCCCGAGTTGTAGGCCGCGATGGCCGCCACCGGATTTCCCTGAAACCGATCCATCAGGTAACGGATGTACCACGTGCCCACACGGATGTTCACCGCGGGATCGCTCAACTCCGCCGGGCTCATGGCTCCGCCCGGCGGGAGGTCGCTCGATCCCGTTTGCGAACGGATCCTGTCCACAAGCCACTGCGCGGTGTCCGGCATCAGCTGCATCAGCCCGATGGCTCCCGCATGGGAGACGTCCCCGCTGCGAAATTGACTCTCGACCCGGATGACGCTGGCGACGAGCAGCGGATCGACCCCGGCCTCGGCCGCCGCCTGCCGGATCTCCGGCTGATACCCGATGGGATACATCCATCGCCAAAAGGTGTTGGAGGTGATGAGGAACACGACGCCCACCAGAACGATCAACGCCGCGACGGCGCGTTTGCGCAGAACCACCACCATCAGGCGTCTTCCACGCGCGCGGCCGCGCACAAATTCGCCCAGACGCGTTCCACCTGCAACCGGGTGGCCTCGAGATCGCCCCCGTTGTCAATGACGTAGTCCGCCATCCGCCTTTTCTCCTCCAACGGCATCTGGGCGCGGATGCGCGCCATGGCCTCCGCCTCGTCCAGGCCGTTGCGGGCCATCAGCCGATGCAGCTGCGTCTTTTCATCACACCAGACGAGCACCGTCACGTCGACGAGAAACCGTGTCTCGCCCTCGAACAGAAGCGGCACGTCCCACACGACGGGCTCCCCGGGATGCTCCGCCCGGTACCGCTCGGTCTCCGCTTTCATCCCCGCGCGGACCTTCGGGTGGGTGATGGCGTTGAGGCGCTGGCGAGCCGCCTCGTCGTGGAACACAATCGCCCCCAGGCGTGCGCGGTCGAGCGTGCCGTCCGGTCGCAGCACCTGTGGTCCGAAGGCCTCCACAATCTCCCGCAGCCCGGGTGTGCCCGGTTCGACCACGCGGCGCGCCCACACATCCGCGTCCACCACGAAGGCGCCGAGGTCGCGCAACATCTGTGTCACCGTGCTCTTGCCTGTGGCAATCCCGCCGGTCAATCCGACGATCACGCTTCCACCCCCCAGGTGCGGTTCCCATCCATCCCGGCATTCGCCCGGCCGCGGCCGTTGGCCCCCTCCGCGGTACGGCGCCCGCGACGCCCGCCAGCGGCGGCGCCGCCTCCACCGGCCGGCCCCGGCCCGGCGCTCCCGGCGATGCCCCCTTCACCGGACGTCCCCGCACGTCTGGCGGCGCCGCGTCCACCTGTGCTCCTGGCCGCGCTGCGTGCGGGGTCGTTCCTCCGCCGGCGCGGCGCGGGCTGGCAGACCGGGCACACGTGCGTCCCTCGGCCCGCGATCCGGTATTTCTCAATCGGCGTCGCGCATCGGCGGCAGGGCTGTCCCTCCCGCGCATACACGTTCAATTGCATCTGGAATCCGCCGTTCCGCCCGTAGCCGTCGACGTAACTGCGAACGGACGATCCCCCGGCCTCAATGGCCCGCGCCAGGACTGTCCGAATGGCTTCGAGCAGGGCGGCGCACTGCGCCCGCGTCAGGCTCGCCGCGGGGCGCTCCGGGTGGATGCCGGCGAGAAACAGCGACTCGTCCACATAGATATTCCCGAGGCCGGCGAGGCATGTCTGATCGAGCAGGACCGCCTTGACGGGCGCCCGCCGGTGGTGCAGGCGGGCGCGCAGGGCCACGGCGTCGAGCGCGGGATCGAACGGTTCCGGACCCAGCTCCTGAAGACCGGGCGGGTACGGCCCCCCCGCGGGCACCAGGTCCATCGTCCCGAATTGCCGCACGTCCTGATAGCGCAGCTGCGTCCCGTCCGTGAAATGAAACACCACGTGGGTGTGCCGCGGCTGTGGGTCCTCCGCCTGCGCGAGGCTGTAACGGCCCTCCATCCGCAGATGCGAGACGAGGCAGTGCGGCGGCACGTCAAACAGGAGGTATTTCCCGCGGCGACGCACCCCGGTCACGGTGCACCCGGCAAGGCGCAACGCGAATTCTCCGACGTCGTCCGGCGTGCGCACAATCCGCGCCAGACGCACCTCCACCCGGGCGATGGTCTTCCCCGTCACGAGCGCCTCCAGGTTCCGCCGAACATTTTCCACCTCGGGCAACTCTGGCATCTTTCTCCCTCCTCTCCCCCCAGATCGACGCGCGCCCATTACTTGGCGTCGTACCACGTCTTCCCCGTGTGAATGTCCACCTTCAAGGGTACATTCAACGCCAGGGCGTTTTCCATGTTTTCTTGCACCAACTCCGCCAGGGCCTGGGCCTCCGACTCCGGACACTCGAAGATCAGCTCGTCGTGCACCTGCAGCAGCATCCGTGCCTGCAGGCCGGAGTCCGCCAGCGCCCGGTCGATGCGCACCATGGCCAGCTTGATGATGTCAGCCGCCGACCCCTGGATGGGCGTGTTCATCGCCGTGCGCTCCGCGAAGCTGCGCTGGTTGAAATTCCTGCTGCGGATGTCCGGCAGATACCGGCGCCGGTTGAGCAGGGTGGTGACGTAGCCCTGTTGCCGCGCCGTCTCCACAATCTCCTTCATGTACCGGGCGACCCCCGGGAACTTGCGGAAGTACTCCTCAATGAACGCCGCCGCCTGCTTACGCGGGATGTTGAGGTTCTGAGACAGCCCGTAGTCGCTGATCCCGTAGACAATTCCGAAGTTGACCGCCTTGGCCTGCCGGCGCTGGGCGGGCGTGACCTGGTCCATCGGCACCTCGAAGACCGTCGCCGCGGTGCTGGCGTGGATGTCCGCCCCATTTCGAAAGGCTTCCATCAGCGCCTCGTCGCCGGACAGGTGCGCGAGCACCCGCAGTTCAATCTGCGAGTAGTCGGCGGAGAGAATCACCCAGTCCTCGTACGAGGGCTCGAACGCCTTGCGCAATTCCCGCCCTTCGTCCACCCGAATGGGGATGTTCTGCAGGTTCGGCTCCGAGCTCGACAACCGCCCCGTCGCGGTCAGCGCCTGGTGAAAGCGCGTGTGGACGCGTCCCGTCTCCGGCCGGATGACCTTGAGCAACCCCTCCACATACGTCGACAACAGCTTGCCAATCATCCGGTACTCCAGGATGTCCTGGACGATCTCGTTGTACGGCGCGAGCTTCTCCAGGACGTCGGCGCTGGTGGAATACCCGGTCTTGGTCTTTTTCATCGCCGGCAGGCCCAGTTTATCGAACAGGACCTCGCCCAGCTGTTTCGGCGAATTGATGTTGAACTCCATTCCGGCCCGCTCATGGATGCGCCGCGTCAGTTCATCCAGCTTGCGCTCCAGGTCCTTTCCGATGGCGCGCAGCTTCTCTTCGTTGACGCGAAAACCGAGGACCTCCATGCGCGCCAGGACAAACTCCAGCGGCAGCTCGATGTCTCCGTAGAGCCGGTCCACCTCCTGCGCGGCCAACGCCGGGTACAGACGGCTTCTCAACGCGGGAAGGCAGGCGGCCAGCCGGGCCTGGGCGTCGGCGTGGGCAGGATCGCCCGGCGGCGCGGGAACCACCTGGCGGTGCGTCTCCCGTTCGACGATGTCCACCAGGTTCACCTCGCCGTCGGACGGATTGAGCAGGTAGCTGCCGAGCATCGCGTCGAACCAGGTCCCGTCGTTTTCGAGCGTGATCCCGTGCCCATCGAGCAGGACCGCCAGGGACTTCAGATCGAAGGTCACCTTGTCCAGGTCCGACTTCCACAGGTCCATCAAATCCGTCGGCCCGATCTCGGTTCCAAAGGAGATCAGCCACGCGCCATCCGCACACCCCACCGCCACGCCGAGCAGACGCGCGGTCTGGTAGTCCTCGCGGTCCATCACCGGCAGGATCCCGACCGGGCTCGTCAAGCGATGCATCAGGTCCCGATACGCTTCCAGGGTGTCGATCCGTTCGATTTTGGGCTCGAATCGTTTTCCGTCGGATGCCGGAGAATTTTGTTCGGGCGTGTCGATTGCCCGGGGAATTTTGTCGATCAGTGACCGAAACCCGAGACGCTGAAAGACGCGCCTCACCTCGCCCGGGTCGTACCCGTGATAGGCCAGGTCCTCGATGGACGCCTCCAGCGGAGCATCGCGGTGGATGGTCGCGAGCCGTTTGGAAAGAAGCGCCTGCTCGGCGTACGTCTCCAACCGTTCGCGCAGCTTCGCCCCGGAGACCTCGGCGGCGTGGGCCAAGACCTCCTCCACGCTTCCGTACGCCTGGAGCAATTTCACAGCGGTCTTCTCTCCGACGCCGGGAATCCCCGGGATGTTGTCCGAGGTGTCGCCCATGAGCCCCTTGAGATCGATGATCTGGCTGGGGGTGAGCCCAAACCGGTCCTGGACGGCATCGGGATTGTACCGGTCCACTTCGGTGATGCCCTTTCGAGTGAGCGCGGCGTGCACCCGATCGCTGACCAGTTGCAACAGATCCTTATCCCCAGAGACGATCAGGGTTTCCACCCCGGCCTCCTCCGCCCGCTTGGAGAGGGTGCCGATGATGTCGTCCGCCTCGTAATTCGGCACCTCCAGCGCGGGGATGGAGAACGCGTGCAACACCTCCCGCAGGAGCGGAAACTGCTCGCTCAACTCGCCGGGGGTCTTTTCCCGGGTTCCCTTGTACGACTCGTACATGCCGTGGCGAAACGTCTCCTTCCCCGCGTCGAACGCCACGGCGATGTGGGTCGGGGATTCGTCCTGCAACAGTTTCAGCAGCATCTGCGTGAATCCGAAGACGGCGTTGGTGAACTGCCCTTCCGCGTTCGACAGCGCGGGCAGTGCGAAGAACGCCCGGTAGGCGATGCTGTTTCCGTCGATGAGAACCAGCTTGGGGCGGCGCTCAGCCATATCATCCCTCGCTCCCTGTCAATGACCATTCCGTACCATTGTAGCACAGCCGCCCCGTCGGCCGCGGCCGGACCGACTGGAGGCCGCCGGATCGTCGGTTCCGGCCTGATGGAACCGCGGTCGAAGATGGCGGCTTGGGTATAGAACCCATGCCATCCAGACAACCTAAGGGTCAGGAAATCCTTGGGGGGACCGGAGAACGTGGTGCGAAAACCAAAGCCCCTCAAAGGGGAGGCGAAAAAGCTTCCTCCACCGCTGCAGGACAGGCTGACGATCCTCGAGTCCCAACCGATCGTCAGCCCTGCGAATCAGGACAAAATCGACCCGGACATCGACCGCATGGAACAGACGCTCAAGCAGATCTTCCAGAACTGTTCGGACGTGGTGTTCCGTCGGGTGTCCATCGAGGGTGAGGTCATGGGAACCCCACCGGTGCGAGAAAGCTCCGACGCCCTGTCTGCGAAGGACGTGTTGGAGTCGATCCCAGCCTCCGCACCCGTGCCGGCCGGGACCGGCTTTGGCACACCGGCGGCCACGGACTCGGACGGGCCGCCTTGGGTCACGCCCCCGGAGGACGGCAGACCCGCGCCGGACACCCGGCGGCCGCGCGACGTGCTGATTGTGTACGTCGACGGCCTGCTCGATTTCCGCCACCTGGACGACATGGTGCTCAAGCCGCTGTTGTTCGACCGGCCGCATCCCGGCGATGGGGCGACGAACCCAGCGGAATGGTTGCAGCTTCACGCCGTCCCCGTCGGCGAGACACGGGTCGTGGACACCCTGTCCCGGGCGATTCAGAGCATCCTCGCCGGCGAGGCAGGCCTGTTTGTCGAAGGCAGCGATCGCGCCCTCATCGCGAGCATTCGCGGATGGGAGAAGCGTTCGATTCAGGAGCCCAACACGGAACAGGTGATTCGCGGCCCGCGGGAGGGATTTGTGGAGACTCTGCGCGTCAACACGAGCCTGGTGCGGCGAAAGATCCGGACGCCGAAGCTGAAGGTCGAGGCGCTGAATCTGGGGACGCTCACCAACACGGACGTGGTCATCCTGTACATCGACGGGGTGGTGGACAACCAGGTTCTGGAAGAGGTCCGCCAGCGGGTCCGGGACATTCAAATCGACGGGATCCTGGAGACCGGATACATCGAGGAGTTCATAGAGGATTGCTGGTGGTCCCCCTTCCCGACCCTGATGGACACGGAGCGCCCAGACGTGGTCGCGGCACAACTTTTGGAAGGCCGGGTGGCGATTCTCGTCGACGGGACGCCCTATGCCCTGGTGGCCCCGATGACCTTTTGGATGGGCCTGCAGGCCAACGAAGACTATTACGCCCGGTCGATGATCGCCACCGCCATCCGTTGGCTCCGCCTGTGTTTCGGGTTCATCGCGCTGTTTTTGCCGTCCTTTTACGTCGCTCTGGTGTCGTTTCAGCAGGAGATGGTGCCGACCACGTTTCTGCTGAACGTGGCAGCGTCCCAAGAGGCCACGCCGTTCCCAGCGGTGGTCGAGGCGTTCTTGATGGAGTTCATGTTCGAGACCCTGCGCGAGGCAGGGGTCCGGCTGCCGAAAGCCGTCGGTTCGGCCATCAGCATCGTCGGCGCGCTCGTCATCGGGCAGGCGGCGGTCCAGGCGGGCATCGTGTCCGCGCCGATGGTCATTGTGGTGGCGACCACCGGCATCGCGTCCTTCACCATCCCGCGGTTCAGCATCGGCATCGCCATCCGGTTGCTGCGGTTTCCGCTTCTGTTTCTCGCCGGGACGCTCGGGTTTTTCGGCATCACGGTCGGGCTCATCGCCATCCTGATCCACCTGTCGATGCTGCGCTCTTTCGGCGTGCCCTACTTCGAGCCGCTGGCGCCGCTCAACGGGTGGCATCTGCGAGATGTCTTAATACGTGCACCGAGGTGGGCGCTGTGGAAACGACCTCAGACCGCCACTGACAGGAATCGAAAGCGCCTAAAGCCCGGGCAAAAGCCATCCCCCCCGAACTGAATGGTGGAGTTAGGAAGGAGACACCGCCATGCCAGAAAACGAGAAAATTGACGCAAACCAGCTCATGTTTCTGCTTGTTCCAACTGTGATCTCGACCGCGATTCTGATCGTGCCAAATGTGGTCGCAATGTACACCCGCCAAGACGGGTGGATCTCCATCATCGCGGCGTGGTTCCTGGTGTTGGCATCTACCTTATCCATTGCCGCGGTCTGTTCCCATTACCCTGGAAGCACGCTCATTCAGATTACGGGCAATTTGATTGGCAAATGGTTTGAAAAGACAATGTGTATCCTTTACATTTATTTTTTTGTTTTATATATCACAGTCCCCACCAACGAAATTGTCGATTTTACGGCACTGTATGCTCTGGCGAGGACGCCCCCCACCATAACCATGGTGCTGTTCTTGACATTAACGGGTTTGGCCGCATGGGCTGGTGTGGAGGTGATAGCGCGAGCCGCCGGCTTCATGCTTCCCATGGCGCAAATCTTCGTCGTGATCGCCACGGTGCTTTTGATGCGCGACTTTCATTTTGACCTTCTTAAACCAGCTTTATCGACACCCGCCCCGGAGCTTCTACGTGGGAGCCTCATACCCATGGCATGGTTAAGCGAAACCTTCATTCTTGGCTTCCTCACCCCGTGGCTTCGCGAATTGAAACCCGTCGTTCGAATTACCTGGTGGACAATGGCCATGCTCGGTTCCACGATGGTTCTCGTGTTCTTGGATACCTTTCTTGTCCTGGGACCACTGACTGGACACGTGACTTACTCCTTTTACACGGCGATCCGCCAGGTGAGCATCGCGAATTTTATTGAGCGTATCGATCCCGTCGTGGTGTCCGTTTGGGTGTACGGTGTCTTTATTAAAGTGTCCTTGTTTTTGTGGTTGCTTTGTACAGCCGTGCAGAGGCTGTTCGCATTGGCGAATTACCGTCCGCTGGTACTTCCAACCACACTGTTTTGCATGGTGGCGACGATGTGGACCTTTCGCGACGCCGCCTCCATGGATCAGTTTCTCACCTACACCATCCCAATGAGTTCCATTCTCTTTCAAATGTTACTGCCCTTCATGATTTACATTGTGCATCTTTACAAGAGGAGCAGACGCCAGTGAAGAGACGGCTTATCACGTTGATGACGATTTTGAACGTCTGTATTTTAACCACTGGCTGTTGGGACCGAGTTGAACTCAAAGACCTGGCCCTTGTGATGGCCACCGGGATTGACTCCGCACAAGGTGGAAGCGAAAAGAGCATACGAGTCACGGCTGAGGTGGCCAACCCCGGCGGCATCGCCGGAGGGGGAGGCGGCGGGCAGGGGGGCGCAGGAGGCGGCGGGGGACAGCGGGCGTTCGTCACCGCCTCTGGGCAGGGCATCAACATCAAGGACGCGGAGCAGAAGCTGCAGGAGCAGTTCTCCCGGCGCCTGTACACGGCGCACCGGCGCGTGGTCGTCATCGGCGAGGACGCGGCCCGGCGCGGCATTCGGGAGATGCTGGATCAGCTCGGGCGCGACCCGCTCAACCGGCTGCAGGTCTACATCCTCATCGCCAAAGGCTCCACCGCCCACGAGATCCTGCAGACCCAGTCGACTCTGGAGCGGATCCCGGGGCAGGAGTTGCGCAAGCTCATCGAACAGGGCACGGGGGTGAAGATCACCATGCTGGACTTTCTCATCACCGCGGTCGACGAGGGCATCGATCCCATCGCCGGCGCAGTCGAATTGGCGCAGGGCTCCGGCATGACCCAGTCCACTGGGGAAAAGTCGGAGGCGCGCCAGCCGTTCCTTCTGTCCAGCACCGCCATGTTCAAAGACTTCAAGCTACAGGGCTATCTGAACGACGAGGAGACCCGGGGGCTGCTGTGGGTCCGCGGAGAGACCGAGACCGGGTACATCACCGCCCCTTTGCCCAAACAACAAGGGAACGTCTCCGTCTTTCTGTCCCGGATGAGCGCGCGATTGCATCCGGTGATTCAACGGGGACGCGTCGTGCGGATGGACGTCAATCTGGAGGGGGAGGGCGAGGTGGTGGAGAACGACACATCGCTCAACTTGGGAACGCAGGAGAACATCGAACTGGTGAACCGGGCGTGCAGCGAACAGGTGCGAGACTACGTGCAACGTGCGGTGGACAAGGCGAAGGAGAACGACTGCGACATCTTTGGCTTCGGGCGCGAGGTGTACCGAACGAATCCCCGGGTGTGGATGCGCATCCGCGGTCAGTGGGACGATCTGTTCAAAACGTTGCCGGTGCAGGTCAACGTCTCCATCCACGCGCTGCGCCCCGGCGGGGCGACGGAGCCGCTGCACCTCAAGGAGACGGTGGAGCGTGAGGCCCCGTGATCCGCTGTGTAATCGCCGTTCTCGTCATTGGGGCCATCGCGTTTTTGCACCTGCGTTCGCTTCACCGCCGGCAACTGAAGAAGGAGATGTGGGTCTGCGGGGCGCTGTTT
>NZ_JAIMAV010000076.1 GCF_023511815.1 Alicyclobacillus sp.
TCGTTGCGGCGCAGGATGTCGAGAAGCTCCGGATCGCCGACGGCGGAGAAGGCGACGTGGTCGGTGACGTTGTAGTTCACCTCCTTGCGCATCATCTGCATCTTGGAGATGAGCTCGCGGACGTAGCCCTCCTCCACCAGCTCCGGCGTCAGCTCCGTGTTGAGCCCGACGAAGCCGCGCGGGGTGACCGTGACGAGACCGGGGAAGTTGGCGTGGTACCGCACTTCGGCGTGGCCCTCGGCGCGGGAGATCACCTGGCCCTCCAGGATGACCTCGCCCGTCTCCTGGAACTGGCGGATCTGCTCCGGCGTCGCCTGCTTGGCGGCCTGATTGAGCACCGGGACCAGCCTGCCGTAGGAGCGGCCGACCTCCTTCAGGTTGAGATACAGCTCCGGCCGGGCGATCTCGTCGAGCTCAACAAACAGCATCTGCTTGACGTTGAGCTCATCCAGAATCACGTCCTCGAACTTCTCCAGGACGGCGCGCTTGGAAGCCGGGACGAACAGGGCCGACAGCGGCTGGCGGGTCTTGATCTTGCTCTCGTTGCGCAGATACCGGCCCGCCTCGACGACGGCGAGCACCTCGTCCATCTCGGCGAGCAGGTCGCGGTCAATCAGCGTCTCGTCCGCCGCCGGGAAGTCGCACAGGTGGACGCTGACCGGCGCGTCCGGGTGGGCGTCGCGCACCACGTTCTGGTACAGCTCCTCCGCGATGAAGGGGGTGAGCGGCGCAATCAGCTTGCTGATATCGGCGAGCACCTCGTACAGCGTGAGGAACGCCGCCACCTTGTCCGTCTCCATGCCGGACGCCCAGAACCGATCGCGGTTGCGGCGCACGTACCACGTCGACAGGTCGGTCACCAAATCCTGCAGCATGCGGGCGGCCGACGTGGCGTCATAGCGATCGAACGCCTGGTCCGCCCGCTGGATGGTGTCGTGCAGACGCGCCAGGATCCAGCGGTCCATCAGCGGCCGCTCGTGCACCGGCACCCGGTGGCGGGCCGGATTGAACCCGTCGATGCCGGCGTACAGCGCATAGAAGGCGTGCACGTTCTGCAGCAGATCGATGAACTTCGCCTTCGCCTCCGCGACCGCCTTGTGGTAGAAGCGCTGCGAGTTCCACGGCTGCGTGTTCGACAGGAAGTAGAAGCGCAGCGCGTCGGCGCCGTGCATGTCGAACGCTTCGAACGGATCGATCACGTTGCCCTTCGACTTGGACATCTTCTTCCCGTTCTCATCCACCACGTGGCCGAGGACGAGCACGTTTTTGTACGGCGCCCGGCCGGTGACGAGCGTCGAGATGGCGAGCAGGCTGTAGAACCAGCCGCGCGTCTGGTCGATGGCCTCGCAGATGTAATCGGCCGGGTACAGCCGGCGGAACGCCTCCTGGTTCTCAAACGGGTAGTGCAGCTGCGCGAAGGGCATGCTGCCCGAATCGAACCAGACGTCAATCACCTCCGGGACCCGGTTCATGGTGCCGCCGCACGAGCAGGTCCAGGTGATCTCGTCGATGTACGGCTTGTGCAGCTCCGAGGGCAGGCGGCCGGCGAGCCGCTCGAGCTCCGCTTTTGAGCCGACGCAGTGGGTCTGGCCGCAGTGGTCGCACACCCAGATGGGCAGCGGCGTGCCCCAGTACCGGCTGCGCGACAGGTTCCAGTCGACCACGTTCTCGAGGAAGTTGCCCATGCGTCCTTCGCGGATGTGCCCGGGCATCCAGTTGACGCCGTTGGAGTTGGCGATGAGCTGGTCCTTCACGGCGGTCGTCCGGATGAACCAGCTGTCGATGGCGTAGTAGATGAGCGGCGTGTCGCACCGCCAGCAGTGCGGATACGCGTGCTCGTGCCTGTGCTTGTCGTACACCAGGCCGCGGGCGGCGAGGTGCTTGACGATATCGACGTTCAGGTCCTCGTCTTTGACGAAGCGGCCGGCAAAGTCTGTCACCGCGTCGGTGAAGCAACCGGCGAGATCGACAAAGTGGACAAACACGATGTCGTTTTCCTGACAGACCCGGTAGTCGTCCTCACCGTGGGCGGGCGCCATGTGGACGACACCGGTGCCCGACTCGTCCGTGACGTGCGTCGAGGTGACGATGATGTGCTTGCGCCCCTCTTGCGTCACGTACGGGAACAGCGGTTCGTAGGGGAGTCCGGCGAGATCGGCCCCTTTTTTGGTGTCCACCACGCGGTCCCCTTCGCGCAGGAAGTGCTCCTTCAATCCGGCGGTGACCCAGTAGTTCTCCCCCCGCTCGGCGGAGTGGATGAGGACGTACTCCAGGTCCGGGTGGACGGCGAGCGCGACGTTGCTCGGCAGGGTCCAGGGCGTCGTCGTCCAGGCCAGCACGTACGTGGGCACGCCGTCCACGTCCTGTTTGAGGCGGAACTTGGCGGTGACCGAGAGGTCCTTGACGTCCTTGTAGCCCTGCGCCACCTCGTGGCTGGAGAGCGTCGTCTCGCAGTGCGGGCAGTACGGGCTGACGCGGTGGCCCTGGTAGAGCAGGCCTTTGTCGTGAATGGTCTTGAGCAGGTGCCACACGGACTCGATGTAGTCATCGGTCAGGGTCATATAGGGGTGATCCATGTCCACCCAGTACCCGAGCCGCTCGGACATCTCGCGCCAGGTGGCCTCGTAGGTGAAGACGCTGTTGCGGCACTCCTGGATGAACCGCTCGATGCCGAACGCCTGGATCTGTTTCTTGCCGCTGATGCCGTGTTTTTTCTCGACCTCAATCTCCACCGGCAGCCCGTGCGTGTCCCAGCCGGCCTTGCGCTGCACGTGGTATCCCTTCATCACCCGGTAGCGGGGGTACACGTCCTTCATGACGCGTGTCAGGACGTGGCCCGGGTGCGGGCGGCCATTGGCCGTCGGGGGTCCTTCGTAAAAGACCCACTCCGGCCCTCCCTCCCGGATGCGCTCGCTCTCTTTGAAGACATCGTGCTGCTTCCAAAACTCCAGCACCCGTGTTTCACGGGCCTTGGCGGGTTCCTTGGCGTCAACCTTGCGTGGCATGCCGAATCCTCCTGTGCGACGATGGATGGTGTTCCCGCGGGCCTGCCGGCCGGTCGGCGCGGGGGCCCGTCAAAAAGAAAACCCGTCCCGCGAAGGGACGGGAGATTTCCCGCTGTACCACCCTACTTAGCGCCTGCCGAACGTCCGGACCCACCTCGCGTGCCACGACCGAGCGGGTCCACCCGCGGCCGCTCGTTTGCACCGGGCGAGGGCTGCCGGGGGTCCTCCCGGCGCCGGCGGCGCTCCATCTGCCAGAGCCCTGCCGGGCTCCGCCCCGCGGATAACGGGCGGGAACCGATCCGTCTTACTCCCATCGCGGTTTCGACGGATGCCTCAGAGGGGATGTTCATCTCCGGCCGCGTACGGGGTCACACCTTCCCCCCGCTCTCTGGGACGCAACGCCAGGGACTACTCGTCCTCGTCCTCGGCGGATTTTGGGCGCGGAGGTCCGCGCGATGTGGTATCATCAAGTTTAGCAAAAATCGACATCGTTCTCAATAGCGTCGGTCATGGGGAGGCACGATATGCCGCGCATCTTCCTCGACATCACGCCGCTTCGCATCTCTCCGGCGTTTCGTCGGCTCTGGCTCGGCCAGAGCCTGTCTGTTCTCGGCGGGTTCATGACCACCTTCGCCGTCACCCTGCAGCTGTACAACCTCACGCACAACTCCCTCGCGGTCGGTGCCGCCGGTTTGTGCAGCGCGCTGCCCGCGATGGTCTTCGTGCTGCTCGGCGGCAGCATCGGGGACGCGGTGGACCGGCGAAAGCTCGTCCTTTCCGGCACCGCCGGCCAGATGGCGGTGTCGCTGCTGTTCGCGCTGCAGGCGTACCTCAATCTGCGCCGGCCGGCCGTGCTGTACGCGCTTCTGATCCTGCAGTCGGTGCTCGGCGCCATCAACGCCCCCGCTCGCCGGACGTTTCTGCCGCGGCTGTTGCCAAAGGATCAGCTTCGGGCGGGCAACGCCCTGAACATGGTCGGAACGCGGTTCGGGGAGATGGCCGGACCGGCGTTGGCCGGCGTGATCGCCGGCGTGTGGGGGTTGAAGGCGTGTTACACCGTCGACGCGGTGAGCTTTTTGGCGGCGCTGTACGGGGTGGGCCGCCTACCTGCGATGCCGCCCGAGGGAGGGGCGCGCCGACCCAGCCCGCGGGCGTCGTGGGACGGGCTAAAGCTTTTGTTTCATCACCGGGTGTTGCTCGGCGCGTTCTGCGCGGACCTGAGCGTCACCCTGCTCGGGGTGTCGGTGTCGCTGCTGCCGGCGCTCAACGCCGAGCATTTTGGCGGGAACCCGCAGTCTCTCGGCCTGCTCATGGCCACCTCCGGGTTCGGGGGGCTGGCGGGATCGGTTTTCTCGGGTCCCCTGCGCCGCGTCCTCCGGGAGGGCCTGGCGGTGCTCGTCGTCGGCGGGTTCTGGGGCGCGTGCATGGCGCTCGTCGGGGCGAGCCGGTCGCTGTGGCTCGCCCTGGCGTGCCTGTTTTTCGCGGGGGCGGCGGACACGTTTTTGGTGGTGCTTCGCTCGACCATCATTCAGACGCGGACGCCCGACGCGTTCCTGGCGCGGATCAGCGGGATCGACTATCTGGTCGGAGCGGGGGGACCGCAGCTGGGCAACCTGCGGGCGGGCTGGCTGGGGACGGTGTTCCCGCCGGGGGTGGCCATGACCATCGGCGGGTTGTCGAGCATCGCCGGCGTGGTGGCGATTGGCGTCGGCATCCCGGCCTTCCGGCGGCTGCGGGTGGACGAGGGATCTGTCCCCGCGCGGGTCGCCGGGGGGACGGCGCCGGGCAAGACCTCGTGATTCCGCCCACCGTCCCGCCGTACCGCGGACGGCCGCCGTACCGCGGCGGGGGATCTCCCCGTACGCTGGGATGACGGTCGTCATCTCAGCGGGGTGACGACCTCATGCAGGGGTCACCCAGACCCGATGGAGGAGGTTCGTCCCGTGAATCCCCAATCGGCACCCACCGGCAATACAACCTCCACCTTGCGGGACCGCCTCCTGGCATCCGCTCGGGACGCCATCGCGGAGGTCCTGGCCAGGGTCGGGCCGGTGGAACAGCGCGTGCTCGGCCAGCTGGCGCAGTGGTTGTGGCCGCGCCTGGAGCAGGCCATCCGCAGTGCGAATGAGGCGCGGTTGCGCGAGGAGTTGGAGCGGTGGCGCCAGCGGATCGACGCGGTGCTCCAGGACGCACCCGCAGGTGAGACGGCCCCGGACCCGCCACGGCCGCGCGGCCGTGGGGGCACCGGTCGAGGGAGTCGATCCGCTCGCGCTCGGGTGCGGGACCGCCGGGTGAAGGCCGGGGCCGGGCGTGGGCGCGTCAACGCCCGATCCCAGCACGGGATGGTCCGCTGACCCGCGTTCGAGCGCCCGCGTCCCCTGGGCAATTGTCGGCAAACTGTCGACGGACGGCCCTACCATTCCCCACAATTCCCCCGTACTATTGTAAATAGCGGCTGGGGGCGTCCCAGCCCGTCGTGTGCAGGGCCCGACCAATTCGCACGCGCCGAGTCCGCCGGCCACTAGAGGCCGGGTGGGATCGGCCGGCAGACGGGAGAGGGGATGGCCTTGGCTTTTTCGTCGAAGACGTCATCGACCGGGCGCCGGACCGGCAACCGGTCCCGGGATACAAGGGGCAGGACGGATGGAGCCCGACCAGGCGGCCGCCAGGGCGCGGCGGGCGTCGGTCGCGCAGGTCGCGCAGGCGGCATAGGCCGCGCAGGCGGCACAGGCCGCGCCCGTGGCGCAGGCGGCCGGCCGCCGGGTGGCGGACCACCGCGGCGCGGGGCGGGCCGCGTGCTGGCCGGGCTGTTCGCGGCGCTCATCGCCGCGGTCGCGGTGTTCACCATCGGCTTTTTCGCTCTGGTCGAGCTGTATCCGTTTGACGCCAGCAAGTTGACCGAGCATCATCAACCGACGGTGGTGTACGACAAAAACGGACAGGAGTACATGACCATCGCGGGCCAGGGCGCGTACGACGTGACGTATGATCAGCTCCCCAAGGACCTGGTCAACGCCGTCGTCGCGACGGAGGACCACAACTTCTGGGACGCGTCGAGCATCGATTTCAAGGGCATCCTGCGCGCGGCGTTCATCGATCTCTGGACGCAGAGCTACGCCCAGGGCGCGAGCACCATTCAGGAGCAGCTCGCCAAGATTGTGTACCTGAACGACAAGAAGACCCTGTCTCGCAAGTTCAGCCAGATTGTGCTCGGCGTGCAGATCAACCGCCACTTCACGAAGCAGGAGATCCTCGCGATGTACCTCAACCGCGCCTTTTTCGGCGAGAACGCGGTCGGCGTCGGGGAGGCGGCGTACCGGTACTTCGGCGTGGATCTGCACAAGGGCCAGCGGCTGACGCTGAGCCAGTCCGCCCTGCTCGCCGGATTGCTGCAGGCTCCGAGCGCGTACGATCCGATTCAGCATCCGGATGCCGCCATAAAACGGCGCAACCAGGTGCTCGACAACCTGGTCAAGTACGGGTACATCACGGAGGCGCAGGCGAAGGCCGCCAAGGCGCAGACGGTGAAGGACATGGGGGTGTCCTTTCACAATGTGCCGGACGACGCGTGGGACAACCACCCGCTGTTCACCAACTTCCTGTTCCACTACGCGGAGCAGGCCGGCATCCCGCAGGAGGAACTGTTGCAGGGCGGGCTGAAGGTGTACACCACGGTCGATCCGAAGGTCCAAAAGGCCATCGACACGGTCTTCTGGAGCACCAACTACAACGGCGACTTCCCGGGCCCGACCACCGGGACGGTGGCGCAGGGGGCCGCCATCTTCATCGATCCGAAGACCGGCGGGGTGCTGGGAGCGGCGGGATCGAGAAAACAGGGATTTGTGCCGCTCGGCATGGACCGGGCGCTGCAGGCGTACCGTTCACCGGGGTCGTCCATCAAGCCGCTGGTGGTGTACGGGCCGGCGATTGAGAGCGGCAAGTTCGGCCCCGACAGCATCCTGAACAACCAGCCGCACGACTTTGGCGGAGGATACGCGCCGCGCAACGACAATTCAAACGCTCCCGCGCAGGTGACCCTCCGCTACGCGCTGGCCACGTCGCAGAACGTGGCGGCGGTGTGGACACTGCAACAGATCGGCATCCAGACGGGGGCGGACTTCGCGGCGAACGCCGGGATCCCGATCACGTCCAACGACCGGCAGCATCTGAGCATCGCCCTCGGGAACCTGGAGAAGGGCGTGTCTCCGTTTCTCATGGCGCAGGCGTACAGCGCCTTTGCCAACCAGGGCATTGAGCAGCAGGCCCATCTGATCACCCGCGTGGTCAACGCTGCCGGCGACACCTTGTACACCTTTCAGCCGGCGGCCAAACGGGTGATGTCGGCGCGTACCGCGGCGGTGATGACGGATCTTTTGCAGGACGTGGTGCAGTACGGCACGGGGACCGCCGCGCAGGTGCCGGGCTGGGGCGTCGCCGGCAAGACCGGGACGGTTCAGTACGACGCGTCGCTCAGCGGAGACCACCTGCACTGGATCAACGCCGGTTGGTTTGACGGCTACACGCCGACGATGGTGGGATCCATCTACCTCGGGTACGACGTGCCGAGTCCGGAACACCACCTGACGGACATCCCGCACACGCCCTCCTACAACGCGGCGAAGATCTTCGGCGACATCGTCCGCATTGCGACGCAGGGCATGACGCCGCAGCAGTTCGGATCGACCTTGGCCGCCGCGCCCGAGGGCCAGGCGGTGTACGGGTTGAACGCCACCTGGGACCCGGTGGCGCAGGCGGTGCAGTTGACCTGGAAGTCGGATCAGACGGGGCGTGTCCTGTTCCAGGTCAGCCGCCTGGACAATGGCCCGGCACAGCCGGCGATGACCCAACCCGCGGACGCGGGACGGGGCAAAGGAAAAGGGAAGGGCAGGGACAAGGCCAGGGCGGACAACGCGGGCGACGCCGAGGCGGCCGCCGCTGGCGGCGGCCCGGAGGTCATCGGTCAGACGACGCAGCCGTTCTACGAGGATACCGCCGTGCAGCCGGGCGAGTCGTACACGTACACCGTCCAGGCCCTGGATCTGAGCACGCAGCAACCGGTCGGGCAACCGGTGTCCATCACGGTGACGCTCGACGCCTCCGCCGCGGGCGCTCCGCCCGCGACGGGCGGCGGCGGTCCGGATCTGGGCGGCACGGGGACGGACGGAGTGAACAACGGCCCTGGGGACACCGGCAATTCCGGGACGGGGACGGACGCGGGCACCGGGTCTGGCGCGGGCGCCGGCGGCCCGTCCGGTGCGGGGAACACAGCCGGAACCGGCGGCCTTCCGCCCTCGGGCAACAGCACCACCGGCGCTGGAACGGGGACGGGATGGAACGGCACGGGCACCGGGACGGTGGGCGGCACGGGAACCGGCACCACCGCCGGGACCGGAGGGCCGGCCGGATCGGCCGGGGGTGGAACGGGTGGCAACGGCACGGGATGAACGCCGATGGGCGCGGATGCTCCGCGCCCATTCTTGTTATCGCTGAAGTTCGTGGATCAGCCGCCAGGTCTTGTGGATCTGCTGGCGACGCCGCTCATCGGCCGCGATGTACGCCTCGAGGAAGGCCCGCGCCTGGGGATTCATGCGAAGGAAGAGGATCAGACGGGCTTCAAATTTGTCGAGCGGGATGGCCGGATACGAGGATGCGCCGGCCGGGGCCGCGCCCGCGGCGGGCCTGCCGCTTGCCGACGGCAGAGTTCCGGGGGGCCCGGCATGCGATGGGTCGGCGGGGGGCCTTGCGGGCGCTTCCACCGGCGTGGCACCACCGGTTTCGTTCGCGACGGCGCCCGCGTTCGGATCCGGCGGCACCGCTTCAGCGACGGTCTCGCCGGATTCCACCCGCCGGGCCGTGCGCAACGTTTTCGCGGCCGGCCGCGGGGTGGATGGTGCTTTGGCGGACGCACGTCTTCGGGCGGGTGCGGCGGGTGGCGCGGTGGATTCGTTCACCCGGTCGGGATCCGGTGTAGCGGCCGAAGCGTCCCCCTCCGGCGCCAGGTCCGCCGGCGATACGCCGAGGGCGTGCGCGAGCTTCGCCAGCTGTTCCGGATCCGGCGTGCGCCGGTTGGTCTCATACATTGCGATGGTGCTCGCGCTCAGGCCCGTGGCCGACGCCAGCTGCGCCTGCGTCATGCCAAGGCCCTTGCGCAGTTCGGCGATGCGCGATCCGTTGGGCATACCATTCCTCCTCACGGAGCGGCGGGAACATCCTCCTCTTCCGTGTTCACCATGTGCATTCCGGCGCGGGTCAGCCGTTCCATCATGACCTCGTACAGCGGTCCGGAGATGCCGATCTCCTGCAGCGATTCGCTCATGCGCCGAAGCCAGGCCCGCGCGTGCCGGCGGGTGATGGGCACCTTCAGATGCCTTGCCCGCAGCATCGGCGCCCCGTACGCCTGCGAGAACAGGGGCGGTCCGCCGAAGAACTGCGTGAGGAACAGGTATTGTTTGTGGCGAATCTCGGTCAGGTCCTCCGGAAAGATCGGGGCGAGGTCCTCGTCCTGCGGAATCTTGCTGTAAAACACCTCGACCAGCCGGCGGATGGTCTCGTCTCCGCCCGCCCAGTCGTACAAGGTTCGAACGTCAGCCATGTTGCCGCCTCCTTGCTCCAACCCTCATTATATACTCATGCCGGACAAAATCGGGGGTGATGGGATGAATCCGTACGATACGGCCCATGCGCTGCTAAAGGACATCCGGGGCACATCCGAGTTTCAGCGACTCAAAGAAGTCCATGACCGCCTCGAAAAGGACGAATCGGCACTCCGGATGCTGCAGGATTATCGGCGGCGTGAGTGGGAGTTTCAGGCGCAGTTCGCCGAGGGGAAGACGCCCTCCGAGGAGGAGCGGCGGCGGTTCGAGCAGTTGACTCAAGTCGTCATGTTGAATCAGGACATTGCCGAGTACCTGGCGCTCGAGCGCCACGTGACCAGCGTGCTGATGGACATCTACCAGCTGTTGGGCAAGGGCCTCGAGGACGCCCTGTTCCCGCACCCGGTCATCCAGGAAAACAGGGGTTAGCGCATCGCCAACCCCTGTATCCCCGGTGCAGCCGCGCACGGGTCCGCGGCACCGGAGGCGTCCGGCATCCCGGCGCATCCGTGGCATCGCGGCAAGCGGTCGCGGCGCACCCTTGGCGGGCGCTCAGTGCGCGCGATCCGCCATCTTCACCATGATGGAAGCCAACGTGTGCTGTTCATCCGGGCTGCTGACGTCCCACATCTGTTTCAGCAAACGCTCCTGCGGGTTCTTCGGATCGACCTTATCCGCCAAGAATGAACCCATCCGGTGCGCGACATCCGTGATCTTGTCCTTCGACATGCCCATCGCCTGAGCCTTGTCCACCTGTTCGCCGAGGAACTCTTTCCACCGATCCCAGTTCTCCAGCACGCTCATGCGGGTCCCTCCTCAAGATAGTTGGCCTCCGCAGACTAAGATGCCGCACCGCAACGACGGGTATGCATGGCATGGACGACCCCGGACGGGCATAGCATGTACCGGAGCCCTGTTGGGCGGGTTCACCAGAACCCGCGTGGCCGAGGAAGGGAGGGATGGGCGTGAGGCGGAAAATGAAGGATGTGCCGCACGCGAGAAACCGGGCGCTGGTGTACAGCTGCGCTCTGGTCGGATTGACCGCGTACGCGCTGCCGAGGCTGCCCGAATTGAAACCGGGGCTTGGCGGCACGTTCACGGTGCTGTGGATCCTGGTCACGGCGCTGGCGCTGTCGGCCAACATCTATTTCCTGGTCGGGGCCGACAAGGAGCGAAGCCGCATGTTGGAGGAGCTGGAGATCCTTCCGCAGCCCGAGGAACCGCCGCGCCAGATGCTGCGCCGCCGCAGCCTGGGTTGAGGTCGGCGACGCCCGCGCCCGCGTTCAGGCATCCCGGCGGATCACCAGCCAGGCGAAGACGGCGCACAGCGCGATGGTGACGACCGGGTTGAGCGCACCATTCAAAAATTCCATGAACACGCCTCCCCAAGAGGCGCGGGCGGGCCGTCCGGTCCGCCCGCGGATTCGTCATTCATCCCACCACAGGGTGCCCGAAGACCGTGCGGGATTTGTCACGGTTGCGGCAGGACGCGCCTGGCACCCCAGTAGTGACTGGTGTAATACGGACTCTGCCAGATGTTGTGCACGACGATGACCCCGATGCCGTTGTGGCTGCTCGAGGACTCGATGACATCCCCGCCGCCCAGGTAGATCCCCACGTGGGTGACGTGGTTCGCCCAGCTGTTCGCATAGGTGTCTTTCCAGAACAACAGATCGCCCTTCTGCAACTGGCTGACGGACACCGGCGTTCCGACCGTCGCCTGCTCATGCGCGGTGCGCGGGAGCGCCACGCCCACCTGGCCGAACACGTACTGGACGAATCCGGAGCAGTCGAATCCGGTCTGCGGCGTGTTTCCGCCCCATCCGTACGGGGTGCCGAGGAGCGCCATCGCTTTGGCGATGACGGTGTCGGCCGGGGTCGGTTGGCTAGGCAGGTGCAGGACCTCGCCGGGCCAGATCACGTTGAAGTTCGGGATCTGCGGATTGGCTCGCTCCAGGTCGGCCAGGGAGATGCCGAGTTTGGTCGCGATTTTGTACAGGGTGTCGCCCCGTTGCACGGTGTAGGTGTCGGTGGTTGCCGCCATGGCCGCACCCCCGAATCCCCAGAAGGTGGAGAGCAGGGCGCCGGCCGCAAGCCAGGTCTTTTTCATGCAGGTTCCTCCATCGTGGACGCGTGGTGAGAATTTCCCCGGACGGTGTGCCGAAACCGGTTGGAATCTCTGATACAGATCTGGTGGATCGATAGAAAAAGTATAATACGACATCCTTCGACTGAAAACGCACACATTTTTACAGGGGGGAGGGGCGGGGGATGGTGTTGGCGAGCCGGTTCTTGCGCGTCACGGACCCGCCCATGCGAGGCCCGGACGTGATGGCGGTGCAGCGCAGACTGATTGCGCTCGGCCTGTACACGGGCCCGTTCGATGGGGTGTATACGCCGGCGACCGCGCGGGCGGTGGAGGCGTTCCAGCGGCGAAGCTCTCTGCGCCCGGACGGTGTGGTCGATCCCGCGACCTGGACGGCGCTCGGCTTCGAGAATGTCCAATGGGGTGGCGGACGATGGCACATCACCATCGACACCGTGCGGAATGTGTTGGGGCTGTACGAGGGTGGGCGGCTGACGGCCACCTATCCCGTGGCCACCGGCAAACCGTCGACACCGACGCCGCTCGGGGACTGGGTGATCATTGAGAAAACGCCAAATCCCGGAGGGCCGTTCGGGGCGGCGTGGATGCGCCTGTCGGTGCCCAACGGCGGGTACGGCATCCACGGGACGAACGATCCGTCGTCCATCGGGCGCTCGGTGACGCACGGTTGTGTCCGGATGCGAAACGAGGACGTGCTGCGGGTGTACAATACCGTGCCCATCGGGACGCTGGTCACCGTCACCGGCCAGGTATTCACGGCGCGCCTTCTGCATCGGTACGTGCCCCCGGGGGAGGATGTGCGCGAGCTGCAGACGATGCTCTCCGCGCTCGGCTTTTACCGCGGCAGTGTGGATGGCGTGTTCGGCCCCGGGACCGAAGCGGCCGTGCGGGCCTTTCAACAGGCGATGGGGCTCGCTGTGGACGGCGTGGTTGGTCCGCAGACCGCGCGGGCGCTGCAGTCCGCGTACGACATCCACCTGGGGGACGTCGAGCCATGACCCCCTTGGGCGACGCTGTTCAAGCGCGGGCCCCGCGGGACGGGGGGAGGCGGTCGTGACGACCGTGGGGGATGCGAAAAGGACCGCGATTCCGTGGTATCATGGACGTGGTCCGGCTTCATCCAGGCTCGTGGCCGGATGCGTTCGTCAGAAACACATCCGGTGCGCCTCAGCCGCCGAATCCACGGGAGGGGCTCATGAGCAGAGACAGTTCGGCGCGTTGGCGCCTCGAAACCTTTGAATGGCTGGGCCTGGCGGCCACCGCCGCGGCCCTGTTCATCTTTTTTGCGTTTGGCGCGCGTTTGGACGAGATGGCGGGCGAGCCCGGGTACCACTGGCGCGTGGTCGGCGTGATCGCCGGGATTTACGGGCGGTTCATCCCTCCGGCCCTGGGGGTCGGTCTTATCCTGTTCGGCACCGCGGTGTGGTGGATGCGGGACAGAACCTCGATTCGTTGGGACCGCTTCTTCTTCGCCGTGCGTATTTTTCTCTCCTACTGCGCCTTGTTGCTCGTGTTTCGTGTGGTAAACTTTTACGTACCGGTGATCCATCCGGGGTTGCGCGACCCGGTGATGCAGCACCTGGA
>NZ_JAIMAV010000077.1 GCF_023511815.1 Alicyclobacillus sp.
TGCAGGGACCACTTGATGGCGGCCAGCGGGTTGCGGATCTCATGCGCGATGCTCGAGGCGAGCTGGCCCAGCGCCTCAATCTTGTCGGAGCGGCGCAGGAACTCCTCCGTACGCTTGCGTTCCGTGATGTCGATGCGGAAGGAGACGTACTTGTACGGTTTGCCCTTTTCATTCAACAGCGGGACGATGGTCGTGTCCATCCAGTAATAGGACCCGTCCTTCGCCCGATTGCGGATCTCGCCTCGCCACACGTGGCCGCGCGCGATGGTGCGCCACATCTGGCGGAAGAATTCCTTCGAATGATATCCCGAGTTGATGATGCGGTGGTTCTGCCCGAGCAGCTCCTCGCGGGAATACTTGGAGATCTCGCAGAACTTGTCGTTGGCGAACGTGATGTTCCCGCGGTGGTCCGTCACCGCGACAACGAGCGCCTCGTCCAACGCCAGATTGATGTCGGACAGCTCCTTGAGCGCACTCTCCAGCGCGTTCAACACGTCCTTGAACACGTTCTGCTCACCTCCGTCTTCCACCGCCGTCAACACTATGTCACACCGTTTTGTCAGCCGTCAACGAAGCCATGCCTCTGTTCACACACCTGCCACAGTTCCCGGCGTGTCAGTCCTCATCCTTTTTCATCACGTAACCTTCCCGGATGGCGTACGCCGCGGCCTGCACACGATTGCTCAGGTGCAGCTTCTCCAGGATGTTTCGCACGTGGTTGCGGACCGTGTTCTCGCTGATGTACAGGGCCTGCGCAATGTCCTTGTTGGTCGCGCCGGCGCTGAGGTACCGCAGGACCTCAATCTCCCGCTCCGTCAGCTGCTCGACCTGCTGCTGCACCGGCTTGACCACCGGTTTGGAGAACTCGGAGATGATCTGCATCGCCAGGTTCCCCGGGATGACCGGCTCGCCGGCGCTCACCCGGCGGACGCTGTCCATCACTTCCTGCGGGCTTGCGTTTTTCAACACGTATCCGGACGCCCCGGACTTGACCGCCTCAAACAGGGATTCCTCGGCATCCGACACGGTGAGGATCAGGATCTTGACATACGGATGCTCCCGCTTGATCTGCCGGGTCGCCTCGAGTCCGTCGCACACCGGCATGTTGATGTCCATCAACACCACGTCCGGCAGGTGCTGCCGGCATTTCTCGACCGCCTGCCGGCCGTCCTCCGCCTGATCCACCACCTCGAGATCGCCCGCCCGGCCGAGAATCGTGCAGACCCCCTGCCGGAACAGCTCATGGTCGTCCACAACCAACACGCGAATCTTGCGGGATGCGTCGCCCGCGTCCACCATTGAGTCCGCCCCCCTACGCTGTCCTCTCTGCTGACAGCATATCAGGTCCTACGCCACTTTGCACCGAGGACTTCGACTCGCGGGTTGAAAAAGAGCCCGCCTGAGGCGGGCTCGTTCATCCCTCCAGCATGAGCGATTCGGGGTCCTCAATCAATTGCTTGATCTTGACCAGGAAGCGAACCGCCTCGCTGCCGTCGACGATGCGGTGGTCGTACGACAGGGCGATGTACATCATCGGCCGGATCTCCACCTGGCCGTTCACCGCCACCGGGCGCTGCTGGATGCCGTGCATCGCCAGAATGCCCACCTGCGGCCCGTTGAGCAATGGCGTCGAGAACAGCGACCCGAACACCCCGCCGTTCGTGATGGTGAACGTGCCACCCTGCAGATCGGCGAGCGTCAGCTTGTTGTTCCTCGCCTTATCCGCCAGGTCCGCGATGGCCTGCTCAATCTCGGCGAAGTTGAGCCGGTCCGCGTCCCGCACCACCGGAACGACCAGGCCGCCCTCCGTGGCGACCGCGATGCCGATGTCGTAGTGGTACTTGAGGATCATGTCCTCGCCCTGGATCTCGGCGTTCAGGCGCGGGAACGCTTTGAGCGCCGCAACCGCGGCCTTGGTGAAGAAGGACATGAACCCGAGGCTGACGCCGTGCTCCTCCTTGAACCGATCCTTGCGGCGCTTGCGCACCTCGAGCACCTTGGTCATGTCCACCTCGTTGAACGTGGTCAGCATCGCGGCCGTGTGCTGTGCCTCGACCAACCGGCGCGCGATGGTCAGGCGCCGGCGCGACATCCGGACGCGCTCTTCATCCGGCCGATCCGTTCCCGCGGCGGCGCCGGGCGCGGAGGCGGCGGGTGCGGCCGAAGCGGGCGCCTGCGCCGGAGCCGCCGGCGCAACCGGGGTGGGTGCAACCGGAGCCGCGGGCGCAGCGGCGGATGCCGCCCCCGGCTTGGTGGCGAGTTGCGCCGGATCCAGGCCCTGCTCACGCAACATGCGGCGGACGGATGGGGTGGGTCGCGGCGCGATGAGCTCCGCCCCCGGCGGTGGTGTCTGAACCGCGGTCTGCGGCGCGGCGGACAAAGAAGCCCTTGCAGCGGCGGGAGCGGCCGCAGCCGGAGCCGGAGCGGCCGATCCGGCGGCCGGTCCAGCGGCCGGGGCGGGCGAAGCCGCAGGCTCAGCCGGCTTGTCCGCCGCCGGCGCGCCGGTGGCCGGGGTTGCGGGCGCGGCCCCCGCCGCGGCAATCACCGCGATGGTCTCGCCGACCGCGACGGTCTCACCCGCGCCTTTCAGAATGCGCTGGAGGACGCCGCTCTCGTTGGCGATGACCTCCACGTTCACCTTGTCCGTCTCCAACTCCGCGAGGGCGTCCCCCTCCTGCACGGCGTCCCCTTCCTGTTTCAACCAGTTGAGAATGGACGCCTCGACGATGGATTCACCGAGCTCCGGAACCTTCACATCGCTCATCGCGATTCCCTCCCCGCATGCACCAACAGGCCTTGCTCGCTGAGCGCCTGATTGATGATCTGTCGCTGCATCACGTCATGCGCATCCGCCAGGCCTTCCGCCGGGCTCGAGCGTTCGGGCCGGCCGACGTACCGAATCGGAACCTTGGGGAACAGCGCCATCAGGTGCGGCCGGATGTATCCCCAGGCTCCCATGTTCTCCGGCTCCTCCTGGAGCCACACCAACTCGCTCAGGTTCGTGAACCCCTCGGCGAACCGGCGCAACGCGTCCGCCGGGAACGGGTACAGTTGTTCGATGCGCGCCACCGCCAGCCACTCCGGTTGGCCGCCCGCCTGCTCGAGGGCGGCGGCGAGATCGACCCCGACCTTGCCGGTGCAGAGCACCAGGCGCCGCACCGCCTTTTGCGGCCTGTCTGTGTTCGCATCCGACCAGACCGGCCGAAAAGCTCCGCCGGCCAGTTCGTCCACCGTGGATGCCGCGCGAGGGTTGCGCAGCAGGCTCTTCGGCGTCATCACGACAAGCGGCCGCGGGTCCACCGTCAGGCGGGCCGCCTGGTCGCGCAACAGGTGGAAGTATTGAGCCGCCGTCGTCGGGTACACCACCCGCCAGTTGTGCTCGGCCGACAGTTGCAGGTACCGCTCCAGGCGCGCGCTGGAGTGCTCAGGCCCCTGTCCCTCGTAGCCGTGGGGCAACAGCAGCACGAGCCCCGACGGCTGGCCCCACTTGGCCAGGCCCGCGGACAGGAATTGGTCGATGAGCACCTGTCCCGCGTTGGCGAAATCGCCGAACTGCGCCTCCCACAGAACCAGGGTCTGCGGCGCCTCCACGTTGTACCCGTACTCGAAGCCGATCACCGCCGCCTCCGTCAGCGGGGAGTTGTGCACCGCGAACGACGCCCGCGCCTGCGGCAGATGCTGCAGCGGCGTGTACGTCTGGCCGGTGCGGTGGTCGTGCAGCACCAGATGGCGCTGGCTGAAGGTACCTCGCTCCGAGTCCTGGCCGGTCAGGCGGATGGGCGTCCCCTCCGCAATGATGCTGGCGAACGCCAGCGCTTCGGCGTGCGCCCAGTCCACGCGCCCGTTCGCATCGGTGAACGCCGCCCGGCGGCGCTGCAGGATGCGCTCAAGCTTGGGATAGACGGTGAAGCCCTCCGGCCGCTCCAGCATCGCTTCGTTGTAAGCCTCGAGCGCCTCACGCGTGACGGGCCCGGCCGTCACCTGACGCATCTCGCCGGTGTGCTTCCAGGTGGGCTCGGCCTCCTTCTCGTGCGCACCGACCTGGCTGTACGCCTCACGCAGCCGCTCGCGAACCTCCGCCTCCATGCGAGCCACCTCGTCCGGCTGCACGACGCCCGCTTCCACCAACCGCTTCGCGTACAGTTCGCGGACCGTCGGATGGTGGGCAATCACGTCGTACATGCGCGGCTGGGTCATCACCGGGTCGTCCCCCTCGTTGTGGCCCCAGCGGCGGTAACCGACGAGATCGATGAGAAAATCCTTGTGGAACGCGTCTCGCCAGGCGTGCGCCAGCTCCAGGGCCGCCAGGCAGGCCTCCGGATCGTCCGCGTTGACATGGACGATGGGGATCTCGAAGCCCTTGGCCAGGTCGCTGGCGTACCGCGTCGAGCGCCCCTCCTCGGGGATGGCGGTGAACCCGAGCTGGTTGTTGGCGATGATGTGAATGGTCCCGCCCGTCGCATAGCCCGGAATCTGAGACAGGTTGAGCGTCTCGGCCACGATGCCCTCGCCCAGGAAGGCGGCGTCGCCGTGCACCAGGACCGCGACCGCGGCGTCCATGTCCTGCCGAGGCGCGCCGGCCGCGCTGCGGTCTTCCTGCGCCGCGCGGGCGAACCCTTCGACCACCGGGTTGACGAACTCCAGGTGGCTCGGGTTGTTCGCCAGCCGCAGGCGCGCCTGCACCGCCTGGCCCTCGGCGACCTCGCGGCTCGCCCCCAGGTGGTACTTGACGTCGCCCGTCCAGCCGTAGTTGATGCCCATGGACCCTTCCGAGGGCACCAGCTCTTTGTTCGGTGCGGCGTGGAACTCGGAGAAGATGGCCTGGTACGGTTTCCCGAGCACATGCGCCAGCACGTTCAGCCGACCACGGTGGGCCATGCCGATCATGATGTCGCGCGCCCCCGACTGGACCGACAGATAGATCAGCCGATCCAGCATCGGCACCAGCATATCGACGCCCTCGATGGAGAACCGCTTCTGCCCGACGAACGTGCGATGCAGGAACTTCTCGAATTCGTCGACCTCAATCAGGCGGCGCAGGAGCGCCTTGGCCTGATCGGCCGGCAATGGACGCGGCCACTCGGAGGACTCCACCCGCCGCGTCAACCAGGCGTGCTCCTCCGGATTGTGCACATGCGCGAACTCGTACGCGAGTGAGCCCGTGTACAAGCGGCGCAACCGGGCGAGAGCCGTCCCCGCGTCGCGCACGTCCGCCGGGGCGTGCGCCCACACCCAATGGGCGGGGATCCGCGCCAGGTCGGCCTCGGTCAGACCGTAGTGGTCGAGGTTCAGAATGGCCGCGGGCGCGGGCGGTTGACCGATGGGATTGATGTGCGCCTCCAGATGCCCGTACATACGGATGTTGCGGGCCAGCCGCTGCGCCGCCACGATGCGCTGCACGTCCGCCTCGGCCGGGGCGGGCGCGGATGAGACCTGTACGGCGCTGGCCGAGGGTTGGCCGCCGAGCCCCGCCGGCGGCGGACCCAGTCGCTCGAACAGGGCTCTCGTCTCGTCGTCGACGGATTGTGGGTCACGCAGATACTGCTCATACAGCTCCAGGGCCCAGCCCAGGTTGGGCCCGTACAGCGCCTGCCAGGTGGCGGGCGCCGATCGGATGCGTCTCGTCGCCATGTCCACTCCCTGCTTTCCGTCTCCGGTCATGCCGGAATCTCTTTTAGACTGTGGCTGAAGGTGTGTGTCCTATGCGCCCGGTCCGGCCGAGAGATTCGACGTCGTGGCACCGTCGGGATCGCCGGCCGGAGGATGAAGTCGGCCATTGCCGGGACCAAACATGAATTGTACCACAAGCGAGCTTCGTTCACCGCCAGCGTATGCCCTGTGGCATCCTCGGGATGTGCGCCAGGTCACGGGGCGGATCCTCCCTGCGCTACGAAAAGCGCGCCGGAGAGCGTGAGTCTTCAGGCGGACCCCCGCCAATCGGCGGCCTTCTCACGCGCGCTCCAACAACAGCCTCCACAGGCGTTGGGGCACCGAGATCCGCTCGCGCGGGATGCGGGTGAAATCCAGACGCCCCATCAGGTCGTTCGGCTGAACCGGTTCCGGCCGATCCGTGCATCCGGCCAGATGCGCCAACCAACCGACGAGCGTCTCCGGACGGATCCCGCGCTCGCGCATCCCTGCCAACGTGATGGCATGATCGCGCTTGGCCAACCGGCTCCCGTCCGGAGCGGCCAACAGGGGGACGTGTGCGAACCGGGGCGGGCGAAGGCCAAGCGCCTCGTACAGATACAGCTGCCGCGGGGTGGAGTCGAGCAGGTCCCAGCCGCGAACCACGTCGGTGACCCCCATCTGGGCGTCGTCCACCACCACCGCGAGCTGGTAGGCGACCATTCCGTCCGCGCGCTTCACGACAAAATCTCCGCCGGCGCCCGGCGGAAACGTCCGCATCCCGGCGATCCCGTCGGCAAACGCCACCCCGCGCCCCTCTGGCAGAGCGAACCGCAGCGCGGGCGTCTTGCGCCTGGCGCGCATCCTTTGCTCCTCCGGCGTCAGATGGCGGCACCAACCCGGATACGCGGGCCCCTCGGACGCAAGGCCGTGCGGGGCGCTGGCGGCCGACGCCAGGTCCGCACGGCTGCAGTAACACGGATACAACCACCCGTCCGCCGCAAGGCGCGCGAGGGCCGCCTCGTAGCGGGGGTACCGCTCGCTCTGCCGGTACGGGCCGCGCGGCCCGCCCACGTCCGGCCCCTCGTCCCAGTCCAGACCCAGCCACCGCAGGTCCTCGAGGATGCGCGCCTCGTACTCCGGTTTGGAGCGCGCGCGGTCCACATCCTCCATCCGAAGCACAAAGTCCCCGCCCACCTGGCGCGCCTGCAGCCACGCCACCAACGCCGTGAACGCGTTGCCCAGATGCAAAAGCCCCGTCGGGCTTGGCGCGAAGCGGCCGCGCACCCGCCGCCCGTCCGTCGGCGTGCTCGGCGCGGCGGGCGTTGGCACACATCGCTCCCGCTCGGGATGGTCCACGCCCGCACTCATTCGGTCATCACGACGCGAAGACCGTGCATCGGTGAACAGGCCCCGGCGAAAAGCGCCGCGGGATCCTCCGGCCCCCGTTCGGACCCCCGCGCGGCGTGGTGTGAAAACACCGCGAGAAACGGCGCCTCCTGCGCCTTCACGCCGACGGCGCAAAGGCCCGGGCCCTTCTCCCAAACCCAAACCGTCACGCCGTGGCACGGCCAACGGAGCGCCGACCCAGCCATGGTGGATTCGCGCTCGATGGCCGCCCCTGGGAAGTACGCCTCCAGGCGCCGCCGGTAATCGGCGAGATCGGCGGTCACCAGGTGGAGCTGGCGGAGCGCCGGTTGGCCCGGTCCGTCAAGCACCAGTTCATCCCGCCGCAATCCCTCCAGGCGCTGCTCATCGTCCTGCGGCCACTCGATGACAAACGGCAGGAGCAGCCGCCCCGGCACCTGTTCCGGAAACAGCATCCGCCAGCGGAGGACGACGCCGTCCGGGCGCACCCGCGACGCCTCGACCGGCCCCTCGTGCACGAGCCCCGCCGCGCGCCACCGCCGGGCCAGCCCCTCGATGTCCCTGGTCCTGACGGCGAATTGCAACGGCCCACCGCCCGCCCGCACCGCCCGCAGGACATCCCGTCCGAACGGTCGCCGCGCCGCCACCGCCTCGTCGCGAACGCCCACCCATTCGATGTACGGAAGACCAAAGTAGGCAAGCGCGTTGTGAGTGCCGAATCCCGGGTGCTCCCCACCGGCCACCGTGTGCCAGCCGAACGCCTCCGCGAATTCCCGGCGCACCCGATCCGGGTCTTTGACCGCGTGGATCAGATGGTCAAACCGCAGGTCCATGCAGATCCGCCTCCCCGTTCTCTCTGTCATGATACACCCGGCGGCAAGCCCGGGGCGGCATCGTTTATCCCCCCTCGGGACCCAGGCGACGCATGCGACGCGGTTCCATCCGGCGGCGTGGCGCGCCCCGCAAGGGTGATTGGGGACGCGAGGGCTCGACGTAAAAGACAGGGCCGGAGGCATGCGCGACATCGCGCATGCCTCCGGCCCCACGGCGGACGCCCGTCCCGGGCGTGGGTGCCTCATCCCTCGCCACGCGCGCCCGGGTTGTTCCATTTTCTCATGCCCGCCTCATGCGCGGACGTCAAAATCCACCTTGTGTAGCGGGACGACCTTTGTGCGCTTGATCAGCTTATACCCGAACCACAGCACCAGGAACAGCGGAATGCCGATGTAGGTCGCCAGCACGCCCGCCCAGTCGATGTGGCCGCCGACGAAGGCGCTGATGTCCTGCCCGATAATCACGACGCCGCACAGCACCGCCGCCAGGATGGGACCAAACGGGTACGCCTTGGCCCGGTACGCGAGATCGTTCAGATCCCGGCCCTGCGCCAGATACGCCTTGCGGAAGCGGTAATGGCTGACCGCGACGCCGAGCCAGGCGAGAAAGCCCGTCAGGCTCGCGGCGTTGAGCATCCACGTGTACACCGCCCCGTTGCCGACCAGCGACGACAGGAACGCCACGAACCCAATCACCGTGTTGACGTACAGGGCGTTCATCGGCACCCCGCGGCGACCCACCCGCGCGAACACGCGCGGCGCCTTGCCCTCCCGCGCCAGCGCCCAGAGCATCCGGCTCGAGGCGTACAGCGCGGAGTTGCCCGCCGACAGCACCGCGGTCAGGATGACCGCATTCATCACCGCCGCCGCAAACGCCAGGCCCGCCCGCTGGAAGACCAGGGTGAACGGACTGATGGCGATGTTGTCCACGCTGGCGTTGAGCAGGTTCGGATCCGTGTACGGAATGAGCATCCCCATGACAAAGATGGCCAACACGTAGAAGAGCAGGATCCGCCAGAACACCTGCCGAATCGCCTTCGGCACCGTCTCCCGCGGGTTTTCGCTCTCCCCGGCGGCGAGGCCCACCAGCTCCGTGCCCTGGAACGCGAACCCCGCCACCATCACCGTCGACAACAGACCCAACCAACCGCCGTGGAAGGGCGATCCGCCCGTGTTGAACGTGTGGAACCCGGTCGGGTGACCGCCGAGGATCCCGAAGATCATCAGCAGCCCGACCGCCAGAAACACCAGGATGGTGATCACCTTCACGCCCGCGAACCAGTACTCGCCTTCGCCGTACCCCTTCACGGAGACGACGTTGAGCACGAACAGCAACGCCAGGAACAGCGCGCTCCAGACGATGGAGGGCGTGTTCGGGAACCAGTACTTCATCACCATCGCGCCGGCCGCCAATTCCGCCGGCAGCGTCACCGCCCAGGTGTACCAATAGTTCCAGCCGAGGGCGAAACCGAGGGCGGGATCGACAAATCGAGTCGCGTACTGCTCGAACGATCCGGCCACCGGCATGAACGTCGCCATCTCGCCGAGGCTGGTCATCACGAAGTACACCATGAGACCGACAATCGCGTAGGCGAGCAACGCCCCGCCGGGTCCCGCGGTGGAAATGGACGATCCGCTGGCCACAAACAACCCGGTCCCGATGGCGCCACCGATGGCGATCATCGACAGGTGCCGCGGCCGAAGCGCACGCTTCAGGCCGGCATCCTGGGCCCGGGCGCCCAACGCTGCGGATGTACCCGCCGCGGCGGGGGTCCGGTCTTCCGGAGCACCGCTCGCCGGCGCGGGATGCGATTCAAGACGAACGCTGGCCATGCGCCACACTCCTCGCTCGAAGACCCACGCCGGCATACGGCGCGGGTCCGGATTCAATCCGAAGACCCGCCTGGCGGCGGGTCCTCTGCATAAATATCAACAGAAACTCATAAACGTGTATCATCCTAGCGAGTCATCGTGCGGTTGGCAACCGGAAAATATCGCCTGTCTCAAGGCCTTCGCCGCATCCTCACCGGCCGCGAAAGACCGGCCTGCGCTTCTCCCGAAACGCCTGCACCCCCTCGCGGTGATCCTCGGTCTGCCCCGCCAGCTGCTGCAGAATGGCCTCGCGCTGAAGCGAATCGTGCAAAGATGCGTGAAGCCCGTCGTACAACGCCCGCTTCGTGAGACCGATGGCTGTCGTGGGCAACGTCGCCAGCCGTTCCGCCAGTCGCCCGACCTCTTCACGCAACTGTTCGTGGGGCACCACCCGGTTCACCAGCCCGATGCGCCACGCCTCCTCTGCGGACACGGTCTCCCCGAGGAACGTCAGTTCCATCGCCTTCGCGAGGCCGACGAGGCGCGGCAGAAACCACGTCGCCCCGGAGTCCGGAATGAGGCCGATGTGCACGAACGCCTGGACGAACGAAGCCTGATCGGATGCGACGCGCAGATCGCACGCCAGGGCCAGGCTCGCCCCCGCGCCCGCGGCCACCCCGTTGACCATGGCGATGACCGGTTTCTCCAGCGAGGTCATCGCCTCAATCAGCGGGTTGTAGCCGTTCTCCACCGTTTTGCGGTAGTCGATGGTGCTCGCCTCGCCCGCACCGGAATCCACCATCCGCAGGTCCTGACCGGCGCAGAACCCGCGTCCTTCGCCGGTCAACACGGCGACCCGCACCCTGTCGTCCCGCCGGACGTCCGCAAACGCGTCTCGGAGTTCCGCCAGCATCTGCGGCGTGATGGCGTTCAACCGCTCTGGCCGATGGAGCGTGATCCACGCGATGGCCCCATCGACCTCATACCGTATCGTCTCAAACATCCCGGTTCCTCCTCATCCCCGGCGCATTGCCCCGCCCGGGCGTCCGATGTCACACGGGCCTGGGTCCCCACCGCTTCCGCGTTGGACGTCTATCGTGCGGCGTGCGATCCGGCGCCCGGCGTCACACCCGCGTCCACCCGGCGGCTTTCCACCAGCGGCATGACGTCTTTTGCGAAGCGCTCCATCTCCTCCAGCTGCGGGGAGAACTGGAGCAGCAGCAGGTCCACCCCGGCCCGTTCGTAGGCGAGGATGCGATCCGCAATCTGTTCGGGCGTCCCAATCAGGTTCGGCCGCAGGCCGCGATTGGACACGGAATAGTCGTACAGGCTGAGCTTCAGCTCCAGCTGCGACTTGGTCGTGAAATCCTCGAAGCTGGCGTATCCACTGGCCGCCTTGACGTCGGTGATCCGCGCTAGCTCCTCCTGCGCCTCCTCCTCGGTGTCGCGGCAGATCACGTAGGCCGCCATGCCGAAGCTTCGAAACGGCGGCCGGCCCTTCTCCGCCCGGCGGCGCTTCATGTCGTCAATCTTGGCGGCCACCTCTTCGACGGTGCCGCCGTGCATCACGTAGGCGTCGCAGCACTCGGCGATGGTGTCCTTGCCGCGCTCGCTCTCTCCCCCCGCGTACAGGACCGGATTCGGTCGCTGCACCGGCTTCGGCGCGAGCCGAGCGTTGTGAATCTGATAAAACCTGCCCTCGTAGGAGAACTCCTCCTGCGTCCACATCCCCTTCAGCACGTCGACGAACTCCAGCGTTCGTTCGTAACGGCTGTCGTGCTCAGTGAAGATGCCGCCGTACTGGCGCGCCTCCTCGGCCCACCAGGCGGATACGACGTTGAGCGTGAAGCGGCCTTGGCTCAGCCGATCGATGTTCGCCGCCATCTTCGCCGTCACGGCCGGGTTGTGAAAACCGGGCCGCACCGCGGTCATGATCTCCAGTTTCTCAGTGACGGCCGCCAGTGCCGCCGCCGTCGTCCAGGCCTCCAGGCAGTCGGCCGCCGGGCCCTTGATGTCGTTCAGATACAGCTCGGCGATGAGGGTGGTGTCGTATCCCCACCGTTCGGCCGACTGGGCCACGCGTTTGACATAGTCAAACGTCGCCGGCATCCCTTCGTCCTCGACATTGCGCAGCCAGCCCCCGAAGATGGGCATCCAGAATCCGTATCTCATGCTCGTCTGTGTTCTCCTCTCCACTGTGCTCGGTCTTCTCGACGCCCCGTCCCCCGGCGGGATGCTGGAAGGCGTCTGCCCCGGCTTGGCCGTTGGGCGTTGGGCCACCGCCTCGGCCAGGCGCCGGAGCCCCGCCCGGGCCATCGGAACGGCCATCGGAGACGGCCCGCCGTCCTCAGTTGGCGGCCGCCGCCAATTCCGCCTCCATCAGCCGGAGTTGCGCCCCGAGAAACTCCGCAACCGCGCGCATCCCGGACACGCCGGCCGCCGCCTCGGCGTCCGAATTGTAGTTGGTGTTGGTGTTGATGTCGTAGGTGTAGATCACGCCCCGCGCGTCGCGGATGAACTCGATGCCCGCAATCTGGACGCCGTGATCGGCCAAAAACGCCTCGTACCGGCGCAGGATGGGGTCGTCAAACCCGTCGAGGATCTGGAACTTCGGCTTGTTCGGGACGGACTCGCCGACCGGGCAGAACAGATCGCCAATCTGGCAGGAATCCGCCGGACAGAGTTGGAAGCCCTGCGAGGTGTCGACCCGCACCGCGTACAGGAACTTCCCGCCGACGAACTCGCAGCGGGTGATGTACGGTTCCGGCGCCTGGATGTATTCCTGCAACAGCGTGATGCCGTCCACCGGTTCCTCGTAGGCGGGGCTGTCGAGGTACTCCCGCAACGCCTCGAGCGAGTGGAACAGCTGCACCCCCAGCCCTTTGCCGGCCCGGTTGTGCTTGGTGATGAAGGGCCGTCCCGCAAATCGCTCCGCCGCCGCCAGCACATGCTCCCTTCCGACCGCCGCCACGGTCTGCGGTGTGAGAATCCCGTACCGGCGCAGGGCCATGTACTGATTGACCTTGCTCACCTCGAGCCGCAGCGCCTTCGATCCGTTGAACACCACCCGCCCATACGATTCCAACCAGGCGAGCACCGCCTCGGTCAACTCGGGCGCGAAGCGGTGTCCCCGCGTGTGCGAGGAGGCGCTCATGCGCGAGTAGAACACCCCCTGCGGCGGTTCCTGCGTCAAATCCACCCGGCCCTCGTCCAGATGCCACAGCTCGTACGGCAGACCGAGCTCCTCCAGCCGGCGCGTCAGGTGGA
>NZ_JAIMAV010000078.1 GCF_023511815.1 Alicyclobacillus sp.
GGGCTGTATTCCGCCCACTGGCGGGTGGTGTCGGCGGACGGTCATCCGGTCGCGGGGACCCTGCCGTTCTCCGTCGGCCATGGCGCACCGGTGACACAGGCGTCGGTGACGGGATACACGCCGGGATGGGACGCCGTGCTCATCCGCTGGGCCGGCTATCTCGGGCTGTCCTTCGCGGCGGGCACCCTGGCCTTCCGGCGGTTCGTCCTTCCGGAGACGCTGCGGACAGAGGCGGGCGTGAAGCTCCGGCTCGCCCACTGTCAGAGGGTCGGATGGGTGCTGCTCGTCTGTGCCGTGCTGGCGGCCCTTCCGCTGCAGGCACGGTTGGACGCGGGCGTGGGCTGGGGGCGGGCGCTGTCGCCTTCCACCTGGTGGCCGACCCTGGCTTCCACGCGCTTCGGCACCCTGTGGGCGGCGCGCCTCGGGTTGACGGTGGCCGCACTGGCGATGCGCCGCCTCGGGCCCGGTCCCCTCGCGGTCTGGGGAACCTTCGCGGCATGCGTCGGGATCATGGGCACGATGAGCGCGAGCGGGCATGCCGTCTCGGGCCCGCATCCCGCCTGGTCCATCGCGATGGACACGCTCCACCTGGCCGCCGCGACGCTGTGGATCGGGAGCCTCGCCGGGATGGGGGTCGGGCTGGGCGGGGTCGCCGCACCGGGGAATCGGGAGGAGAGCGCAGCGCGATACTGGGAGACCATGCGCCGGTTCGCTCCGTGGGGGCTTGGGAGCGTCGGCGTGCTGGTCGCCACGGGGTGGTCCGCCGCCTCCGTCAATATCCCTTCACGATACGCGTGGGTGCACACGGCGTATGGACAAACCTTGCTTCTCAAATTGACCGCGTTTCTCCTGATGTTCGGGCTCGCCGCCCACCACTGGATGCGGGCGCGCCGTGCGCCGGCGCGGCGGCGACGGACGATTCAGCGGACCATCGCCATCGAATTGGGGTTGGGGATCGCGGTCTTCGCGGTGACGTCGTACCTGACCAATCTGCCCCCGGCCTCCGCCACGCCGGGTCCGGTGAATGAGACCGCGACGTTGCCGGGCGGGGTACGGGCGACCCTGCGCATCGACCCGAATGAGGTCGGCGACAACCGGTTCGAGGTGGACCTGGCGGACAGAGGGGGCCGTCCCGTCACCGCGATTCAGCAGGTGACCCTGACGTTCACCAGCCTCGACATGGATATGGGGGCCGCGACGGTTCGGCTGTTGCCGGCGGGGCCCGGCGTCTATCGCGCGCAGGGATTGTATCTGACGATGGCCGGGCGGTGGCGGGGACACCTGCATGTCCTCACGGCCGATTTGTCCGATTGGGACACGGACTTTCGGTTTGTGGTCGGCCAGCCGCAGTGATTCCGGGGAAGTCGCTGCGGCGAACAGTGGCCAGCCCAATCCCCTGAAAAGCGATCGGCGGTCACGGCGAAGACCCGTTGCATGGGAAGACGCGTTGCACAGGCGTTGGACAAAACGATCACGGCGTTCACGAACGAGGGGGCGCATGGTATGATAGGGAACAAGTTGGCAGGACGGATCGGGGCCGGGGTGTTGACGGGTGCCCTGTGGTTGGGGATGCCCGCGGCGTGGGCGCACGTCACGGTGTCTCCGCCATCCTCGACCGTCGGGGCGTGGGAGAAGTACACGATGCGGGTGCCGACGGAGAAGGATGTGCCGACGGTGAAGGTGGTGCTCAAAATCCCCGCCGGGGTGACGTTTGAGCAGTACGAGCCCGTGCCCGGCTGGACGGTGAAGGAAACCAAGGACGCCTCCGGCCGTGTCACGCAGGTGACGTGGTCCGCCGGCGCGGGCGGCATTCTGCCGGGCCAGTTTCAGGAGTTTTCGTTTATCGGGAAAAATCCCGGTCAATCGGGCGACGTGGCCTGGGACGCGTACCAGTACTACCAGGACGGAAGCATCGTGGAGTGGACGGGCCAGCCGGGGACGGACACCCCGCACGCGGTGACACAGATTCTGGCTTCGGCCCCGGCGGGTCAAGGCCAGCCGGCGGCCGGCGCCACCTCGGGGCGAGCTGATTCGTCCAACGCGGCGGCGCAGCCCTCCACGCAAACGGGTGCATCGGCAGGGAAGGCTTCAGTCGGTTGGCCCGGGGTGGTCTCCGGGATCGCGCTGGTGTTGTCTCTCGTCGCGCTTGGCCTGGCTTGGTTTCGTCGGCCGTCCGGACCCTGATCGGAGGTCGAACGGGCCGAAGGAGGGAGACGGATGAAGTCGCGCGGGGCGCGTTGGGCGTTTTACGCGGTGGTGGCGGTGCTGGTCTTGGGCATCGCCGCGGGCGTTGGATACATGTTGCGGGCGGGGGGCGGGTCCCTGCCCGTCATGGGGCAGGCGTCCGATTTCACGGCCGTCAACACGGACGGAAGACCGGTGCGGTTCAGCCAACTCGATGGGAAAATTCGATTGGTGACGTTTTTTTACACCCACTGTCCAGGACCGTGTCCGCTGACGGCTTACCGGTTGGAGCAGGTTCAGAACGATTTGAAACAGCAGGGTCTGTTCGGGTCGAAGGTGGCCATCGTCTCGGTGACGCTCGATCCGGAGCACGACTCGGTCCAGGATATCCGGGCGTGGGCTTCGCACTACAACCCGGATTACGACGGCTGGTACTTTCTGCGCCCGGATCCGAAGGACCTTCCCGCAATTCTCAAGGCTTGGGGCGTCTACAGGCAGCCGGTGCCGAACTCGGTGTACATCTCGCACACCCTGGTGACCGAGCTTGTGGATCAAAACGGCAACATTCGCGCCACCTATCTCGGTGACAACCCGGATCCGAAGCAGATGGAGAAGGACATCCACAGTCTGATCGCGAGGTGGAACTGGCTGTGACATTCGCGCATCGGGAGAAGGGGCGGCCTCTTGGGTGGGTCCGGGGGATGCTCGCGGCCGCATGTGTCGTGGCCACGGCGGGGTGCGGGGGCGCCGCCGCGACGCCCCCGTCGTCGGCGACCTCGGACAAGCCGCTGGCGTCGGTTGCGATGACCGCGCCTCGGGACGCGGCCGTTGGACAGGCGGTCACCCTTCAGGTGCAGGTGACCCGCCAGGGTGCACCGGTGAACCAGTTGGATGACGTTCTGTTTGAGGTGTGGCCGGATCAAACCGGGGCCGAGCACCGGATGATGCACGCCAAGCGCACCGGGGACGGTCTGTACACCGCGTCGTACACGTTCCCGAAACCGGGAAAGTACTGGGTGATGTATCACGTGATCGATCACGGGGTGATGATCATGACGGCCCCGCAATCGGTGCAGGTGCACTGATTCGCACTGATTCAATGCGACCGGCGTCGGTCACCCGCCGAGGGTCCGGGTGGCCAGGGTCAGCATAAACATCACTCCCACGCCGGCGAAAAACCAGCCGTGCAACCGCGGCTGACTCAAACCGTGCTCGCGCACGGCGGGCAACAGTTCCGCCATCGCGATGAACAGCAAGGCGCCGGCCACACCCGCGGACAGCAGCGCCAGGATCTGAGGCGGCCACACCGACGCGAATCCGAAGCCGAGCGCCGTCCCGGCCAACGTGCACAGCGGCGGGATGGCGAGCACCCGGCGGGCCATCCTTGCGCTGGCAGGCGATCCGTGTGGCTGCGCGGCCATGAGGGCCATTCCCCAAAGCACACCCTCCGGGAGTTTGTGCACCACCATCGCGAGAAGAAACAGGGTTCGGTCTGCGTCCGCCCCATCACCCGTCAGGGCCAGCGCAGTGCCCTCGACCAACGAATGGAAGGACAGGGCGGCCCCGAGCACCCAGGCGCCGGCGACGGAGAATCCTTCGATGCGTGCGTACGCCCGGTCGGACCACGCCGTCGCGGCCCACAGCACCAGCACGCCGGCGAGGACGCACCACGGCGCGGCGCTTGTCTTATCCCAGATGTCCGGCAGGAAATCCCCCAACACCGCCACCAACAACACACCGGCTCCGAATGCGGACCACGTCAGGGACCGGTTGGACGTGGCCCCGTGTTTGTCGCCGGGAGGCCGGACCACCCGCGCGCCCGACCAGACGGCCAAGGCGCAGAGCACGCTCGCCATCCACGCTGCCCACATCGTGATCCCTCCTGTGCCTTGGTGGAGCCCACCGGTGATGCGGGTTCTCGAGACGTCTCGTCAATGGGCGAGCATCACGCCGAGGGTCGCCAGCAGCGCGTACACCGCGGTCCAGGCGGTCAGGCGGTCGAACCCCCGCAACACCACGGCCGACAGCACGGCGACGATGACCGGTTCCAGGCCGACAATGACCGCCACGGTGGAGATGGGGGAGCTGGCGGCGGCCACGAAGAACAACAGAACGCCGGCGGCCGACAGGCAACCGGCGGACCACAGATACACATTGAAACTGCGGGTGTACACGCGGACGTATGCACCGAGGCGCCCGGAGGCCGCGAGGACGGCGAGATAGCTGAGGCAGGCCGCGACGAGGTCGATGGCGGCGGCGACCACCGGATCGAGCCCTTGATTCATGCCCCACTTGCGCAGAAAGTGGCCGGTGCCCTTGAACAGCGCGGCCGCCATCCCGAGGGTCATGCCGAGCGTCAGGAAGGAACGCTGTGCCTGATGGATGCGCTCCCACAGAAGCACCCCGATGCTGGCGAAGATGAGGATCACGCCCGCCAGTCGGTCGCCGTTGAGCGTTTCCTGCAGGAACAGGGTGGCCAGCGCCAGGGTCACCATCGTCTCCAGGGTGCCGATCACCACGCCGCGCGTGGGGCCGAGGAGGCGGATGGCCCCGTACAGCGACATCCGCCCGAGCATCGTGCCGATGATCCCGCCGACGGCGCACAGCCCGTACCCGGCCCAGCTGGTCGCGGGAAACGGGGGGGTGGGGCTGTGAACCGCGCGGATCACGGCGGCGAAGCCGAGGGTCAGGGCACCGACCACCAGCACGGGGAGCAGGCCGTTGTCCTCGCTCTCCAGCTCCGCCTGGCCGCGGTGCAACAGGACGTACGAGAGAGAATAGCAGACCGCGCATAAAAGCGCGGGCAGGACGCCGGTCATGGGCAGCTCTCCTTCTCGGATTGGGACAATCACCATTGAATGTATGTCCGCATCCCGAGCGTCATGACCGGAGGTCCCTGTCCGGACCCTCCGAGCCTGCTACGGGCCCTGCAACAGTCCGTTTCCGTTGTTTTTGAGATCCGGGTCCGTGATCGGCTGGCCAACCGGCATCCAGTTGTTGAACCATGCGCTGCCCACCCACTGCAGAGAGCCCGAACCCATCACCGTGCCCAGGTTGCTCAGGTTCGGTGAGTGAGAGTCCCAGGCGTTCTGGATGTTTTGGCCGCTGGCCACCAGAACCTGGTTGGAGTTGGCTCCGCCGAAGACCACGGCGCCGAGATTGATGAATGCTGCCAACCGCCCACCTCCTCACTCGTTAGCACACCATATGTCCGCGCCACCGGTTCGGTGCCACCGCCGGTGGGAACGCATACGGGCGGGCCGGACGGGACATCCTGCACCCGATATCGATCACAGAGAGGAGGCGACGGCATGGACATGGAACGCGTGAAAGCCATTCTGGAGTCCCCGCGCATCATCCCGGTGCAGTACCGCGGACAGCCGGTGCACATCGACGCGGTGTATGAATCCACCGGGTACGCGCAGGTGCACCTGGAGGATGGGACGGTGCTCAACGCCGCCGTCGCGGATTTGAAAGAGGGGGCACCGTAAAGCCGGCCGCCCCAATGGGCGGCCGCTTCCGTCTTTCCGTTGCGGGGTGGCTGATCTGTGAGAGGGAGGAGCCCATGCGCCTTCCTTGACGCATCAGTCCTTCAAATGCGGAGCGATGCGGTCCAACAACGCCTTCAGCTGCTCGGCCATTTCGGCGTAGGCCCGTTTGGCCTCCGGGTTGCGCGTCTCCATCGCGAACGTCTCCAGGTCCGCCTGGATTTTTTTCAAATTCGCGGCGACCATGGCCTTGGGCTTCGGTTCTGGATGCGGCGGGTGGTCACGGTAGAGGTCCACGTACACGGACCCATTGGAGTCCACCTGGGCCAAAAAGACGTCCCGGAAGTCGCGGGCTCCCTGGTTGCGGATCTGTTCCAACAGCCATTCGCGAGTGTACCCCGCCTCGCGCAGCGAACGTTCCATGACGTGCCCGTCGATGATCACCAGGCGCGGTTCATGTTCCGGAGTGATGGTCACGCCGGCGTCCTTGGGCGTCAGGGGCATGACCTCCGACTTTTTGAGAACGCTGAGTTTCCCATTCATCTCGAAGATGGCGTACTCCACGTCGGAGACCTTGAACACGTCCTTCTCCCGCAGCATGAGCATCAACTCTTCGATGGACAGGTGGCACTTTTTGAGGTTCCTCTCCAGGATCTGACCGCGCTGGATGACCACCATCGGACGGCCGTCCAAAAACACCCGCGCTCGGTAGGACTTGCGCTGGAGCAGGGCCACGAGGAGCGACAGCACGCACCACAGAAGCAGGCTCGCCACGGCGTGCCGGGTCTTGACCTCGTCCAACGACCAGCTGGCCGCGATGTTGCCGATGGTGATCCCGACGATGTAATCGAAAAAGCTCAGCTGCGCCACCTGACGTTTTCCGAGAACCCGAGCGATGACAAACAGGACGATGAAGGCGATGATGGACTGATACAACACCTCGTGTGTGGTCGGCATGATGACACTCCGTTCCGGGAGAAACACTCACACCCGGTCAGTATGACCGAACACGGAAATCCCTATTCGTCCGTTTGCCGAGCCCGTCATCCTAGCAGGCGGAGGAAATAGAACCACAAGTTTTGTATTTAACCCTTTCACATTCCATGTTACCCTCAGGATACGCGTGTTCGTCCCGTCGAGGACGAAATTCAATCAGCCGAATCCGGACCACCGTCCGGTACGGGGGACGATTTTTTGGGGTGAATGCCGAAAGGCTAGGGCGTCCTCTGGCCCAAACCCGTCAACTAACCTCGGAGGCGTAAGGAGGAATTGAATTGAACACCACCCGAATTCGCAGATGGATTCTGACGGCTTCCGCAGCCTTTGCGACGCTGGCACCGCTGGCACCGTTCACCGCGTCCACCGCGTCGGCGGCCACCAACGAACAGGTGGTCGTCACCCGGGGAGCGTATCTCATCACGCAACCGAAGCTGGGTTCCAGGCGCATCGCGCTGGAGCCGGCGGGCACGGTGCTGCAGGTGATTCCGGGCAGCACGTCGGCTTGGTGGCACGTCCGCGACAGCCACAACCGGACGGGTTACATCACGACGAATCAT
Organism: Alicyclobacillus sp.; assembly: GCF_023511815.1. Lineage (GTDB taxonomy): Bacteria > Bacillota > Bacilli > Alicyclobacillales > Alicyclobacillaceae > Alicyclobacillus_H. The sequence continues at coordinate 7,229 of NZ_JAIMAV010000078.1, forward strand.
AAATGGACAAGCCTTCGCGCGTCGGGGACCACCCGCAGCGGATTTCACCTGCCGCCGGGTGTGAGCTACGATGCCTCCGTGCATCCGTTGGCCACACCTTCGGCCACTCGGCAGGCGAAGGTCAACGCGGTGCTGAAGGTGGCCAAGAGCAAGCTCGGCACGCCGTACATCTGGGGGCACAACGAGGACCGCGGGCAGTACGGGTTCGACTGCTCCAACTACACCGCGTACGTGTATCACCACGCGCTCGGGTATCGGATGAGCGGAGCGTCCCGGACGCAGGCGTCCTCGGTCGGCTGGCGGGTGCCCATCTCGCAGATGCAACCGGGCGACCTTCTCATCTTCGACAACGGAGGACACGTCGGCATCTACGTCGGGGATGGCCGGATGATCCAGGAAGGCGGCGGCCTCGGCAAGGTCGGGTACCTGTCCGTCAAACCGGGGTCGTACTGGCGCAAGCACCTGACGGCGGTCAAGCGCATGTTCTGAACCGGTTGCGCTGGGTCTTTGGGATCCGGCGCGCCGCGTATCGCGTGTGAAACGACGGCGTTGTGACGCACCCGAAGCCGCGGAGGCGTGCGGGTCCCTGCGTTGATCCCGTAAAAACGGGCTTCTGACCGGAACCTCCCGGCGCGCCGCCGGATATGATGGAGGCAAACGAATCCGGTGATGGAGCTCACCGTACAAACGCCCGTCGAGGATGATGGCTCCTGTGGTTCTGCCACAGGAGCCTTTTCTTTTCGATACCACCGTCGCACAGATTTTCGGCATACCCGCCTGTTTTCGCGTCCAAATCCCCTTGGGGGTTTGTCCACCGGGGGTGTCCGCCTTGGACAGACGGCGGACTCGCTCATACGGTATCTCACCGTCCCATGGACGGAAGAAACCGAAGGAGGGGTCTGCCGTGTTCAGTCTGGCCGGTGCGGATCTGGTTCACTTTTTGTTCGCGGTCGCGGCCCTGCTCGCCGTGGCGCACCTTCTCGGATATCTCGCCGAGCGGTTGGCCATTCCGCGCGTCATCGGCGAGGTGGGTGCGGGATTGGTGCTGGGGCCCACCGTCCTCGGCGCCTGGTTTCCGGGCGTCTTCCACACGATGTTCCTCGGCTTTCCGGCGGAGGGGACCTTGTTCGGGCTGTTGTCGCAGCTCGGCCTGATGTTCCTGATGTTCCATTCGGGGCTCAAGTTTCAGGCGCGGTTTGAGTCCTCCGACCTGCGCATCGGCGTATCCATCATCGCAGCGTCCACCATCCTGCCGTTCTTGGCGGGGTGGTTGTTGACCGCGGTGTGGGACCCGAGTTCGTTCATGGGCCCGGCACATCAGGACACCGCGCTGAAGATTGTCATCGCCATCTCGGTGGCGGTCACCTCCATCCCCGTCATCTCCAAGATCTTCGCGGATCTGGGCATCCTTCATTCCCGGTTCGCCAAGGTGATTGTCGCCGTGGCCGGGGTCCATGACATCCTGTTGTGGGTCGCCCTGGCGGTGGCCTCCAGCCTCGTCAGCAGCCACGGAACGGTCAACGCCGCCATCCTGCTCAAGAGCCTCGGGGTGACGTTCGGATTTCTCGGGGTGTGCACCGTGGTGGTGCCGTGGGTGTTGCGCCGAGTGACGTCGCGCCGTGCGAACCTTTTGTTCCGCGCCTCGTTTCTCGGCTACTTTCTGCTCATCCTGCTGGTGTTGTCCGACATCGCCGGGTATCTGAAGGTCGATGTGATGTACGGGGCGCTGTTGGCCGGAGTGGCGACCAAATTGACGTTGCCACCGCGCCTTCTGGAGCGGATTGAGGCGGGGACGCGGGAGCTGTCGTTCTCGCTGTTCATCCCGGTGTACTTCGCCGTGGTGGGGTTGCAGCTGGACCTGGCGCATCGGTTCCCGATAGGGTTTTTCCTCGTCTATCTCCTGTTCGCCACGCTGGTGCAGACCGTGGTGGTGTACGTGACCTGCCGGACCATCCGCTGCGACCGGCTGACGAGCCTCAACCTTGCGGCCGCCATGAACGCCCGCGGCGGTCCCGGCATCGTGCTGTCGACGGTGGCGTACGCCCTCGGGATCATCAACGCCGAGTTCTTCGCCGTGCTGGTGATGCTGGCCCTGGTGACCTCGTGGATGGCCGGCAGCTGGCTGCGCTTCGTCATCCGGCGCGGATGGCGTCTGATGCCAGGGGACGAAAACCTGGTGGTGGAACGGGTGCAGGCGGACCCGGTGGAGCTCACGCCCGGATGGGAGACGGGACGCCGCTGAGCCAGGCGCAAGAGACCGGTCTGAAGCGGGCAAGCTAAAGCGAGAGTTTGGCAGGAAGCGGGGATGCGGTCATGAGCCGGAAACGGTACCACGTCAAGCCGCAGGAATTGTTGATGACGGGCGCGCCCACCCTCGAGGGGTTCGACATCCCCATCAACGAGGACGACGCCAAACGGATTGACCGTCTGGTGGACCTGTACGAACGGCACATCATGGCCCATCTGGATGAGGAGTACATGAGAAAGACCACCTGGGCCGACCGCCTGGCGGACCGCATCGCCCGCTTCGGAGGGAGCTGGACCTTCATCCTGTGCTTCGCGGGGTTTCTCCTGCTGTGGATGACCTGGAACTCCGTCCGGTTCCTGCCTCACTTCGATGAACCTCCATTCATCCTGCTCAACCTGATCCTGTCGTTCATCGCCGCCTTTCAGGCGCCGGTGATCATGATGAGCCAGAACCGCCAGGCCGCTCGCGACAAGCATGAATCCATCATCGACTTCGCCATCAATTACAAGGCGGAGCAGGAGATTGACGACATGCAGAGCCACCTGCACCGGATTGAGGGGCGCCTCTTCGAGCTGGAGCTCTTGTTGCGCGCCATCAAAAATCGGGTGGATGCGCCATGAAGCCGGTCATCCCCATGGAACCCAAACCGTCGGCCGATCCGCCGGTGGGCGACGGCTGGATTGCCCAGGTCAAGTGGGACGGCGTGCGCATGCTGGTGTACCGGACGCCGGATCAGGTGCAGGTGTTCAATCGGCGCCAACGGAACAGAACCTGGCACTACCCGGAACTCCTGCAGGCTGAGGCGTACTGCCGGGCCCGGTCGTTCATTCTCGACGGGGAGGTGGTTGCGCTCGGCCCGGACGGAAGGCCGGACTTCCACGAGGTGATGCGCCGGGACGGTGTGCGCCGGCCGGAGCGGGTGGCCGCGCTGCAGCGGGCCGTGCCCGTGTTCTACATGGTGTTCGACATCCTCTTCTGCGATGGACGGTGGGTGACGGATCGGCCGCTGGGGGAGCGGTCCGCGCTCTTGGACGAGGTGCTGACCCCGACGGATCTTGTGCGGCGCGTGGACCCACACGACGACCCCCGAGCCCTGTTTGAGCGGACGGGGGAGCTCGGCCTTGAGGGCATTGTCTGCAAGCGATTGGACGCCCCGTACCTTCCGGGCGTCAAGTCGGACCTGTGGCGAAAGGTCAAGCACATCCACGATCTGACCGCGGTCGTCGGCGGATACACAATGGGTGAGGAGGGGGGGATGGGGGCCATCCTGCTCGGGGTGTTTCGGCCCGACGGCCGCCTGTGGTACATCGGACATTGCGGCAGTGGCCGCCTGGCCGCGGCGGAGTGGCGGGCGCTTCACGCGGCGCTGGAGCGAAACCGCATCGAGGCCTGCCCGTTTGCGAACCGGCCCGAGCGGTCCGCTCGCGCCGTATGGGTTGGGCCCCGGGTGACGGTGCGCATCGCCTACGCAGAGTGGCCGCCCGGCCGATCCCTCCGTCACCCGGTGCTTCAGGCCGTGGTGCGGGCCGCCCCGCAAACGTGCGTGTGGCCGCAGGATGTGCCCGGCCCTGCCGGGTGATCCTCGGGCCCGCCCGTGGGCGTACGCACCGCCGGCCCCGGGGGTCAGTGAAAGTCGACGTCGATTCGCCGGCCGACCTGCGTCCTCGATTTCGGCAGGGTGATCTCGAGGATGCCGTTCCGGTAGGTGGCCTTCGCCCCCTCCTCCTCCACGGCGGCCGGCAGCGGGACGGTTCGCGAGAACTGACCGTAGTAGCGCTCCGCCCGATGCAGATTTTCGCCTTTCTCCTCGTGGGTCCGGTGAATTTCTCCGGACAGATGCAGGTGGCGGTCGTGAATGACGATGTTGACGTCTTCCTTGCGCTCCAGGCCGGGGATTTCAGCGGTCACGATGACCTGGGTGGGCGTCTCGCGGACATCCACACGCGGCATGGTGCCGAAGCGGAACCAGTCGTTCTCGAGCAGCTGGCTGATGCCGGGCCACGACGGAAGATTGCCGTCCCGGCGGAAGAGGTTCAGCGGATCGTACGGAATGAGCGGCATTTGTCCCACCTCCGTGTGAAATCTGCGCACCTTAGGATGCGCGGCGAAACGGAGAATATGTCACGGCCCTCGTCCCGCACCGCTCCGGGCGATCCCGCATCTCGGCCCGGGGACCCGGGTTCCGCGCTTTATCCCGGTCGCGTCTCGCGGGCAAAACAAAATGGCGGCAGGAGGTCCTGCCGCCGCCCTGGGTGCGGGGGATCACATATCCATGTCGCCCATGCCGCCGCCGACCGGAGCCTTCTCCTTCTCCGGCTTGTCGGCCACGACCGCCTCGGTGGTGAGGAACATGGCCGCGACGCTCGCCGCGTTCTGCAGCGCGGAGCGCGTCACCTTCGCCGGGTCGACGATGCCGGCCTTGATCATGTCCACCCACTCGCCGGTCGCCGCGTTGAAGCCCTGGCCCACCGGCTCCTTCTTCAGCCGCTCCACAATCACCGAGCCCTCGACGCCCGCGTTCTCGGCAATCTGGCGCACCGGCGCCTCCAGCGCCTTGCGCACCAGGTTGACGCCCGTCAGCTCGTCGCCCTCGGCCTTGACCTGGTCGAGCGCGGAGATGATGTTGACCAGCGCCGTGCCGCCGCCCGGCACCAGGCCCTCCTCGACCGCCGCGCGGGTCGCGTTGAGCGCGTCCTCGATGCGCAGCTTCTTCTCCTTCAGCTCCGTCTCCGTCGCGGCGCCGACCTTGAT
>NZ_JAIMAV010000008.1 GCF_023511815.1 Alicyclobacillus sp.
CTCATCGCGGGCGGTGTCGTTTACCGGGCGGAGGGCTGAGTTTCGGCGGCGACGCGGGGCGGGGCCGCGGCGGCCGGAGGGCTGACACGGAGGCCTGAGACGGAGGCCTGAAACGGGGCTCGTGCCGCGCTCGCCTGGGCGGTGAGACAAGGAGGAATCGGGGATGGAGCCGGTACGCACCGAGACCGCGCCCGCCCGCGGGGCGCGGGTGGCGAGTTCCTGGCAGCGCACGCTGTGGGTCATGTGCGCGGTGCAGTGCATCATGATGATGGCGTTCTCCAGCATGAGCCCGTTTCTGCCGCTGTACATCGAGGAGCTGGGGGTGCGCGACCCGCGCGCGATCGATCTCTGGTCGGGCGTCATCGCCTCGTCGAACTTCCTGATCATGGCGTTGGTCTCGCCGCTGTGGGGTGCGGTCGGCGACCGGAAGGGCCGCAAACTGATGGTGATGCGGACGACGGTCGCCATCTCCTTCTTCACGTTTGTGATGGGCTTGGCGCAGAACGTGTGGGAGCTGCTCGGCGCGCGCATGTTGCAGGGGGCCTTCAGCGGCTACTCGGCGTCCGCGACCGCGCTGGTGGCGACCGTTGTGCCGGAGGAGAAGCTCGGGACGGCGCTGGGTTGGATGCAGTCCTCCGCCATGGTCGGGTCGCTCATCGGCCCGCTGGCCGGGGGGCTGGTTTCCGACCACGTCCACAGCTACCGGGTGGTGTTCTACCTGACCTCGGCATTCGCCATGACGGCCTTTCTGATCACCTTCTTCCTCGTTCACGAAGGCTTTCAAAAACCCGCGGCCGCTCCCGGGCGCAAGCCGTCGGTGCTCGGGCAATTCCGCGCCGTGCGCGAATTGAGGGCGGTTCAGACGATGTTTCTGGTCCTGTTCCTCGCCCAGTTCTCGGTGATGAACGTCCAGCCCGTGCTGCCGGTCTACATTCAAGACCTGGCCGCCCACAGCCAGCACGTCGCGACCTACTCCGGACTGGCGTTCGCGATGACCGGGCTGGCCGGGCTGGTGGCCGCGCCCATCCTCGGGAACCGAAGCGACCGCATCGGTTACCGCCGCACACTGACCGTCGCGATGACCGGCGCGGCGCTGTTTTACATCCCGCAGGCCCTGGCACCGAACATCTGGGTCTTCATGCTGTCCCGGTTCGGATTGGGCCTGTTCGTCGGCGGCATCCTGCCGACTGCCAATGCGCTCGTCGGCCGTCTGGCGCCGAAGGACCAACGGGGCCAGATCTACGGCTTTACGTCGAGCGCCACGTTCGTCGGCAGCTTCGCCGGACCGCTGTTGGGTGGGCTCGGATCGGCCGTTTTCGGGATTCGTTGGATGCTCGGCCTGACCGCGGTGCTGTACTTCCTCAACATGCTGTGGGTGCGCTGGAAGGTGAAGGACCCGCCGGCGCTGGAGCACCCGGGCTGACGGCGGGCCGTGCCGGGGCCCGCGGGGCAACCATCTTCGGCTGCGTCTTCAGCCTTCGGCCACGTCTTGAGCCGCCATCCAACCTGAACCCTCGGGTCACCCCCCGGCCCCCGCGAAATCTCCCGCCATGACCTCGACCTGGCCATACGCAGAGTCCCCAAGTGCCTCGAAATCCCTCCAACACCTTCACATACACTCCAGACGATTTTAAGACGACCTTTACATGCCCTTCACACGCCCTTTACACACCCGCGCTATCATCGGTTCCGAACGAACACCTGAAGTACCGCTCGCGAGGGGATGTCCCGTGCGGAGCAACCGATTTTCACGCCGAGGACGTGGTTCAGAATGGGCAAATCCATTGCGGTGGAAAACCTGCGCGCATGGTACGGGGATCAGCTGACGCTCAAGGGCATTGACATGGAGTTGGAAGCCAACCGTGCGACCGCCATCATCGGCCCGTCCGGATGCGGGAAATCCACCTTCATTCGCTGCCTGAACCGGCTGCACGAGACGGTCCCGCACAGCCGTGTCGAGGGCGAGATCCGGCTCGGGGACGAGGATCTGTATCGCATGGATCCGGTGGACGTACGGCGGGTGGTCGGCATGGTGTTTCAGAAAGCCAATCCTTTCCCGATGATGTCCATATTTGACAATGTCGCCCTGGCCCTGCGGCTGAACGGGATTCGGCGCAAGAGGGAGCTGTTCGAGCGGGTCGAGAAGAGCCTGCGGATGGCGGCGCTGTGGGACGAGGTGAAGGATCGCCTGCGAGACCCGGCGACCGCGCTGTCCGGCGGCCAGCAGCAGCGCCTGTGCATTGCGCGCGCCCTGGCGATGGAGCCGGACGTCCTGCTGATGGACGAGCCGACCTCCGCGCTCGATCCCGGTTCCACGCTTCGCGTCGAGGAATTGATTGAGGCGCTCAAGTCGTCCTACACCATCGTGATCGTCACGCACAACATGCAGCAGGCCGCCCGCGTGGCGGACAGGACGGCCTTTTTTCTAAACGGCGAACTGATTGAGTACGGCGATACCGCGACCCTCTTCACAAAGCCCGCCGACCCGCGGACGGAAGCTTACGTCACAGGACGGTTCGGGTGATGCGCCGCGGTTGCCCCCAAGGCGCGCGACTCTTTACAAACTCTTAAACCTGGCTTCATCCGGCGTTCAAGTCTCGCGGATAAGCTGAATGCTGCAAGGGCCCTTGTCAGACAGAAAAGAAAGCCCGTATGGGCAGGGAGGCTGGAGAGATGATGAAATCTCGCACGGCGGGTGTGGCTTTGGCGCTGTCGGCCGTGATCGCCACGGCTGGATGCAACGCGGCGGCCACCGGCCAGGCGCCGGGTGGCAACACTGCGCAGAACGCCGCGGGCGGCGGTGTGTCCCAAGCGACCACCATCAATGAGACCGGGTCGTCCTTGCTGTACCCACTGTTCAACGGCCAGTGGATTGAAGCGTACAGGTCGGTCGATCCGAACGTTCAGATCACGGCCGCCTCGACCGGAAGCGGCACGGGGATTGCGCAGGCCATCGCGGGCACCGTGCAGATTGGAGCGTCGGACGCCTACCTGTCGGACGCGCAGATGCGGCAGAACCCGGCCATGGTGAACATCCCGCTCGCCATCTCGGCGCAGCAGGTGATGTACCATCTGCCGGAGTTGAAACCGGATCAGCACCTGAACCTCAGCGGGGATGTGCTCGCGAAGATCTACCAGGGCCAGATCCGGTCTTGGGATGACCCGGCCATCGCCAGCCTGAATCCGGGCGTCCAGCTGCCCCACCAGGCGATTCTCCCCGTTCACCGCTCCGATGGCAGCGGCGACACGTTCCTGTTCACGCAGTATCTGTCCGACACCAGCGCCGATTGGAAGAACACCGTCGGCTACAGCACCACGGTCTCCTGGCCGGCGGCCGCGGGGGGCATCGGGGCGAAGGGCAATGACGGCGTCGTTCAGGCGCTCGCCAACAACCCGTACAGCATCGGCTACGTCGGCATCAGTTGGTTGGACAGGGCGACGCAACAGGGGCTCGGCTACGCCGCCTTGAAGAACAAGGACGGCAGGTTCGTCCTGCCGGAGAAGGACAACATCCTCGCCGCGGCGCAGGCGGGCGCGGCCCATGTGCCGGAGGACGAGCGTGTGTCTTTGATAGACGAACCGGGGGCGAAGTCGTATCCCATCATCAATTTTGAGTATGCCATTGTGAATACGAAACAACCGTCCGACATGGCCGCGGCGCTGAAGAAGTTCCTGACCTGGGCGATCGATCCAAAGGGAGGGAACCAGGATCAGTACCTGGCGCCGGTTCACTTCCTGCCGCTGCCCGCTCCGATTGAGGCCAGGAGCCAGGCGCAGATCAACAAGATCGGCGGCTGACCGGGTGGGAATGAGAACGATGAAACGGATGCCTGCAAACGCGAAGATCGCGAACCGGTTGTTTGTGGCTGCTGCTGGCCTGTCCGCCAGCAGCCCCATCCTGTTTCTCCTGCTCATCACCGGCATCGTCTTGGTGCAGTCCATTCCGGCGCTGCGGTGGATGGGATGGCATTTTCTTACCGGCATCACCTGGAACATGGGCAGTGTGTACGGTGCCATGACCGTGAAAAACGGCGTGACCGCGCCGGCCGGCGCGTCCTACGGCGCGCTGCCGTTCATCGTGGGGACGCTGGCTTCATCGGCGATCGCGCTGGTCATCGCCATCCCGATCTCGCTGGGGACGGCGATGATCCTCGCCTATCGTGTGCGCGGCGTGGTCAAATCCGCCCTGTCCATCGTGGTCGAACTGCTCGCGGGCGTGCCGAGCGTCGTCCTCGGCCTGTGGGGCGTCGTCGTCCTCGCGCCCTGGGTCTCCTCCGCGCTCGGCCCGTTTCTCACGCACTTTGGCCCGGCGATCCCCTTTTTGAAGGGGCCGGTCGGCACCGGCATGGGGCTTCTGACCAGCGGCCTGGTCCTGGCGCTCATGGTGATCCCCATCATCACGGCGACAACGCGCGATCTGTTGGAGCGCGTGCCTTTGCACTACCGGGAAGGCGGTGTGGCGCTCGGCATGACCAATTGGGAGGTCGTCCGCCACATCTGTCTGCCGCATATCCGGGATGGGATGATCGGGTCCATCGCGCTCGGATGGGGCCGGGCGATGGGGGAGACCATGGCGGTCCTCATGGTCAGCGGCAGCGCCGTCAACATGTTGCCGCACAATCTCTACAGCCCGATTTCGACCATGGCGGCCGTGATTGCGGACCAGCTGGACAGCGCGATGACCGACGCGTCCCACATGGCCGTGCACGCGCTGTCGGCGTTGGCGCTGGTCCTGTTGATGTTGACGCTTTTGACAAACCTCGCGGCGCGCCTGTTGGTCAACCGTTCTCGCGGCAGCCGGCGAATCGATTTGGGGGTGAGGGTGTGAGGGCGAGACGAGGCGCCTGGCGGAAATGGAAATCCAACCTGGGTTGGGCGGCCGCGTGGCTCGGAGCCGCGCCCGTGCTGGTGGGCCTGGCGGATCTCTTCTGGACCGTGCTCGCGAAAGGGGTCGCCTCCTTCCACTTCAGCATGCTGACCACGGTCACGCACGGGATCGCCGGAGGTCTGCAAAACGCCATCCTCGGCACCTTTGAGCTGATCCTCCTGTCCACCGCGATCGCCGCGCCGCTGGGAATCCTCGGGGGCGTGTACGTGTCGGAGTTCGCTCATACGAAGTCCGCCGCCGCTGTGCGGTTTTTGACCGAAGTGCTGTCGGGCGTGCCGTCCATCGTGATCGGCTACTTCGGATATCTGACGATGGTGCTCTCGTTCGGATGGGGTTTCTCCGCCCTCGCGGGCGGGATGGCGCTGGCCATCATCATGCTGCCGTACATCCTGCGGACGACCGAGGTGAGTCTCGAGCAGGTGCCGCGCTCGCAGCGGGAAGGGGCGTGGGCGCTCGGCATGACCCGTTTCCAGGCCGTCTCCCGGGTTGTGTGGCGGCCGGCGGCCGGCGGGATCGCCACCGGGGTCCTGACGGCGATCGCGATCGGGATGGGGGAGACCGCACCGCTCCTGTACACCGCCGGTTGGTCGTCGCTCAATCCCACCTGGCAGCTCACGGGCCACCAGGTCGGGTACTTGACGTATGTGATCTGGACCTACATCGACCAACCCTATCCGGAGGCACACGCGCTGGCCTACAGCGCGGCGTTGCTCCTCCTGGGGATCATCCTCATCATCCACCTGGTGGTGCGGTTTCTGGTCCACCAAAGCACGGGCTCGGCGCGCCGTCACTCGCTTGCCTCATACGTCCGCTGGATCAGAAGCCACGCCTCCGGGGTGTCGGCGTCGAGCGCGAAACGCGCGTCGGCCACGTCCACGTACCGGATTCGCACCCGGTGACGCGCCAGGACCTCGCGCGCGCCCTGGTCGCCCGTGACCTCGAGCAGCTCGTGGAAGAGATCGCTCGGAAACAACACCGGGTGCCCCGGTACTCCGGCGAAGCGGGCGCGGACGATGGGGGATGGGGCGGGACCCGCGGCGGCGTCCGTATCCAGGTCCGCATCCAGGGCCGCATCGGGATCGGCAGCCGGGCCCGCGTCGGACGCCGCAGCGCGGGCCGCGTCGGGGCTGGCGCTGGGTCCCGCGGGCGGGCTTGCCGTGCTCGAGCTTGCCGCCGTGAACGCCTCGAGGAGGGCATGCACGACGGACACGGGGATGAGGGGTTGGTCGGCGAGCAGGATCATGGCGCCGGCCACCCTCGATTCCCGGGCCGCCTCGGCGCAGCCGGTCGCCCCCGGGGATTCCGTTGCTCCGGCGACGCCTGACGGGGTGAAGAGGGCCTGGACGGCGAGGATGCCGGTCCGCAGCGACGAAGCCATTCCGGACGCGTGGTTCGGGTTGTGAACCGGATGGACGGGGAGGCCCGCCAGGGCTTCTTCCACCTCGCTCCGGCGGTGTCCGGTGACCACGACGACGGGTGAGAGGCCGCCCGCGAGCGCCGTCTCCGCCGCAATCCGCACGAGCGGCCGCCCGCCGAGCGCCAGCAATTGTTTCGGTTGGCCCATGCGCGAGGAAAGCCCCGCCGCCAGGATGACCCCGGCGACGGGGCCAACCGGGGTGGCGCCGGCCGAGAGGGCCGCCGCGGACTCAGGATAACCCGCATCCGCACAATGGAAGCCGCGCGCACTCCGGCCCTCCGCCGCCCGGGATGGCGAAGACGCCCTTCGCGCCCTGGTCACGCGGTTCACCCCCCGATGAACGACATCTCGATCTTGGGCCGCTTCACGGTGGCCTGCCCCCGCAGTTCCGAGTAGCGATCGGCGCGCCCGCTCCAGACCCGGGTGATGGCGTCGTACAGGTCTTCATCCGTCGCGCCGCCGCGGATCAGCGCGCGGAGGTCATGCCCGCGGGTCGCGAACAGGCACGTGAACAGTCGCCCGTCCGCCGACAGGCGGGCGCGGTTGCAGGTGCGGCAGAACGCCTGGGTGACCGAGGCGATGACTCCAATCTCCCCCTGTCCGTCGACATACCGAAAGCGCGTCGCCACCTCGCCCGGTTGCTCGGGCGGTACCGGCTCGATGGGCCACTCCCGGTGGATGCGGCGCAGGACCTCGGCGGCCGGCACGACATCATCCATGCGCCAACCGTTGCTGTTGCCCACGTCCATGAACTCGATGAACCGCAGCACGTGTCCCGTGCCGCGGAAGTGGCGGGCCATGTCGAGGATGTCGTCCTCGTTGACCCCGCGTTTGACGACCATGTTGATCTTGACGGGCGACAGCCCCGCCCCGGCGGCCGCGTCGATGGCGTCCAGCACTTTGCGGACGGGGAAATGCACGTCGTTGAGCGCCATGAACACCTCGTCGCGCAGGGAGTCGAGGCTGACCGTGATCCGCCGCAGACCGGCCGCCTTCAGGGCGGCCGCCTTTTTTGGCGTGAGCAGCGATCCGTTGGTCGTCAGGGCCACATCCTCGACGCCCTCAATCCCCGCGAGCATTTCAATCAGCCGCTCGATGTCCCGGCGCAGCAGCGGCTCGCCGCCGGTCAGGCGCAGTTTGCGCACTCCGGCGCGGACAAACGCGCGGGCCAGGCGGGTGATCTCCTCGAAGGTCAGCAACTGTTCATGCGGCAAAAAGGCGAAGTCCGGGCCGAACACCTCTTTCGGCATGCAGTACGTGCACCGAAAATTGCAACGGTCCGTGACCGAGATGCGCAGGTCGCGCAGAGGCCGGCCGAGTGTATCACGCAGATCGGCGCCGCGGTTCGGCCGCGGGCCGGTGAAAGGCGGGTGTGCACCGGAGCGGTTCTCGTCAGACATCTTCATCCCTCCGGCGGGCCGGCGGAATGGGCGGGCGGTGCGGGGCACCGGGGGTCCGCTCCATCGTCCGTCGCCCTCATGTTACCTCCAGTATACCGTGCTCGGGGACAGGCGGCCATGGGTCACGACGATCATTCCCGGGGACGGCAGCCATTCCCTGCGCGGGTGCGCCCGCCGGGCGGCCCCCTTCGGGTCCTCTCACCGGGGCGCCGTCGGGCAGGCATATCCACCAAGGGGCGTCCATACAATCATGGCGAGATGGACAAAGGATTTCCATTCCACGCATCCGTTGTGATATTCTGAATACATGGACAAGAGGTTCAGAGGTTCCCGGGCGGGGTCCGCCCGGTGAAAGGGGGAATGCGCCAACCGGGGAGGAAGGGCAAACGCTTTCCTGGCGGTGGTTGTCATGATCCGCCCCGCCGGCCGCGATGAGGGGCCGGAAGGGGTCAATTCGGCGCGATGCCAGCGGATCGCGCTGTCGGAGGTGGGGGAACGGTGGAAGGGCAAAAGGTGGCGGTGCGCATCACGGTCAACGGCACGGTGCGCACCGCGATGGTGGAGCCGAGGACCCTGTTGGTTCACTTCCTGCGGGACGGACTGGGCCTGACGGGCACGCACGTCGGATGCGACACCAGCCAGTGCGGGGCGTGCACGGTGCTGCTCAACGGCGAGGCCGTCAAATCCTGCACCGTCCTGGCCGTGCAGGCGGACGGCGCCGAGGTGACGACGGTGGAGGGGCTCGGTTCCCTGGACGCGCTGCATCCGGTGCAGGCCGGGTTCTGGGAGAAGCACGGGCTGCAGTGCGGCTTTTGCACCCCGGGTGTGATGATGGCCGCGGTGGCGCTGCTCAAAGAGAACCCCAACCCGACCGAGGAGGAGATCCGGGAGGGACTCGAGGGTGTCCTGTGCCGCTGCACGGGCTACCAGAACATCGTGCGCGCCATCCAATATGCGGCGAAACAACTGGCGTCCGAGGCGGAACCGAGTGAACAGGTGGCCGCCGCGGGCGGCGATGCGTGAGGAGGGATGGGCATGGCGAGCGTTTTGGGGACGGCCGTGAAGCGGCGGGAGGATCCGCGCCTCATCACCGGTCGCGGCCGGTACACGGACGACGTGCAGCTGCCGGGCATGCTGTACGCGTGCATTCTGCGCAGCCCGCACGCGCACGCGCGCATCAAGCGCATTGACGTCAGCCAGGCGAAGGCCGCGCCGGGGGTGGTCGCGGTGTTCACCGGGCAGGACCTGGTCGGCAGGATGGGGACCATTCCGACCGCGTGGCTCCCGCCCGATTCGGGCATCCGCACGACGGCCCACCCCGCTCTCGCGGTCGACCGGGTGCGCTACGTCGGCGATGGCGTGGCGATGGTGGTGGCGGAGGATCGGTACCAGGCGCGCGACGCGGTGGATCTTATCCGCGTGGAATACGAGGTTTTGCCGGCCGTGGTGGACCAGGAGGAGGCGCTGTCGGAGGGCGCGCCGCAGGTGCACGATGACGCCCCGGGGAACCTGGCGTTTCACTGGAAGGCCGGCAACGCGACGGACGAGGTGTTCGCCCAGGCGGAGGTGGTCGTCCGGCAACGGTTCCGGCAACAGCGCCTGATCCCGAACCCGATGGAACCGCGCAGCGCGGTGGCGGACTTCAACGCCTCGACGGGCGAGCTGACGATGTGGCTGACATCGCAGAACCCGCACATCCACCGGCTGCTGCTCTCCGGCATCCTCGGGATCCCGGAGCACAAGCTGCGCGTGGTCGCCGTGGACGTCGGGGGAGGGTTCGGCGCGAAGATCGCCTGCTATCCGGACGAGGCCCTGGTCGGGTTCGCCGCGCTGCAGTTGGGCCGTCCGGTGAAGTGGACGGAGGACCGGCGGGAGAACTTCATGGCGACCACCCATGGCCGCGACATGATCCTCGACGTGGAATTCGCGGGCAGACGGGATGGGACGTTCACCGCCATTCGCGTCAAAAACATCGCCAACATGGGCGCGTACCTGTCCACCGCGGCGCCCGGCGTGCCGACCATCCTGTTCGGCCTCATCGTGCCTGGGCCGTACCGCATCCCGTACGCCGGGGTGGATGTGCGCGGGGTGTTCACGAACACCACGCCGACCGACGCGTACCGCGGGGCGGGGCGGCCGGAGGCCACGTACCTGCTGGAGCGGATGGTGGACCTGTTCGCCCGTGAGATTGGCATGGATCCCGTCGAGGTGCGCCGGCGAAACCTCATCCCGGCGGACGCGTTCCCGTACAACACCGCGATGGGGTTGCAGTACGACAGCGGCAACTATGAAGAGGCGCTCGACAAGGCGCTCGCCATGCTCGGCTACGAGAAGTTCCGCGAGGAGCAGGAGAAGCTTCGCGCCGAGGGGCGGTATCTCGGCGTCGGCGTGACGACGTACGTGGAGATCTGCGGGCTCGGTCCGTCGCAGGTGGCGGGCGCCGTCGGATTCCAGGGCGGGCTGTGGGAGAGCGCGACGGTGCGCGTTCACCCGAGCGGAAAGGTGACCGCGTTCACCGGGACGTCCCCGCACGGCCAGGGCGAGGAGACCACCTTCGCCCAGATTGTCTCCGCGAAGCTCGGGGTGCCCGTGGAGGACGTCGAGGTGGTCCACGGCGACACCCACCGCATCGCCATGGGCTGGGGCACCTACGGATCGCGCACGACACCCGTTGGCGGCAGCGCCCTGGCGGTGGCGGCGGACCGTGTGGTGGAGAAGGCGAAGAAGATTGCGGCGCACATGCTCGAGGTGGCCGAGGAAGACGTGGTGTTCGCCGACGGGGTGTTCGCCGTGCAGGGGGCGCCGAGCCGCCGGGCGACGTTCCAGGAGGTGGCCCTGCAGGCGTACCTCGCGTGGAACCTGCCGGCCGGGGTGGAGCCGGCCTTGGAAGGCAGCGCGTTCTACGACCCGACCAACTTCGTCTATCCGTTCGGCACGCACATCTGCGTCGTCGAGGTCCTGCCCGACACGGGTGAGGTGAAGATCCTGCGCTACATCGCCGTCGACGATCCGGGGCCCGTCATCAACCCGATGATCGCCGAGGGACAGGTGCACGGAGGCATCGTGCAGGGAATCGGACAGGCGCTGTGGGAAGGCGCTCTGTACGACGAGCAGGGCCAGCTGGTCTCCGGCACCTTCATGGACTACGCGATGCCCAAGGCGCGCTTCTTCCCGGCGTTTGAGACGGCGTTCACGGAGACCCCGTCTCCGCACACTCCGCTGGGGGTCAAGGGCATTGGGGAGACGGGGACCATTGCCGCCACGCCGACGGTCGTCAACGCGGTGATGGACGCGCTGGCCCATCTCGGGGTGCGCGACATCGACATGCCGCTGACGCCGGAGCGCGTGTGGCGGGCGATTCGAGACGGGAGGGATGGCGCGTGATTCCGAGCGCATTCGCGTATGAACGGGCGGCTTCGGTTAAGGAGGCTCTGGAGCTGTGGCGGGCGTCGGGCGGGAGCGCGAAGTGGCTCGCGGGCGGGCACAGTCTCCTGCCGTTGATGAAGCTGCGATTGAGTGCGCCGCCGAAGTTGATTGACATCAGCGGGATTGACGAACTTCGCGGCGTGGCCCGCGTGGGCGATCGCGTCGTCATCGGCGCGCTGACCACCCACCGGGAGCTGGCGACCCACCCGCTGATCCGGGAGACGTTGCCGGCGCTTTCGGACGCGGCCCGCCAGGTGGGGGATCTGCAGGTGCGCAACCGCGGCACCATCGGCGGCAACCTGGCGCACGCGGACACCGCGTCGGACCTACCGGCGGTGGCGGTGTCCCTCGGCGCCGAGCTGTTGGTGGCCACCCCGGACGGGGACGTGGTGTTGCCTGCGCAGGAGTTTTTCCTCGGTCCGCTGGTGACGGCGATGCCGGAGAACGGGTTGCTCAAGGCGGTCTCGTTCCCGGTGCCGCCCGGCAACGCGCGCGGGGTCTACGAGAAGTTCCCGCACCCGGCGTCCGGTTACGCGGTTGTCGGCGTGGCGGTGACCGCGGGGGTCGACGCGCAGGGGGTGGTGGACTTCGTCCGCGTGGGCGTCACGGGGGCGGCCGACGCCGCGTACCGGGCGCAGGCGGTGGAGGAGGCGCTCCTCGGGCGGGAGCCGACGCCGGATGCGCTGCGGGCGGCTGCCGCCAAGGCGGCGGACGACGGTGCCATTGCCGGGGACGCGTTCGCGTCGGAGGCCTACCGGCGGCATCTGTGCACCGTCGTGGCGGAACGGGCGCTGCGGCGGGCGTTGGGTTAACCGATGTGACGGCGGGAGGGGGCCGGCCGGGCCGGTGTTCGCCACGCGTGTGGCAGACCGGGGTGCGGGGCCCCTCCCGCAACGATAAGGGTCTTGGCTGGATGACGGAAATGGGGTGACGACGCTGAACAACCCGTTTGCCGATGTGGCGGCGGTGCAACGGGCGCTCGCCGAGCGGGGGTATGTGGCGGACCGCGCGCTGGCGACGGCGGTGTTTCTGGCCCTGGCGCTGGAGCGGCCGCTGTTTCTCGAGGGCGAGGCCGGGGTCGGCAAGACCGAACTGGCCAAGGCACTGGCCGATGCCATCGGACGGCCCCTGGTTCGGCTCCAGTGTTACGAGGGGATTGACCGGGAGCACGCCCTGTACGAATGGAATTACGCGCGTCAATTGTTGCATATCCGGATCCAGGAGGCCGCGGGCCTTGCCGGTGACAAAAAGGCTCTGGCGGGGTTGGAGGAGGCGTTGTTCAGCCCGGCGTTTCTGTTGCGGCGGCCGCTCCTGCAGGCGATCGATCCCGCCGGTCCCGCGCCGGTCCTGCTCATCGACGAGGTGGATCGCGGCGACGAGGCGTTTGAAGCGTTTCTGCTCGAGGTCCTCGGGGAATTCCAGGTCACCATCCCGGAGCTGGGAACCCTCCGGGCGGCCGAGATCCCGGTGGTGATGCTCACCTCCAACCGGACGCGGGAGGTCCATGACGCGCTCAAGCGCCGCTGCCTCTACCACTGGGTGGAGTACCCCGACTTCGACCGGGAGTACGCCATCCTGACGGCGCGAGTGCCGGATTTGGCCGCGTCGGTGGCGGCGGCGGTGTGCCGCTTCGTGCAGCGCCTGCGCCAGGAACCGCTGATGAAACGCCCCGGCATCGCGGAGACCCTCCACTGGGGAATGGCCCTCGCGGCTCTCGGGGTCGAACGCCTCGAGCCGGAGCGCGTGGAGGAGACCATCGGGTGCCTCATCAAATACAAGGACGACCTCGATCTTTTGCTGACGGTTCAGCAGGGCCGCAGGCCGGTGGCACGCCTGTTGGCCGAGACGGGAGGCGTCTGACGTGGCGGCGTCGCCGTTTGTGGCCAATCTGCTCGCCTTTTTGCGCGGGTTGCGCAGGATGGGATTTTCGGTGGGCCCCGGCGAGGCTCGCCTGGTCCTTTTGGCGCTCCAACACACGGGCATCGAGGATCCGGCGGTGGTCCGCGACGCGGTGCAGGCGGTCGTCGTCAAACGCGCGCACGAGGTGGCGCTCTTTCGCGCCGCTTGGCGGGTGTTTTTCCAAAACGCGCGCGGGGTGCGGGACGCCTGGCTCGCGCTCAACACCCTCTCGGCCCAGGTGGCCCGCCGTTGGCAGACGGGGCGCGAGGTGCCGCAGGTCGTCTGGTTGGGCCGCGGCCGCGACGAGCGAGCGGCCCCGCCCCCGGACGAAACCGCAGGGTCGCCCTGGGTGTGGATGAAAACCGGGGCCAGCGGCGACGAGCGCCTGCGGCATCGGGACGCGGCGGCGATGACCCCGGCGGAGTGGGACCAGGTCCGCCGGTGGCGCGCCCGGGTCCGGCCGCTGTGGCGCCCGACGCGGCGAACCCTGCCCGTGCACCGGGGCGGCCGGCTGGATTTGGCGAGGACCTTGCGCAAGGCGGCGGCAGGAACGGGCGGCGAGCCCATCGAATGGATCTTTCGAAAGACTCGGCGCAAACAGCGGCCCGTCGTCCTGGTGTGCGATGTCAGCGGATCGATGGACCCGTACAGCCGGATGGCGCTGCGCTTCGCGCACGCGTTGCTCGCGGCGGGCATGCGCGTGGACGTGTACGTCTTCAGCACGCGCCTGACGCGGATCACGCCGGCGCTTCGCCTGCGCGACCCGGACCGGGCCTTGCAGGAGGCGGTCTGGGCGGCCCCCGACATGTCGGGCGGAACGCGGTTAGCCGAGGCGCTGGCCGCTTTTCGCCAGGTGCACGCCCCCCGCGCCTTGCGCGACGGGGCGACGGTGGTGCTGTTGTCGGACGGCCTGGACGCGGGCGAACCGGAGGCGTTGGAGACGGAGATCACACGGCTTCGCCGCCTGGCGCGCCGGTTGGTGTGGTGGAATCCGCTGCTCGGCGACCCGGGGTATCGGCCGACCGCCCGCGGGGCGGCGGTGCTGGCCCGGCAAGTCGATGCCGCCCATCCGGCTCACGCGTGGGCGTCTCTGGAGGCGGCGTGGACGGCCCTGGTGGATGGCGGCCGGCTGGCTGGACGGCACCAGCAGCAGTGAAGGAGGGAAGCGGCCCGAAGGCCGCGCACAGCCATGGAACCTGTCATCGAACGTTTGAACGAGGTGTGGGAGCGCGGGGAAACGGCGGTGCT
The DNA here is from genome assembly GCF_023511815.1 of Alicyclobacillus sp. Classification (GTDB taxonomy): domain Bacteria; phylum Bacillota; class Bacilli; order Alicyclobacillales; family Alicyclobacillaceae; genus Alicyclobacillus_H. The sequence goes on from NZ_JAIMAV010000008.1 coordinate 14,279, forward strand.
GGCGAGCATCATCCAGGTGCTGGGCTCGGCGTACCGGAGGGAAGGCGCCAAGATGCTGTTCGAGGCCGACGGACGGCAGGTCGGCACGCTCAGTGCCGGCTGCCTCGAGGAGGACATGCGCCACCGGGCGGAACAAGTGTTGTCGACGGGCCAACCGCGCATTCAGGTGTACGACATGGCGGCGGAGGACGATTTCACCTGGGGCCGCGGGGCCGGTTGCAACGGCGTCATCACCGTGCTGGTGGAACGGGTGCCGGCCGAGGCGGGGCCGGCGCGCGATTACTGGCAGGCGATGCTCGACGCGTACCGGCGCAACGAGGCAGTGGCGGGATTGCGGCGGTTGGACGAGCGGACGGGCGAGACGCTCGGCCACCTGGTCGTCGCCGGCGGCGCGGTGTCGGGGACGCTGGGAGATGCCGCGCTCGACGCCCGGTGGACGCCGCGGCTGACGGCCTTCGCGGCACAGACCGGCCGCGGACAGGCGGAGCGCGAGGGTGGCGCGTGGATGGTGCTGGACCGCGTGGTTCCGAAGGACCAGCTGTACATCTTCGGCGCCGGTCCGGACGCCGAACCGCTCGCGGCGCTGGCGGCGAGGACGGGTTTCGCGGTCACGGTGGTGGACCACCGGCCGGCTCGGTTGAATCCGTCCTATTTTCCGGACGCCAGGTTGGTGGACTGCCGCCCGGAGCATGCGGCGGAGCGGCTGGAGATCCCGGCGCAGGCCTTCGCCGTGGTGATGACGCACAGTTTTCAGCACGACCGGGTGTGGGTCTCGCATCTGCTCGGGCAGAGGTTGCGTTATCTGGGGGTGCTCGGGCCCCGGCAGCGCACGGAGCGCCTTCTGCAATCGACGGTCATACCGCCGCACGTCAAATCGCCCGTCGGGCTCGCCATCGGGGCGGATGGCCCCCAGGAGATTGCCGTCAGTGTGATGGCGGAGTTGATCCAACTCCGGCGGACCGGTCGCATCTGAGGACGGTCGCATCCGAAGGATGCGTCGACGGGATGCATCCGAAGGATGCGTCGACGGGGATGGGGGCCGGTCGGATTGCGGGTCCAAGTCGGAGAGGGGCCCGACGGTGGGCGGATGAGGGGGAGCGGACGCACCGGATCAAACCCGGTACGTCCAGTACACCTCCTGGCGCAGCGTGGCCTCGCGTTGGGCGCGGTACGCCGGATCGCGCTCCATGCGTGCCATCATGGCCTCGGACTGCGAACGGTGCGCCCGGATGGCGGCCAGTTTCACATCGCGCACGCTCGAGATGTCGATGATGACGTCGGGATCGCCCAATTTCTCCCGCGTATCCCGGGCGAAGGCGGAACAGTGGACCACCGGGCGCTCCTCGGGCGGGAGTTTTTCGACGGCGCGGACGGTGGCAGCACCCAGGGCGTTGTGATCCGGGTGCACGGCGAAACCGGGGTAGTACGTGATGACGAGGCTCGGCCGGATCTCTCGCATCACGGCGAGGATGCGGTCCGCGAGCTCCTCTTGGTCCTCGAATTCCACCGTTTTGTCCCGCAGCCCCATCAGGCGCAAATCCCGGATGCCCAGCGCCTCACAGGCGGCGCGAAGCTCCTTCTCCCGCACCGCGGGCAGCGTCTCCCGGTTGGCGAAAAACGGCTTGCCCATGTTGCGGCCCATCTGGCCGAGCGTGCCGCACAGGTACGTGACGGGTGTCCCGGCGCGCGTGTGCAGGGCGATGGTGCCGCCGCTGGCGAACGTCTCATCGTCCGGATGGGGATAGACCACCAACACGTGTCGTTCCATCGGGATCCTCCTCTCCTCACATCCGGAAGGGGGTGAGGCTCAGCTCCAACGCGATGGCGAGCCGGCCCTCCGAATCGTGTCCGGCCATCAGCAGCCGGCCCTCGGCGTCCACTTCCCAATCAGTCAACCCTTCCGCGTAGATCCACCCTTCGTCCATTTTCAATCCCACCCGATACGGGCCATCGCCCCGGATGACTCCGCGGTGGTACCGGACCCGCCCGTTGCGGATGTAGGCGCAGATGGCCATGGCGTTCTCCGAATCGCGCGCCGCGTAGGCGCCGTTGGTCGTCTCCAGGTGCAGGTAGACCTCTCTGCCGGCGAACCGGTCCAGCGCCGACTGCACCGCCGCAGCATCAATCGGACCCATCGTCACGCCTCCCCTTCATGGCCCACGGAGGTGAGCCATTTCTTCCCTCTCACCGGTTCATTATAGACCATGCCCGACGGGTGTGCATGTCCGCCGCGCATGACACAGGCCTCGTGCGCGCACGCTGACTGGGTGCGAGAGGAGGTGAGCCCATGGAGGATTGCCTGATTGTCGGCGGCGGAATCGCCGGGCTGCAGGCCGCCATCCAACTGGGCCGCTACGGCCATCGCGTGCTGGTGATTGACGGGGGCTGGGGCCGGTCGGTGTGGTGTCACGCGTATCACAACCTGCTCGGGTGGCCGGACGGGGTGAGCGGGCCGTATCTGCGCGCCATCGGACGCGCACAGGCGGAGCGGTTCGGGGTGCGCTTTACCGAGGACTGGATTGAACGGGCTGAGCGCATCCATCCCGAGGGATTCCGCCTGACCGGCGCGGGCGGCAAGACGTACGCCGGCCGGCGGCTGCTCATCGCCACCGGGGTGAGCGACCATCTCCCGGATGTGGCGGGCCTCATGCCCCGGCTCGGAATTTCGGTTTACATCTGCCCGGACTGCGATGGATACGAGGTCCGCGGCAAGCGCACCGTGGTGCTCGGCCGGGGCGACGCCGGCGCCGGGATGGCGCTCGCGCTGTACGCATTCACGCCGCATCTGGTTTTTCTCGATCACGCCGCCGATCCGGTGGCCCAACACCTCGCCGAGGCGCTGTCGGAACGCGGGATTCGGCGGGTCACGGGCCGGGCGGTCGCCCTGGAGGGGCCGGGGGACCGGCTCGAGGGCGTCCGGTTGGCGGACGGTCGCGTGATGGAGGCCGAGGGCGCGTTCATCGCGTTTGGGGGCAACCGCGTGCACGCGGAGATCGCCGTTCAGCTGGGGGTTCAGGTGCACGACAACCACCACATCCCCGTGCATCCGCGGACGCGCGCGACGAACGTCCCCGGGGTGTGGGCGGCGGGCGACGTCGCAGCGCATTCGGAGCAGGTGTCCATCGCCATGGGCGACGGGGCGCAGGCGGCCATCTGGATCCACAAGAGCCTGACCGGGGCTGGAAAAGCGTGAATCGTTGTGGTATACGAAACGGTATGGACATCTTGACGCAGGGGGACGTGCGGATGGCGACCATCGAGGATTTTGAGAAGCTGGATCTGCGGGTCGGCACGGTGATCGCCGCCGAGCCGTTCCCGGAGGCGAGAAAGCCGGCCATCAAGCTGCGGATTGACTTCGGGCCGCTCGGCATCCGGCAGTCGAGCGCGCAGATCACCCGCCGCTACACGCCGCAGGCGCTCGTCGGCCGGCAGGTGGTGGCGGTGGTCAACTTCCCGCCGCGGCGCATCGCCGGTTTCTCATCCGAGGTGCTGGTCCTCGGCGGCATCCCCGAAGCGGGGGATGTGGTGCTCCTTGGCCCCGATACCCAGGTGCCAAACGGGACCCCCGTGGCTTGATGCGACCTCGGTGCCGGCGGGCTGTGACGCGACCGCCGGTTTCGGGTAGAATGGGGGCTGGGTGAGATCCGATGGTGAGACGTTTGGCGCACTGGCTCTATGGGGACATGAGCGCCCAGAAGGCCGTGCGGATCGGCATGGAGTGGTTCAACCTGGCGTACGCCGTCGTTCACGGGGTGGAGCGCTCCTGGCCGGACATGAGCCTCGATCTCGCGTTTCTCCTCTTCTGGATCTGGTTGCGCACCCGGTTTGACTGGTGAGTCACGCGGGCCCCAGCGGCGGAAGGTCGGTCTGGTCGGGGTGCGCCGGAACGCCCTGGCTCGCGTCACTGGCGGATGCCCCATCCGGCGTTCCGTCGGACAGGATGCGCACATCCGCCCCGTTCTGCGCCGCCACCCGTGCCCACAGTTGGAACTCCCACCGCGGCGCCGTCACCGTCAGCCCATCGTCCGACGTGCGCTCCAGCCGGGCGCGGGTCGCCCCTTCGTACACCGCGTCGGACCGCATCTCCTCGACCCAATCCGGCCGGCTGTCCGGGTCCTCATGGTGGATGACGAACCGCACGATGTCCCGTCCGCCCTTCGCGTTCGACCTTGGTGGTTGCATGGTCCACTAATCCCTCCCGTCTGCGCACTCAGTGTTTGTCGCGGGCGGCCAGTTTATCCGAGAAGAGGTGACCGAGTGAAAAATTTTAGGAAGATTCTGGTTGCCAATCGCGGCGAGATCGCCATCCGTGTCTGCCGGGCGGCCACGGAGCTGGGCATCCGGACCGTGGCCATCTACGCGGAGGAAGACAAACTGTCACTGCATCGGTACAAGGCGGATGAGGCGTACCGGGTGGGGGCCGGCAAAGGGCCGGTGGAGGCGTACCTGGACATCGACAGCATCATTGATGTGGCGCTGCGTGCCGAGTGTGACGCCATTCACCCCGGGTACGGATTTTTGTCGGAGAATGCCGCGTTCGCACGCGCCTGCCGGCAGGCCGGCATCACCTTCATCGGACCGAAGCCGGAGCACCTGGAGCGATTCGGGGATAAGGTGAGCGCTCGCCAAACGGCCATCGAGGCGGGGATCCCCGTGGTCCCGGGGACGGACGGCCCGGTGCATCTCGACGGCGCGCGCGCCTTCGCCCGGGAGGCGGGGTACCCGGTGATCATCAAGGCGGTCGCCGGCGGCGGCGGACGGGGAATGCGCGTGGTGCGCAGCGAGGCGGAGCTGGTGGACGCGTTCTCGCGCGCGAGTTCGGAGGCGCAGGCGGCCTTCGGCGAGGGCGGTGTGTACGTCGAAAAGTACCTGGAGGCCCCGCGCCACATCGAGGTGCAGATCCTGGGGGACGCGCACGGGAATTTGGTGCATCTGTTCGAGCGGGACTGCTCCATCCAGCGCCGGCATCAGAAGCTGGTGGAGATTGCCCCCTCGCGCCTGGACGAGTCGCTGCGGCACGACATCTGCCGGACGGCCGTTCACCTGATGCGACACGTCCAATACGAGAACGCGGGCACGGTGGAATTTCTCCTGGCGCCGGACGGGCGGTTCTACTTCATCGAGGTCAATCCGCGCATCCAGGTGGAACACACGGTGACGGAGCTGGTCACCGGCATCGACCTGGTGCAGGCGCAGATTCGCGTCGCGGAGGGGTATCCGCTGTCCGCCCCGGAGATTGGCATCCACCGGCAGGAGGACATCCAAACGCGCGGGTACGCCATCCAGTGCCGGGTGACGACCGAGGATCCGCGAAACGGGTTTCTGCCTGACACGGGGCGCATCACCACCTACCGCTCGGCGGTCGGGTTCGGCATTCGCCTGGACAGCGGCAACGGATACGCGGGCGCGCGGGTGCTGCCGTATTACGACTCGCTGCTCGTCAAGATCAGCGCGTTCGCGCTGACCTTCGAGGCGGCGGCCGCGAAGATGCACCGTTCCCTGCAGGAGTTTCGCGTCCGCGGCGTCAAGACGAACATCCCGTTTCTCGCCAACGTGGTGCGCCACCCCAAGTTCCTCGCCGGATCGTGCGACGTCAATTTCATCGATCACCACCCGGAACTCTTCCGCTTCCCGCAGCGGCTCGACCGCGGGACAAAGCTGTTGACCTACATCGCTGAGGTGACGGTCAACGGCAAGGATGAGACGGGACCGCAGCCGAAGCCGGACCTGCCCGCGCCGCCCGTCCCCGTCTATCGCTACGGGGAGCCGCGTCCGCGCGGGACGCGCGATCTCCTCCATGAGCTGGGACCGGATGGGCTGTTGCGCCGGCTGCGCCAGGAGCGCCGCCTGTGGCTGACGGACACCACCTTCCGCGACGCGCACCAGTCGCTTCTGGCCACCCGCGTGCGCACGCATGATCTTCTCGCCATCGCCGAGGCGACCTCCCGCATCGGGGCGAACCTCTTTTCCATGGAGGTGTGGGGCGGGGCGACGTTTGACGCCAGCATGCGTTTTTTGCAGGAGGACCCGTGGCAGCGGTTGGCGGATCTGCGGTCGGCCATCCCGAACGTCCTCTTTCAGATGTTGTTGCGCGGCGCCAATGCGGTCGGCTACAAGAATTACCCCGACAATGTGGTGCGCCGGTTTGTGCAGCTGGCGGCGGAGAGCGGCATCGACGTCTTTCGCATCTTCGACAGTCTGAACTGGTTGCCGAATATGCGGGTGGCCATCGACGAGGTCCGGGAGGCGGGCAAGATCGCGGAGGCGGCCATCTGCTACACGGGCGACATCCTCAATCCGGATCGCAGCCGGTACAACCTCGACTACTACGTTCGCCTGGCGCAGGAGTTGGAGCGCGCGGGCGCGCAGATCCTCGCCATCAAGGACATGGCGGGATTGCTCCGGCCCCACGCGGCGGTGAAACTGGTCAAGGCCCTGCGCGATCACGTCGGCGTCCCCATCCACCTGCACACGCACGACACCAGCGGCAACGGGCTGGCCACGTGCCTGATGGCCGCAGAGGCGGGCGTGGACGTGGTGGACGTGGCCATCAGTTCGATGTCGGGCCTGACCTCGCAGCCGAGCTGGAACGCCCTGGTGGCCGCGTTGGAGCGAACGCCGCGGGCGGTGCCGGACGATCTCGAGCAACTGCAGCACCTGTCCGATTACTGGGAAGCCGTGCGGCGGTACTACGCGCGCTTCGAGTCGGACATGAAGACCTCCTCGGCGGAGGTGTACCTGCACGAGATGCCGGGCGGGCAGTACACCAATCTGCGCGAGCAGGCGATGGCGCTGGGCATCGGGGACCGCTTCGACGAGGTCAAGCGGGCGTACCAGGAGGTCAACCGGATGCTGGGCGACATTGTCAAGGTGACGCCCTCGTCGAAGATGGTCGGGGACTTCGCCCTTTTCATGGTGCAAAACGGGCTCAAGACGGCGGAGGACGTGCTGGCGAAGGCGGAGGGGCTCGATTTTCCCGCCAGTGTGGTCGACTTCTTTCTCGGACACATGGGTCAGCCCCCGGGCGGCTTCCCGGAGGAACTGCGGCGGGCTGTGCTCAAGGGCCGCCAGCCGTTGGCGGGCCGCCCCGGGGAGCTCCTGCCGCCGGTGGACCTGGAGGCGGAGCGGGGGGCGTTCGCGGAGCGCATGGGCGTCTCGCCGGACGATCGGCGGCTGATGTCCTACGTGATGTATCCGAAGGTGACGGAGGACCTGTACCACCACCGGGCCCGGTACGGGGATCTCACGCCGCTCGACACGCTGACGTTCTTTTACGGGATGCGCCCGGGCGAGGAGATCACGGTGTCCATCGAGCGCGGCAAGACCCTGGTCGTGAAGCTGCTCTCCGTGGGCGAGCTGCAGCCGGACGGGCGGCGGACGGTGTTCTTCGAGCTCAACGGCCAGCCCCGCGATGTGGAGGTGCTCGACAGGAGCGCGCCGCAGGCGTCCCAGCAACGCCGCCGGGCTGGGGACGATCCGCACGAGGTCGGGGCCAGCATGCCGGGGACGGTGTTGGCGGTCACCGTGAAGCCGGGGGATGCGGTCTCGCGCGGGGATCTGCTGCTGGTGACCGAGGCGATGAAGATGGAGATGCAGGTGCAGGCGCCGCTCGACGGCGTGGTGGAGGAGGTGTGCTGCCGCCCGGGGGATGCGGTGCAGCCGGGCGATCTGTTGGTGGTGCTGCGGGACCGCGGACCGGGCGAGGCGTGATCCCGTCGCGACCGGCAGAGGCCGCACACACGGGAGGGTGGCTGAAGGCGAGTTGGAAGGATCCGAGGCGGATGGGGCCGGATGCGGCGGTCACAGGCGGGTCGTCCGGGGCCGGGACGAGGGATCAGGCCTTGCCCGGCCCGACCGCGTCCGCGGCGGGGACGAGGTACTGGTAGATGAGGACGTCCTGCCACGCCCCGAACTTGTGCCCGACCTCCCGCAGGCAACCGACGCAGGTGAAGCCGAAGCGCTCGTGAAGCCGGACGCTCGCCTCATTGCCGCGCGTGATGTGAGCGAGGACGGCGTGCAGTCCAATCTTGGCGGCACGCTCGAGGATGTGGCGCATGAGCTCGCCGCCGATGCCCTTTCCGCGCTGTTGCTGGTCTATGTAGATGGAGATCTCCGCGGTGTACCGGTACCCGGGTTTCCCGCCGTAGGGGGAGAGGCCGCAGTACCCGAGGACGTGGCCGTCCTCCTCGGCGACCACCAGGGGGTGCCGGGGACCGTGATGTGCGAACCAGATGCGGCGTTGTTCCAGGGTCTGCACCTCGAGATCGAAGGTGGCGGTGGTGTCGAGAACGGCCTGGTTGTAGATGTTGAGCATCGTCAGGAGATCGTGGTAATGGGCGTCGCGGATGCGCAGCACGGTGAGCCCTCCTCGTTCAAGCCTCCAGCTTCACACTACGCCGGAATCGGGAGGGCGTCAACCACTCTTGTGAATTTACTTAACGGCGCAACTGCTCACACGGGAGCCACGGCTCCCGCGACACGCCGACGCGGCCAGCCCTCGGGTCAGACCTCGTCCTGCGGGAGCTGCCCCTGGGCTTGCGCGAAGCGGCGCTCGGCATCCCGAAGATCGTCGGTCACCTCGGCCACCGCTCGCTCGTTGTCGTCCCCCTGCATCTGGGCGACGGCCCGTTCGGCCTTCTCCAGAGCGTTTTTCGCCTGGGACAGCATCGTGCGGGTGGTGTGCGATTGCGCCTGCGCCACCGCCCGGTGCGCTTTGGCCACCGAATCCTGCGCGTCCGACAGCGGACTTTGCGACTGCATGCTGGTCGGCTGATTTGGCATGTTTCCTCTCCTCCCCTCGGATTCGCTGGCCCTATTTTGGTCGGGCGGATGAAAATCATCCATCCGCCGGGCCGGGCTGCGGACACCGAGGAGGAGTCGGATGTTTGGGGCGGGCCTCGTCAGGTGTTTGGCGCCGGCGGATGCTCCGGAGTGTGAAGCGTCTGGTTTGGCGTGGACCGCCCGATGAACAGCGGGCTGTGCTGGATGTAGGAGCGGCCCAGGCGGTGATAGTGATCGACGATTTCGGCGTTGAGGTGGCGAAACTCCTCAGGCACCGGCGGGAGGGCGTCGGCCTGGTCCTGCGTGTGCACCGCCTGGCCCGGTGCGACGTACCGGCCATCCGGGATCTGGACCCGATGGGTGACGACGGCCCCGTGCATGATGACGCAGTTTCGCCCAATCACCGCGTCGTACACCGAGGCGTGCTGCCCGATGAACGTGTTGCGGCCGATGAACAGGGGACCGTGCACAGCCGCGTGATGCAGGACGCTGACCTCTCCCTCGATGAACACCCCCATGCGTTTCCCGCGAACGGTCACGAACTGAGCCGGGTGGCAATGAAGCAGCACGTAATCCTGCAGATTGGTTTTGGGTCCGATGTAGAACGGATAGGCGGAATCGGCCCGGAGCACGGCGTAGTACCCGATGAACACCCCTTCGTCGACGGTGATGTCTCCCACCAACGTCGCTCCTTTTCCGATGGCGGTGGTGGGATGGACGTGCGGAGACGCGACCGAGGACACCTCGCGCACGGGTGGATTGGGGGCCATCACCTGGCCAAACGGGAACTGCACTCCCCGATGCGGCATGGAATCTTCCTCCTTTCATCTCTCCACCCATATGCGGGGCGGACGCCTGGGGTACTTGGGACCCGCGCGGGATGCGGTGGCGGTGGGCGGCCACCGACACGGCCAAGGCCGGAATCGGTTATAATGGCGGCAAACGCGATGAAGGAGAGAGGGACATGCCCAGGGGCGAACCGCCCGTCGGGACCACCGCCGACGACAGCCGGGAACGGGATGAACATTCCCGCCATCACCACCACGCCCACGGTCACGCCCACGACGGCGTGTTTCATACACACGCCCCGGCCGGCAGGATGGGGCGCGCGTTCTGGCTGACCGCGGTGATCCTCCTGGCGGAGCTGGCCGGCGGATGGCTGTCGCACAGCCTGGCGCTGATGTCGGACGCGGGGCACGTGCTGACGGACCTGGCGGCCATCGGATTGGCGTGGTACGCGTTGAATCAGGCGCAGCGGCCCGCCAATGAGCGGATGACGTTCGGGTATCACCGCTCCGGCATCCTCGCGGCGTTGATCAACGCCGTGACGCTGTGGGGTGTGGCGATTGTCATCCTGGTGGAGGCGTATCACCGGCTGCTGCGGCCGCAACCGGTCCTCGGCGGCTGGCTGTTCGTCAGCGCGGCCGTCGGCCTTGCGCTGAACCTGTATCTGGCGTGGGGGATGCGCCACGATGAGCAGCTCAATGTGCGCAGCGCGGTGCTGCACATGATGGGGGATGCCGCGGCGTCCGCCGCGGTGATTGCCGGGGGTGTGGTGATGGCCCTCACCGGATGGTACATCATCGATCCACTGCTCAGCGCGGCCATCGCCCTGCTCATCGCCTTTGGCGCGTGGGGCATCGTCCGGCAGACCGTCACCATTCTGATGGAGGGCGCCCCCCACGGGATTGAGCTCGATCGCGTCGTCCAGGAGATGCTTTCCGTCCCCGGGGTGCAATCGGTGCACGATGTGCACGTGTGGTGCATCACCAGCGGCCGGAACGCGCTCTCCTGCCACGTGGTCATGGACGGCGACCTGACCATCCGCGAGAGCCAGGCCATTCTGCGAGACATGGAACATCGCTTGGAACACCTCGGCATCGGCCACGTCACCATTCAGACGGAGGACGACGCCCATCCCCACGAGGCGTCCGTGCTGTGCGGGGGCGGGCCGGAGGAGAAGGCGGCACCCTGACGGACGCCGCGGCTCCCCGCGGGCGGCAGCGCGAGGCCCGCTTCCACCAACCGTTTCGCGTACAGTTCGCGGGCCGTCGGGGCCCGCGCCTTCGCCCCCCGTTCCCTTTTCCATGCACTTCGGGGCCCGCGCCTTCGCCCCCTGTTCCCTTTTCCATGCAAAACTGTGGATAAAAATACATACCCTCCTTCGCGGTCATCTGCTATAGTAGGTGGGCAAGCGGTGACGGAGAAAGGAGGGGGGCACGGCCCGATGAACCTCGATTTCAGCATCATCGCCCCGAGCATCCCATTCATTCTCAAGGGGATTCTGGTCACGCTGGAGTTCACGCTGACCTCCGCCGTGATCGGCTTTCTGTGGGGCACGCTGCTGTCCATCCTGAAAATTTCCCGCGTGCGTTTGCTGCGCACCTTCGGCGTCGTCTACACGTCGGTGTTTCGCGGCACGCCGCTGTTGGTGCAGCTCAGCATCGTCTACTTCGCCACCCCGCAGTTGATCGGATACGACATCACCCCCTACATGGCGGGTGTGATCACGTTTGGATTGAATTCCGCCGCGTACATCTCGGAGACCATCCGGGCGGGCATCCTCTCGGTCGATCCGGGGCAGCGCGAGGCCGCGCTGTCGCTGGGCGTCCCGTACCGGCGGATGATGATGGACATCATCCTGCCACAGGCGGTCAAGAACATCCTGCCCGCCCTGGTCAACGAGAGCATCGCGCTACTGAAGGACTCGACCCTGGTGTCGACCATCGGGGCCGGAGACCTGCTGCGGCGGGCGGACATCGTGTCCGCCAACACCTACAAGTACTTCGAACCGCTGATCATCGTCGCGGGCATCTACTACGTCATGGTCATCTGCCTCACGTGGGCCGGCCGGCGGTTGGAGAGGAGGTTGCAGCGCAGTGATCGAAGTGCGGAACGTGTCCAAGTCGTTCGGGGCGCTGACGGTGCTCCGCAACGTGTCGCTTGAGATCGGGCGGGGCGAGGTGGTGGCCATCATCGGGCCGTCCGGTTCGGGCAAATCCACCCTGCTGCGCTGCATCAACCTGCTGGAGCGTCCGACCGAAGGACGGGTGTTCGTCGGCGGCGTGGAGCTGACGGATCCGAAGGCGAACGTGATGAAGGCGCGGCAAAACATCGGCATGGTGTTTCAGCATTTTCATCTGTTCCCGCATCTCAAGGTGGTGGACAACCTCACCTACGCGCCGGTGACCGTCCGGGGGGTGCCGAAGGAGCAGGCGCGGGCCAAGGCGATGGAGCTTCTGCGCCGCGTGGGGCTCGAGGACAAGGCGGAGGTGTATCCGTCGACGCTGTCCGGGGGACAGAAACAGCGCGTCGCCATCGCCCGGGCCCTGGCCATGGAGCCGGAGGTCATGCTGTTTGACGAACCGACCTCCGCGCTGGATCCGGAGATGGTCAAGGAGGTCCTCGAGGTCATCCGGTCGCTCGCCCACACCGGGATCACCATGGCCATCGTGACCCATGAGATGGGGTTCGCGCGCGAGGTCGCGGACCGGGTGTGTTTCCTCGACGGCGGCCAGCTGGTGGAGGACGCCCCGCCGGCGGAATTCTTCAGCCGTCCGCGCACCGAGCGGGCCAGGGCGTTCCTCGAGAAGGTGCTGTGAGCCCGGTGGGCGCTGACCACGATGCCGTGTGTCCTCCGGGTTGTCACAGTTCTGTCAATCTCGCAGCGCTTTCATGGAAACCGGATGGATTGACGGAATTCACAGACGTGGGGTACCCTGTACGAAAATGAAAACAGGTTCGCATGACTGGCGGGATTGCGAGGGGAACCTCGGGGGAGTGCGAATCTTTGCGGGACCGCGCACGCGGGCCCCGTTCAGCCGGCCGCCTGGGCGCTCTGAGCAAGAGAGTGTTCGGGCGGCTTTTTGCATCCATCGACCAGACGGGGGGACGCATCATGAAGGTGTTGGTCGCGGACGACATCTCCAGGCAGGGGCTGGAGAAACTTGAGGTGGTGCCGGGCGTGGAACTGGAAGTGAAAACCGGATTGTCCGAGGCCGAGCTGGCCCAGGCGGTCCGGTACGCCGACGCGCTTCTGGTGCGCTCCCAATCCAAGGTGACGGAGCGGGTGCTGGAGGCGGCGACGCGGCTGAAGGTCATCGGCCGCGCGGGAGTCGGCGTGGACAACATCGACGTGGCGGCGGCCACCCGCCGCGGCATCGTGGTGGTGAACGCGCCGGACGGGAACACCATCTCGGCGTGCGAGCACACGTTTGCGATGATGATCAGCCTCTCGCGCCATATTCCGCAGGCGCACGCTTCGGTGACCGCCGGGGTATGGGACCGAAAGTCGTTCGTCGGCGTCGAGCTGATGGGCAAGACGCTCGCCGTCATCGGCATGGGGCGCATCGGCACGGAGGTCGCCAAACGCGCGAAGGCCTTCGGCATGACGGTGATGGGGTATGACCCGTTTCTCACCGAGGATCGCGCCAAGGAGCTGGGCATCACCCGGGCGACCTTGGAGGAGGCGGTGGAGGCGGCCGATTTCATCACGGTGCACACCCCGTTGACCAAGGAGACGCGCCACCTGATTGGCGCCGCGATGTTCGACCGGATGAAGCACGGCGTGCGCCTGGTCAACTGCGCTCGCGGCGGCATCATCGACGAGCGGGCGCTGTGCGACGCGCTGGCCTCGGGACGGGTGGCGGGCGCGGCGCTCGACGTGTTCGAGCAGGAGCCGCTGCCGGCGGATCACCCGCTGCGCCGCTTCGACAACGTCATCTTTACGCCGCACCTGGGCGCGTCCACCAAGGAGGCGCAGCTGAACGTGGCCATCGTCGTGGCGGAGGAGGTCGCCAACGTGCTGCTCGGCCGCCCCTTCCGCAACGCCGTCAACTTGCCTTCGCTGGACCGGGAGCTCTCGGCGTATCTCGAGCCGTACCTGGTGTTGGGCGAGAAGCTCGGCGCGCTGCTCGGGCAGCTCTCGCCACAGTCTCTGGCGGACATCGAGATCGCCTATGGCGGCGAGCTCGCCCAGCAGGACGTGTCGTTCCTGTCGCGCACCGTCCTCAAGGGACTGCTCAGCCAGCGCTTCGCCGATGAGGTCAATTACGTCAACGCGCCCACCCTGGCGCAGGAGGCGGGCATCTCGGTGCGGGAGGTCAAACAGCCGAAGCGTTCCGTGTTCACGAGCCTCCTGTCGGTGTCGGCCGTGACGCCCCAGGGCCGGCGGCGCGTCGCCGGAACGCTGTACAACGGCGCGGGGGCGCGCATCGTGCAGATTGACGACTACCGCATCGACGCGCTCCCCGAGGGGCGGATGCTCTACACCGAGCACGTCGACCGCCCGGGGATGATCGGGCGCATCGGCATGATCCTCGGCGAGGCGGACATCAACATCGGATCGATGCAGGTCGGGCGGCGGGACACCGGCGGCCAGGCGGTGATGCTGTTGTCGGTGGACAAACCGGTGCCCGCCGACGTGCTGGCGGCCATCGGGCGGATTGAAGGCATTCACACGATTCGCAGCATCGAGCTGTGACCGACAGGAGGCGGGACGGATGGCTTGGGAAGATCGACAGGGTGTGTACAACTTCAATCCGGGGCCGGCGGCGCTGCCCGAGGCGGTGTTGCGCCGGGCGCAGGAGGAGCTTCCGAGCTACGCGGGCGGCGGCCTGTCCGTGCTGGAGATGAGCCACCGCAGCCAGGCGTACGACGAGATCCAGGCCCGGGCGCAGAACGGGTTGCGCCGGTTGCTCGGCATCCCGGACACCCACCGGGTGCTGTTTCTTCAGGGCGGCGCGAGTCTCCAGTTCGCGATGGTGCCCCTCAACTTCATCCCGGAGGGCGGCGCGGCCGGATACGTGCTGACCGGGAGCTGGTCGGAGAAGGCGTACCAGGAGGCGGAACGGGTCGGCCTGCGGGCGGCGGTGGCGGCGAGCACCAAGGAAGCCGGATACCGGCGCATCCCCGATTGGTCCGAGGTGCGGGACGAGCCGGATTGGGCGTACGTCCACATCACCACCAACAACACCATCGTCGGGTCGCAGTGGCATCATCTCCATCCTTCCCTGTCCGTTCCGCTCGTCGCCGACATGTCGAGCGACATCTGCTCGCGGCCGGTGCGCGTGGAGGACTACCACCTGATTTACGCCGGGGCGCAGAAGAACATCGGGCCGGCCGGGGTCACCGTCGTGATCGTCCGCGAAGACTGGCTGGGACAGGCGGAGGAGATCGCGAAGGCGCGGCGGCTTCCGACGATGCTCCGGTACGCGGTGCATGCGAAGAACGATTCGCGTTACAACACGCCCCCCGTGTTCGCGGTGTATCTGGTCGCGCTGGTCGCGGAATGGACCCTGGAGCAGGGCGGGCTTTCCGCGATGGAGGCCCGCAACCGGGAGAAGGCGGACCTGATCTACGGCGCGTTGGATGAGAGCGACGGGTTCTACCAGGGCGTGGTGGAGCCGGGCAGCCGCTCCTGGATGAACGCCACCTTCCGCATCGCGGACCCGGACGTGGAGAAACGATTCCTCGAGGAAGCCAGGGCGAAGGGGTTTCTCGGCCTGGCCGGGCACCGCTCGGTCGGCGGGGTTCGGGTGTCGATGTACAACGCGGTCCCGGTGGAGGCGTGCGCCAAGCTGCGCGAGTTCATGGACGACTTTCGACGGCGCCATCGCTGAGGGAGGGGGAGCACGCGGTGTACAGCACGATTCTGTTTGACGTCGACGGCGTGATGCTGTGCGAGGAGCACTACTTCAACGCGTCGGCGCTGACCGTGTGGGAGCTCCTGTTTTCCCCGCGGTTCCTCGGACTCTCACCGGGAGCGCTGCCGGCACCGTCGCCGGACCCGGATGAGGAGACCATCCAGCGGGTGCGGGAGGCGGTGTTCGCCGGGGACGAGGTCCTCGATTTCATGAAGCGCATCGGGGTCAACTCCAACTGGGATATGGTGTTCTTTCAGTTCTCGTGCCAGTTGCTCGACCGCCTGGAGGCGCTTCGGGAAGACGGCGTCGCGGTGGCCGACTGGCTCCCGGAGACGTGGGATGCCGACCAAATCCGCGCCCTCGGGCATCGGTTGGCCGCGCACGGTCGGTCCGGCGCGAAAGATGGCGGGGCGGACTTCCGGTCCTTCGTGCGCCGGTTCGCGTCCTGCCAGGGTGCGGGGGATCTGTTCGCCGCCATCCGCGATGCCTTCGGGCGGCTGAAGGGCCCGGACCCGTGGCCGGAGGCCGCGATGCGGTCCCTCTGGCAGGTGGGCCGGCACACCTTTCAGGAGTGGTACCTGGGGGACGAGTACAGCGGCGGACCGAAGACCGGCAAGCGCGGATTTGTCACACGCGAGGTGCCGTTGGCGGATCCCGCGTCCATGCGCCGCCTCTTCACGCGCCTGCGCGAGGCGGGGGTGCGGCTCGGCATCGCCACCGGGCGGCCGGACATCGAGACCCGGGTTCCGCTGACCCAGCTGGGGCTTCTCTCGCTGTTCGATCCCTTTGGCATCACGACGGCCTCCGACGTGGTGCGGGCGGAGGAGCAGCACCCGGGGGCACGTCCCCTGTCCAAGCCGAACCCTTTCTCCTATCTGCGGAGCTACCTCGGCGCCCCGGACGCCGGCGAGGTCCTGTCGCGCCCCCTGCCGCTGCCGCGGGAGGAGGCGGCCCAGGTGTTGGTCGTCGGCGACTCGGTGGCCGATTGGATGGCCGCGCGGGCGGCCGGATTCGACTTTGCCGCCGTGCTGACCGGATTGACGGGGCAGGCGGCGCGATCGAAATTCGAAGAATTGGGCTGCGAGTTCATCCTGAACGACCTGGCTGAGCTCGAGCGGGTTCTTTTGGATTCCGTGCATACGGATGCCGTCCGTTGATCAGGCTACCCGGAGACAGGATCCGCACCGGCCTGTTCCCCCACAGCGAAGGCCGCGGTCACCCCGTCCGTTCGGAGGGGATTGGCCGCAGGGGTGCGCCTCGGGGACGCCCCGCGCGCGTGCGGATCGCCGGGAGGGGTCGTATGCACATGTGGTCCAGGATCTTGACCGGCGCCCTGTGCGCCGGTTTGCTGTGTCTGACGTGTGGTTGCCAGACGCATGGGCCGAGCGCGATGCGCGCCTGGAACTCGGTCGGGGCCACCGGGGCGCGGGCGGGTGGCGCGCACATCCTGTCGACCGCGCAGTGGATGCGCTCGGACCCCGCGCATCGGGCGGTGGACGTCACGCTGGTCGCGGGGATGCACGGCGACAACAATTTCAACGGCTACCCGAACGGGACGATGACCATCGCGATTCCTCCCGGTTGGCAGGTGCGTGTCCACTACCGCAACGAGAGCGCGACGGCGCCGCACAGCGCGGTGGTGGTGCCGTTCGTCGAACGGGCGGGGGGATGGAAACCGGCGTTCCCCGGTGCCCACACCCCGAATTTCGCGGTCGGGACTCCGCCCGGCGGGACGGCGGATTTTCATTTCACGGCGGATCACGTGGGACGCTACGCGGTGGTCTGCGGTGTGGCGGGCCACCGCGACAAGGGGATGTGGGCGGCTCTGACCGTCGCCGACGACGTGGTGACACCGCGCATCTACGTCTCATTTGAAGGATAGGGGGGATCCGGATGAAAGAGCCTGAAACCGGAGCGGTGGAGGACATGGATCCGCACAACGCAAAGCCGCCGGAAATCGGCGTGGCAGGGAACGGCCCCGGTCGCCGGCTGCCGCTGGATCTCCCGCCGGGCCGGCAGATCTCCGTCTCCCCCGAGGATTTGCGATCCCTCGACGAGGTCGCCCCGTGGGAGGAGTATCTGTTCACGCCGACGGGGGAGCGCATCCCGAAGGAGGTCACGGACGAAGACGTGTAGGGAGGACCGGTTTGTACCCTGGCCGCGAATGAGATATGGTAGGGGTAATCCGGGGAGAAGGTGTCGTTCCCCGGGCACCCACATCTCACCGGCGGTGCCGGCACGTTGCAAAGGAGTCGCGGCAGATGAACGAAGCGGTCGAAACCCTGGAAGGATGGTATGCCCTGCACGACATGCGGCGAGTGGACTGGGCCGCTTGGCGTGCGCTTCCCGCGCCGGAGCGGTTGCGGGCGGTGGACGAGCTGTTGACGTTGACCCAGGCGTTCGCGCAGACGGAGGCCCAGCGCCTCGGCGCCTATGGACAGTACCACATGGCGGGCCACAAGGCCGATCTGATGTTCCTGCACATGCGCCCCACCCTGCAGGAATTGAATGAAGTCAAAGCCCGGTTCCAGAAGACCCGGTTTGCCGATTTCACGGTGCCGACGTATTCCTACGTCTCCGTGGTCGAGCTTTCGGCGTATCTGGCGAAACCGGGCGTCGACGTGGACACCGACCCGTATCTGCAGGGCCGGCTGAAACCGGTGCTCCCCAAGACGGAATATGTCTGCTTCTACCCCATGAACAAGCGCCGCCAGGGCGAGGACAACTGGTACATGCTCCCGATGGATCAGCGCCGGGAGATGATGAAGAGCCACGGGATGATTGGCCGCAAGTACCACGGCAAGGTGACCCAGATCATCACCGGCTCGGTCGGCCTGGACGACTGGGAGTGGGGTGTGACGCTGTTCGCGGACGATCCGCTGCACTTCAAGAAACTCGTGTACGAGATGCGGTTCGACGAAGCCAGCGCCCGATTCGGCGAGTTCGGCGGTTTCTACGTCGGCAATCGCCTCGGCAACGAGGCGCTGGGGCGCCTGCTCCACCTGGACGTCCGGTGAGGGGGGCCGCTCGATGATCCGTTCATTCATCGGCCTGGGCGGCCTGTTCGGGTTCCTCGCGGTGGCCCTGGGCGCGTTCGCCGCGCACGCGTTGAAGCAGCGGATTCCCGCCGATCAGCTGGACGTGTTTCAGACCGGCGTGCACTACCAGGCGACGCACGGGTTGGCGCTCCTGCTCGTCGGGGTGTTGGCGGGCGTCTTCGGCACCTCCGGCCTGCTCGTGTGGGCGGGATGGCTGTTTGTGATGGGCATCGTCCTTTTCTCGGGCAGTCTGTACGCCCTGACGCTCAGCGGCGTGCGGGCGCTGGGCGCCATCACGCCCCTGGGCGGCCTGTGTTTTCTCGCCGGATGGCTCCTGGTCATCCTCGCCGCGCTCAGGATTCGCTGATACCAAGACGACGCGGACACTCAAGTCGTTCCATACCTCTCGGGAGCACAACCGAGTGCGGCGATGGCGGCGTCAGAAGACGCGGACGCCAAAGCGTTCCAACACCTCGGCCAGAAGTCCCACGGGCAGGCCGACGACGGTGAAGTAATCGCCCTCGATGCCCTCAATCAAGGTCGCCCCGTACCCCTGAATCGCGTACGCGCCGGCTTTGTCCATCGGTTCACCGGTGTGGACGTAGCGGCGGATGCGCTCGGGTGTGAGCGCTCGCATCGTGACGCGGGTGCGGCTGTGGTGGATCTCCTCCCGCCCGCCCGGGTGCTCGAGGACACACAGACCGGTGTACACCTCGTGGGTGCGGCCCTGAAGGCGCGAGAGCATCAATACGGCCTCGGCTTCGTCCGCGGGTTTGTTGAGGTACGCTCCGTCGAGCACGACGGTCGTGTCCGATCCGATGACAATGGCGGGGACGTCTTCACCCGGCCTGGTGCCGGCGAGGCGGCGGGCGACGGCGCGCGCCTTGCGCGCAGCCAGTGTCTCCACATACGCCGGGGGTGCCAACCCGGCGGGGACGTCCTCATCGACCTCACTCGGGATGACCTCAAACGTCAGGCCGAGCGAGGCCAGGAGTTCCTGCCGCCGGGGCGATCCCGACGCCAAAATCAGGCGCGCGGGACCCGCGGGCGCCTGTTTGGACAGGACGGTGTCGGTCGCGATGGGGTTCGTCACAGTTCCTTCACCTCATGGAGACGGCCGTCCGGTGAGGCTCGGACGGCCGTCCGTGGGTTTCCGCGGGTCTCTCGGCCCAGGACGCCGACGGCCTTCGGCACGGGCGCCCGGGCCGAGGGCGCATGCCCGCGGGCGGGGTCATTGACGGCGCTGGTACGCGGCCTCGTCGCGAATCTCTTCGCGGAATCCTTCGATGGCCTCCTCACGCCGTCTGTTCTTCGCCTCCAGTGCGGCTTTATCCTCCGGGCGCATCTCATCACCGTGCGCTTTCAGAAAATCGCGGGTTTCCCGCATGTTGGCCATGGTGTTCTGAATCGCGTCGGCGATGCGTTCGACGTTGTCGGACCGGTCATCGGGTTTCGCCATTGGTTCAGACCTCCTCGAAGTGGGGATGGACAGGCGTATTCTGCGCACCTGATGACCCGTTATGCGGAGCGCAGGCATGGCGCACCGCACGGGCCGATGGTTCGCTCGTGCCGTGGGCCTTTGGGGCGTGACGCATCCTCTTTCGCCGCGTGGCGCGATGTGATATGCTCTGTGGGCTGAGCCTTTCCCGACAGGAGGTCATCATGAATACGCTCGTTCGGATGGCCGTCGAATACCGCAACGCGATCACAGGCGCGCACCGCAACATCCGCCTGTTCTTTTTGGCTTCGTTTCTATCGCAGTTGAGCGGTGGGTTCACGGGCATCCTGTACAATCTCTACATCAAAAGTCTGAGCCTTCCGGACACGGTGGCGGGGGCGTACGTGTCGGCCTCGTCGCTCGCCGGCGTGATTTCGCTCGTGCCGGCGGGCATCTTGAGCGACCGCCTGGGCCGAAAGCGGGCCATCGTCCTCGCGGGGCTGGTCAGCGCCGTCGTCTCGGTGTTGCAGGTGTTTGTCACGACGCCGTTTTGGATTGTGGCAAGCGCTTTCGTGAACGGCCTGGTGCAATCGGTGATCTGGGTCTCGATTCTACCATTTCTCGCCGAAAACACCGCGGAGGAAGAGCGCTTCCACCTGTTCAGCGTCAACTTCGCGGTGGGCCTGGTCGCCCAGGTGCTCGGGAGCTTTCTCGCCGGGTCGCTGGCGCAGGCCATCGGCGGCTGGTTGGGCCCGGTCTGGTCGCTTCGGGCCGCCCTGTTGACGGGTGCGGTGTTCGCGGTGTTGGCGCTCATCCCGTTCTCCCGGATTGAAGACGGGCGGCGGGCGGATGGCCGAGAGGCCAAGCCTGCCGCCGCCAGCCGCGCGGGGCTTCGCGACCTGTTGCCGAAGGCGGCCGCCGAGCGGGAGCAGTTCGGGCTCATCCTGAAATTCACGGCCTGCTCCGCTCTCATCGGCTTCGGGGCGGGGCTGGTCATCCCGTACCTGAACCTGTACTTCGCGGAACGATTCCACATGGCCAAGGCGGGCATCGGGCTGGTCATCGGTCTCGCACAGGCGTGCACCGCGCTCGCCATGTTCGTCGGCCCCGCTCTGGCCAAACGGTTCGGACCGGTCCACGCGGCCGTCGGATTGCAGATGGCGTCCATACCTTTTCTGCTCATCACCGGCTGGGCGTCGAACGTCTGGCTGGCGTCCGGGGCCGTGATCGTCCGCAACGCCCTGATGAACGCGGCCAGCCCCCTGCAGGACTCGGTGATGATGGCGCTGGTTCGGGAGGACGTCCGCGGCCTGGCGGTGAGCCTCGGGCAGACCCTGTGGACACTGGGGTGGGCGGTGATGGGGCCGGTCAGCACCCAGATTGTGCATGTGTACGGGCCGTACACCGGATATGCCATCGCGTTCAGCGGAACGGCGCTTTTGTATCTGACGGGATCGACCCTGTACCGGGTGTGGTTCGGGCGGTACGAAGCGCGCGTCCAGACCGGTGCGGCCGACGCCCCGGCCCTGTGACGGGGCGCCCGGGCGGGCGTGCGGCTGTGGGCGGGCGTGGGCGTGCGCGTGTGGGCGGGGCCGGTCGCCGGTGCAGCCGGTGTCCGCCGCCGACACACGGCGCCCCGAGCGATGGTGCAGGGCGCATAATCCTGCCGCGGATGGTGAATATACCCTTGTGGACTTCGTAGATTCGTGATAGATCCAAGAGGGTATGTCGTACGCGAGGGGGATGTCCGTGCGCCCGTTTTTGCGCGCCTTTCCGCTGTCGGTGCAGCATGTGTTCGCGATGTTCGGTTCCACCGTCCTGGTCCCGTATCTCACCGGGCTCGATCCCGGCTCCGCCCTCATCGCCAGCGGGATCGGCACGCTGATCTTTCACTGGATCACGGGCGGGAAGGTGCCGACGTATCTCGGCTCGTCGTTCGCCTTCATCGCCCCGCTCACGCTGTTCGTCACCAAGCATCACGCGCCGGGTCAGGCGGTGGCCGGTCTGCTGGCGGTCGCCGGGATGTATCTCGTCATCTCGCTCGTCGTCACGGCCGTCGGCTTCCAGCGCATCCGCCGGGCGATCCCGCCGGTGGTGGTGGGGCCCGTTGTATCCATCATCGGCCTGGCGCTGGCGGGTACGGCGGTCTCGCAGATGGCGGCCCTCCGCTGGGATGTGGCGCTGGTGAGCCTTTTGGCGGCCATCGTCGCGTCGCTGGCCGGGTGGCGGCAGATGCGCATCGTGCCCATCCTCGTCGGAATTTTCATCGGCTACGTGTACGCGTGGCTGCGCGGCGCCGTGGACTTCACACCGCTGCACACCGCGCCGGTCATCGCGCCGCCGCATTTCACCGCGCCATCCTGGAGCCTCGGTGCCGTGTTGGCCATGGCGCCCATCGCCCTCGTGACGATGATTGAGGATCTGGGGCACATGTTTGTCCTGAACGAGATCGTCGGCCGCGACGTGACGAAGGACCCCGGCTTTCCGCGGATCCTCGTCGCCAACGGGGTGTCGACGGCCATCTCCGCGTTCCTCGGCGGGCCCGCGCAGACCACCTACGCGGAGAACCTCGGCGTGCTCGCCATCACCCGGCAGTTCTCCAGCCGGATCATCCAGGGGGCGGCGGTGATCGCCATCCTGCTGGGCCTGTTCGGAAAGGTCGGCGCGCTCATCCACACCATACCGGTGCCGGTCATGGGCGGGATCAGCATTCTTTTGTTCGGCATGATTGCCGCCATGGGCATCCGGCATGTCATCGAGGAGAAGGTGGACCTCACCAATATGAAGAACCTGATCGTCGTCGCGGTGATCTTCATCGTCGGGGTCGGGTATCCCAACAACGGGATCGCGTTCGCGACGCTGGCCGGGCTCCTGGTGTACTGGCTGGTGCCGGATTTGAACCGAGGTGAGGGCGGCGCGGCGAAGACGCACTGAACCACCGGGGGACGGCGTTCGGACGGCGGCAATGATGAGATGGACTTCCGTGGGGCAGTCTAGACCTGTTTGGCCCGCTCATGACGGAGGTGCATGCGATGACATCCTCTCGACGGAAGTCCATTGGCCGTGGAGATGAGGCGTCCGGGCCGGTGATGAACGCGCTGGCCAGCCGGAGCATGGCGCGCGGGGAACCGGTGGAGCAGTTGCTGAACCACCGGTACGGCAAGCCGCAACCAGGCAAGTACTCTCGCCGATTGGGCGGAGAGCTCGGCGCATCGGTCAGTCATTTGCAGTGATCCGACGGAGAACGCGGCGCCAAACGGCCGCCGGGCGGCGATTGCCCGGCCGGCCGGGCGGACGCTCTCGATTCTCTTGATATTCCCGAGAATGTCGCGGGAATCCTTAAAGGAGGCGATATCCTTGCCGTGGTTGGAGAAGGTGAAACAGGCCCTGCCCGACGCCGTCGCGATGTTGCAACGCTACTGCCGGCAGCCGAGCGTGTCGGCGCAGAACCTCGGGATTGCCGAGACCGTGGCCATGGTGCGCGAGATGGTCGAGGGGCTCGGCGGCGAGTGCCGGGTGCTCAACGATTGCGGCGGCAATCCGGTGATCTACGCGTGTTTTGAAGCGGGGCCGAGCGGCCATCCAGATCGCACGCTTCTGTTCTACAACCACTACGACGTCCAGCCGCCGGAGCCCATCGAGGAGTGGACGGTCCCCCCCTTCGGCGCCGAGATTGTCGACGGGAAGCTGTACGCCCGCGGCGCCGCCGACAACAAGGGGGAGTTGGTGGCCCGCCTGACCGCCATCGCGCTCCTTCAGGCCAACGGCGGACTGCCGTGCCGGGTCAAGTTCCTCATCGAGGGGGAGGAGGAGATTGGGTCGCCGGCCCTCCCGCGGTACCTGGAGAAATACGCCGACCTGTTCAAGGCGGACGCCTGTATCTGGGAATTCGGCGGAAAGAATCAGCATGAACAGGTGGAGCTGGTGGCGGGCATCAAGGGCATGTGCTACCTGCAGTTCTGGTGCCACGGGGCGGACGTGGACGTGCACTCGTCGATGGGCGCGGTGCTGGACAACGCTGCATGGCGGTTGGTGCACGCACTGGCGACTTTGAAATCGGCGGACAACCGCATCCTCGTCGAGGGCTTCTATGACGACGTGGTGCCGCCGACGCCGGCCCTGCGGCGCATCGCGGAGGAACTTCCGGTGGAGGACCTGAAGTCCCTGTACGGCCTGCGCCGGCCCCTCATCACCGGGGACGAGAATCCGAATTACGCCCTGTTGTTCGAGCCGACCATGACCATCTGCGGGATTGAAAGCGGGTATACGGGCGAGGGCAGCAAGACCGTTTTGCCGAAGCGGGCTCAGGCCAAGGTGGACTGCCGCCTGGTCCCGAACCAGGACCCGGATGACATCCTGCGCAAGGTGCGCCGGCATCTGGACAGGCACGGGTTCACCGACGTCGAGGTCACGCAGATCAACGGGGAGCGGGCGTACCGGTCCAATCTGGATCATCCGTTCGTGCGGATGGTGGTGGACACCGCGCGGGAGGCGTACGAGACGGAGGTGGTACTCCACCCCAACTCGGCAGGCACCGGTCCCATGTACCCGTTCGGAGAGTTTCTGGGGCTGGATCTCCCGATTGTTTCGACGGGCTGCGGCTGGTGGAACTCGCGCGCGCACGCCCCGGACGAGTCCATACGCCTTGCGGACTTTGAGCGCGGCATTCTGCACATGGTGCTCTTGATGGAGCGGTTCGGCGGGCGATGAGCCGTTCTCTTTGGTTGTACTACATCAGCGAGGTGTTCCTGAGCCTCGGCATTGGCGGCGCGGGTTTCGCGCTGCCGTTTTTCTATCGGGCCGAGGGAATGGACGATGTGCATATCGGGATGCTTCTCGCCGCGGCCTCCCTGTCCGCCGGTTGTTTCGCGTTTTTCCTGGGCTCGGTGGCCGACTGGCTCGGCGCATCCCGGGTGTTTCGCGTCGCGACGTTGGTGATTCCGCTCTCCTACGCCTTCACCGGGCTCACGCGGGGGTGGATCGTGTGGCTGGGTTGCGCCGCGTTCACCGGCCTGGGGAACGCACTCCTGACGTCGACGGAAAACGTGGTGTTGACGGCCCTGCAACGGGATCGGGAGCGCGCCGGGGTGCTCGGCCGGTTCGTGGCGCTGTACATGGCCGCGATGGGGGTGGGGGCCGTCGGCGCGGGGTTTCTGGCGGCTCGCACTTCCTACACGGTCGCCCTGCTCGCGTCGGCCGGGGTGGGGATGGTTGCGCCCGTTTTGCGGGCGTTCCTGCGCGCTCCCGACGCCCGTGCCGCGCGAGCGTTCCGGCTGCCGAACCGGCGCACACTGGCGATGAGTGGCTACACCCTGATGTACGGGGTGGGATTCGGGCTGTTCAATCCCTTCGCCACCCTGGTGTTGAGCGGCGCGTTCCACACCGGGGATCGGCTGACGTCCGCCGTCTCGGCGGTCTCGACCTTCATGGTCTCCCTCAGCGCGCTTTGCGTGGCGATGTTGACCCGCCGCCTGCGGTACGGAAGCATCCTGGCCGTCAGTTACGCCGCTGCCATCCTGCTCACCCTGGCCATGTCCGCCACCGGAGGAGCCGCCGGATTCGTGCTTCTCTTGCTCCTGCGGTCCGGGGTGATGAATGTGCCGGGGCCGGTGGTCGACGCCGTCTTTCTGGATCACACCCCGCCCGCGGAGCGGGCGCAGATGTTCGGTGTGCGCGCGTTTGGCAACAGTCTCGGGAACGCCATCGGCCAGTCGGCCGGCGGGGTTCTGTTGGCCACCTGCGGCCACAGGGCCATGCTGTGGGCGGCCGCCGCCGTGCTCACGGCGGCCGCCGCCGATGCGCTGTGGCTGGTGCGGACGCTCACGAGCGCAGCGCCAGGGCGTGCTCGGCGGCGCTGGTCCCCGCCAGGTGGCCGGTGGAGAACGCAACGGTGATGTTGTAACCACCGGTGTGCGCGTGCACGTCCATCACCTCACCGGCGAAGTACAGCCCCCTGCAGCGCTTGGATTCCATCGTCCGAGGATCAATCTCCTTCACGGACACGCCGCCGCCGGTGACGGTGGCCTGGGCGAGCGGAAGCGTCCCGGAGACGCGGATGGGGAACGCCTTGACCAGGTGTGCCAGCGATTCGAGATCGGTGTTTCGGACGTTGGCCATGGTCTGTTCGACCGGGATGCCCACCCGTTCGATGGCAACCTCCACCAGACGGTCGGGCAATAGCGCCTCGAGAACGGTCCGCACGCGTTTGCGCGGTTCGGCGCTGCGCCGCCGCGCCCAGTCCTCCAGCAGGTCCGCGAGGGTGTGGTTTGGAAGACAGTCGATCTCGACGGTCAACGCCACCGCTGGGTCGCTCCGGCGTGCGGTCGAGACGTAGTGGCTGCATCGAAGCGCCACCGGGCCGCTGAGGCCGAAGTGCGTGAACAGGATGTCGCCCTGCTCCTGTGTGAGTCGCTTGCCGTGGCCGTCGCGCACGGTGGCGGTGATGCCCCGCAACGAGATCCCCTGCAGCCGGCGCTGCCGGATGAAGGACTCGTCACTCGTCAGGGGGACCTCGGTGGGATACGGATCGACAATGGTGTGCCCGAGGCGCCGCGCCCACGGATAGGCGTCGCCCGTACTGCCGGTTTTGGGGACGCTGCACCCTCCGGTGGCCACCACCACGGCGCGCGCCCGCACCTCGCCGCCACGCTGCAGCCGCACGCCGCGGATCTCCCCGTCCTCGGCCAGAAGCCCCGCGACGGGGCAATCCTCCCACACCTCCGCCCCGACATCGAACACCTTGTTGACGAGCGCCTTCACCACGGTCTCGGCCCGGTCGCTGACCGGGAACACCCGGCCGCGATCCTCCTCTTTGAGCCGAATCCCGAGCGACTCAAAAAATCGCCGCACGTCCTCATTGGAGAACCGGTGCAGCGCGGAATACAGAAAGCGGCCGTTGCCGGGGATGTTCTTCATCAGCTCCGGCAGGGGCTTCGCATTGGTGACGTTGCACCGGCCTCCGCCGGAGATGCCGAGCTTGCGTCCGAGCCGGTGGCCTTTCTCAATCAGCAGGGTATCGGCCCCGGCCTCCGCAGCGGCGATGGCGGCCATCAGACCGGCCGGGCCGCCGCCGACGACGATGACGTCGCGGATGGGGTTGGTGTGAGCGTGTGACACATGGACACCTCATTCTCAGGGGGAGGAATCGGCCCGCGCGCCGGTGTTCCGAAAGGGTCAGAACGATGCACGATGCACGGGCGGCTTGCCCCAGGTTGAGTGTACGTGACCCTCACAGCCGGATCAAATCCACCCCTTGTCACGGCGGAGGGCACCTGCTATCGTGGAGATAGAAACCGGTTTCAGGGAACGGTTTCAATCTACCAGGAGAGGGGGCTGGGCGTGAGCGACCGGTGCGAGCGGCCAGTGAGGCGACCTGTCACAATTCTTGACGTGGCGCGCGCCGCCGGGGTTTCAAAGACCACTGTGTCACGGTATCTGAGCGGACAGGTACACCTGCTGTCAGACGATGCGCGGCACCGCATCGAACGTGCGGTGGAGGAGTTGGGCTATCGACCCAACCAGATGGCGCGCGGACTGAAGCGAGGACGCAGTGGTCTGGTTGGCATGGTGGTGGCGGACATCTCCAATCCATTCACCGTGGACGTTCTGCGGGGCGTGGAGGACGAGTGCAAAAGCCGCGGGATGAATGTGCTGCTGTGTAATACCAACAACGACCAAGCGCAGGAACGAGAGTACATTGAAATGTTGCAGGCACATCGCATTGATGGACTGATCATTCACACGACCGGTTTGAACAACGCGTTCCTGCGCGAATTGGCCCACCAGGATATCCCCGTGGTCCTGCTTGATCGCAAAGTTCCGGCTTTGCCGTTTGACACGGTGTGCGTGGATAACCGGCAGGCGACCCGCGCCGCTCTGATGCACCTTTTGGATCAGGGCTTTGGCCCGATTGCCTGGTTCACGGAACCGATTGACGGCGTGAGTTCCAGAAAGGAACGGCTTGAAACGTTCCGCAAAGTGATGGAACACCATGCGGGAATCCCGGAACCGTTGATCTATGAGGTTCCTGCACGGATGCCGTCCACGGTGGAGGGACCCTTGAAGAATTTTCTATCCACGGCAACGGGATCAAGACCGGCGGTCTGTTGTGCCAATGCAGTGGTCGCACTTCGTGTGGTGCATGCTCTGTCGAAGCTCGGGATGGACGTTCCGCGGGACGTCGGGATGGTGATGTTCGACAACCCGGATTGGGCCGCCTTGGTCTTCGGAGGCATCACGGTGGTTGAACAGCCGACGTACGCAATGGGGGTGACAGCGATGCGCCGCGTCTGGGAGCGCATGCAAGGGCAGGCGCGGCTGCCGGCTTCCCTCATTGAATTGCCGGCTCGGTTGATCATCCGCCGTTCATCCGTCCGCTGAATCAGGGCGGACGTTACGTTCATTGGATGCGGAGGTGTTCTGATGGAGTTCCGGGACAGCCTGCCTCGCGCCCGGTGGGCGCGCTTGGTGCCATTGGCATTCATCACGTACAGTCTGGCGTATCTGGACCGATCCAACTACGGATTTGGAGCCGCTTCCGGCATGGCCAAGGCCTTGCATATCACCCAGGCGGCGTCGTCGCTTTTGGCCGCACTGTTCTTCTTGGGATATTTCATATTCCAAATTCCAGGAGCTCATTATGCAGAGCGGCGCAGTGCAAAGAAGTTGATCTTTTGGAGCCTGATCTTATGGGGCATCCTCGCTTCCCTTCAGGGGGTCATTAAGAACATCCCGCTTCTGTTTGTGGACCGGTTCCTGTTGGGCGTGGTCGAGAGTGCCGTGATGCCGGCCATGTTGATTTTCTTGAGCCATTGGTTCACGAAGGCAGAACGTTCACGGGCTAACACCTTCTTGATTTTGGGGAATCCGGTCACCGTCCTCTGGATGTCGGTGATCTCCGGGTATCTGGTGCATTGGTTCGGTTGGCAAGGCATGTTCGTCATTGAGGGAGTTCCATCCATTCTGTGGGCATTTGTCTGGTGGAAGGTGGCGGACGACGAACCGACCCAGGCCAGGTGGCTCACAGAATCCGAAAGGGCGGCCGTGAACGAGGCGTTGACGGCGGAGCAACGAGAGCTCAGGCAGGTGCGAAACTATCGGGAAGCCTTCCGCACGCCCGCCGTAGTGCTGCTGGCCGCACAGTACTTCTTCTGGAGCATCGGTGTGTACGGCTTTGTGATCTGGCTGCCCTCCATCATCAAGGCCGCGTCCAACGCAGGCATCGTCGCCACCGGGTGGTTGTCTTCGCTCCCGTATCTTCTGGCCGCCATCCTGATGGTGGTGGCCTCGCAGTACTCGGACCGGACATTGAATCGCAAGGGTTATGTTTGGCCGTTCCTGCTCGCGGGTGCGGTATGCTTTTACGGATCGTACGCCTTGGGTCCCTCTCACTTCTGGATGGCGTATGTGCTGTTGGTGATTGCCGGCGGCATGATGTACGCGCCGTACGGGCCTTTCTTCGCCATCATCCCGGAAATTCTTCCGCGCAATGTCGCCGGTGGCGCGACCGCACTCATCAACAGCATGGGAGCACTGGGGTCGTTTGTGGGGTCGTATTTCGTGGGTTATCTGAACGGTGTGACGGGGGGACCGGGCGCCTCGTACATTTTTATGGCCGTGTCACTGGTGGTCGCGGTCATCCTGACGGTTCTGGTTCGAGGCCCGGTCCGCTCCACCGTTGGGGCCGGGGGGTTGTCCGCCCGTTGAACGGCGCACGGCATACGCCGCGCGGTGATTTTTCATAGGCCCGCTCTTTCGTTACAATGGGATAGGCCGGGCCGGCGGGGTGCCGCCGGCCCGCAGTACGGAAGGGGGACCTGGGTGTGAATCCGTTTCGCTTTTACAATCCGACGGTGCTGTATTACGGCAAGGGCCAGATTGAAAAACACCTGGCCGAAGAGGTGACCCGGTACGGCAAGCGTGTGCTGTTGGTGTACGGCGGTGGAAGCATCAAGCGGTTTGGTTTGTACGACAAGGTGGTCGGCATCCTGCGGGAGGCCGGCGTGGAGATTTTCGAACTGCCGGGTGTGGAACCCAATCCACGCCTGACGACGGTGTACAAGGGGATCGACATCTGCCGGAAGGAGCGCATCGATCTCATCCTGGCCGTCGGCGGCGGTTCCGTCATCGACTGTGCGAAGGGCATCGCGATGGGTGCCAAGTTTGACGGTGACATCTGGGACGTCTATCAGCGCAAGGCGAAGGCGAATGACGCGCTGCCTCTGGGGACCATCCTGACGCTGGCCGCGACCGGGTCGGAGATGAACGCGGGCGGGGTCATCACCAATTGGGAGACTAAGGAGAAGCTCGGAGGCAGCGCACCTCCGCACACCTTCCCGCGCTTTTCCTTCTGTGATCCGGAGAACACCTTCACGGTCCCCCGGGATCAGACGGTGTACGGCACGTGCGACATGCTGGCGCACTGCTTCGAGCATTACTTCCATCCGACGTCCAACACACCGCTGCAGCAGCGGTTGATTGAGTCGGTGATCGCGACCATCGTCGAGACGGCGCCGAAGGCCCTTGAGAATCCGACCGACTATGACGCGCGCGAGACGCTGATGTACTGCAGCACCATGGCCCTCAACGGCATGATCAACATGGGGGTCCAGGGCGATTGGGCGTGTCACGCCATCGAGCACGAGATCAGCGCCATCTACGACATCCCGCACGGCGGGGGCCTCGCCATCGTGTTCCCGAACTGGATGGATTACGTGATGGACGCCGGGCCGGAGCGGTTTGCGCAGTTGGGAACCAGAGTCTTTGGGATCCATCCCGCCGGCAGACCGGCCGATGAATTGGCGCGCGAGACCATCGCGGCGGTGCGCGCCTTCTTCCAGCGGATTGGCGCGCCGCAACGCCTGGCGGACTACGGAATCGGCGACGAGAACATCGACCGCATGGCGGAGCAGGCGGTGCGCTTCCGTAAGATCGGCAGCTTCAAGGTGCTGGACAAGGAGGACGTGGCGGAGATCCTGCGGCGGTCTCTGTGAGCCCCCCGCGACCCGCCACGGGCTTTCGGGATCCTGTTTTCGGGAGAGGCGGTGGATGGCGTGATGTCGAGGTCGAATGGCCACGATGTCACGCCGTCCTCCTGTCTGCAGGGCTTCTGTGATACACTCAGTTTCATCTGAAAGGCAAGAAAGGGGTGGGAACATGGGCGGGGAGATGGCCATGGCCTGTGTTCTGGGGTTTTTGTACAGTGCCGCTCCAGGTGCGGTCAACACCGAGGCGCTCAGAAGAGGCCTTCAACGAGGGTTTCTTCCGTCGTTCCTGGTTCAACTGGGGGCGTTGCTCGGGGATGTGGTCTGGGCCATCCTGGGGCTGTCCGGCGTCGCGCTGGTATTTCACTTCCTGCCGGTCAAGGTGGTGCTGGGGTTTGTGGGGGTAACCTTCTTGCTGCGCATGGCGTGGCTATCCTTCCTGGACGCCAGAAGACCCATTGTGTTGACCGGCGCGGCGGGCGTCGGGGACCGGCGGGATTTCATGACGGGTCTGGTCTTTTCTCTGGCGAATCCGTTTGGCATCGCCTTCTGGGGCGGAATCGGCGGGGGTTTCGCTACCCGCGCCGCGGAGATGCCCGTGGTGGAGAAACTGTTGATTTTACTCGTCGGGTTTTCAATCGGGGCGCTGATCTGGTGTGTCGGGATCTCCATGGTGGTGGCCTGGTCAAGAAGATTCATCGGCGAGTGGGTGTTGCGTGGGATTTTCACCCTCTCCAGTCTGGCGATGCTGTACTTCGCGCTGGAGATGCTGTGGACCCTTTGGCACACCACCCTCTATCCATTGTTCTCTCAGCGTGTGCGTTTCAAGGACGCGATTCGGTGGCTTGCGCACTTCACCCGGCCGGCTCCGGAGGCTTGACGGGCCGGTCTCACCGCCAGAACGTGATCCTGGCGCCCCCTTCTAAACGCCCGTCCACGCCATATGGTGTAGTAAGACACAGAGAACGGGCGGGGATAGAGGGTGTTGAAGTGGTTGGCGGCCGTGGTGGTCGCGGGTTCGGTGATCACAGGGGACCTTTATCCTCTGTGGTGGGTGCTGATGTTCTTTGCCCTGCACACTTCCGTGGTTTTGGTCGTTGGAACGGTGGGGACGCCGCGCTTTCCTTACGGTGCATGGCAATACCGGCCGTTCGTCAGCATTCTGGTTCCGGCGCGAAACGAGGAATCGGTGATTGAGGGAACGGTCCGGTCCTTGGCGGGGTTGGATTACCTGTGCGATGGGCGGCCGGGGTTTGAAATCATCGTGATTGACGACGCCTCCACGGATGGAACACCCGGGGTGCTCGAACGGCTCACCCGGGAGATTGAGGTATTGCGGGTCGTGCGAAGACCGGCGGGATCGACCGGGGGAAAGGCGGCCGCATTGAACGAAGGGCTGCGGCACGCTCGAGGAGACATCATCGCGGTGTTCGATGCCGACACACGCGTGAAACCGGGCTTCCTCCGCTATCCCATGCTGTACCTGGCGGACCCGAGGGTGGCCGGCGTGCAGACGGGGGTTCGGGTGTACAATGCGCGGGAAAACTGGCTGACACGCATGCAGGACTCGGAGTTCGCCATCTTCTGCGGGTATTATCAAAAGGTGAGGACGCTGTTGGGCGGGTTCGTGGGCCTCGGCGGCAACGGGCAATTGGTGAAGGCGCAACCGCTGCGACGGGTCGGGGGCTGGCGCCCGGGAACATTGACGGAAGATTTGGATCTCAGCGTGCGGTTGCTGCTCGCCGGATATCGGGTTGCCTTCTGTCCGGAGGCGGAGCTGCGCCAGGAGGCGGTGACGACGCTCGGGGCGTTCATTCGCCAGCGAACACGCTGGTCCCAGGGCAATCTGCAGACCGCGCTGCGATATTTTCGTCCCATCCGTCGATCCCGATTGCCCTGGTTCCGAAAATGGGATGCGCTGTTGTATCTGTCGGGATCGGCACAAACGGTTCTGGTTTTCGTTTCCGCCTTCGCGGCGGGGGCCGGATGGCTTTGGCCGGGGCACATCCGCCATGCCCCGTCCGCCTGGATGCTGGCTCTCCCGATGTGTGTGTACGCGGCGTTTATCGCGGTCGCTCACGTTCAGGCGGTCGGCGGCCGCGCCCGCGAGATTCTGCTGAGGCTGCTGCTGTACGGCGTGTATCAATGGCTGTGGGCGCCGACGGTGGCCTGGGCAGCGATGCAGTACGCGTGGCGCCGTGGCCGGGTGACCTGGGAGAAGACCGTGCACCGCGGCACCGGAACAGGCGTTGGCGTCGGCATGGGTGGCGGCGGTTGGCCGCTGCACACCGGTGGACGGATGCAGGGCTGAACGACGTGTCGGTCGGACGGATGGACGGATTTGAGCATTCAATTCCCCTCGGCGCCATCCGGTGCTCCACGGTACAGAGAAGACGGCGCAGAGAGAACAAAACAGCCCCGGCGTGCTCAGCACGCCGGGGCCGGTGGACATCCTCCACAGTCCGCCGGCCATCGGGCCGGTGGACACGTACACTTCCCACTTCCTGCGCGTGAACCGGGTCCGCCACAATGCGGCAGGACCCGGGATCGCCATGGCCGCCGCGACCATCCGATCGCCCGGGCCATGGCGCCACCACACCGGGCGTCAGGCGGTCGCGTGCAGATTGCGCAGGACCGTCTGCAGGATGCCGCCGTTGCGGTAGTAGTCAATCTCGACCTGGCTGTCGAGGCGCAGCACCACGTCAAAGCTGAACTGGCTGCCATCCTCCCGGGTCGCGGTCACCTTCAGCGTCTGGCGCGGCGTCAGTTCGCCCTCCAGGCCTTCGATGGTGAACGTCTCCCGGCCGGTGATGCCGAGCTTCTGCCAGGAGTCACCCTCCTTGAACTGCAGCGGCAGGACACCCATACCGACCAGGTTGCTGCGGTGGATGCGCTCGAAGCTCTCCGCGATGACCGCCCTGACGCCGAGCAGGTTGGTGCCCTTCGCCGCCCAGTCGCGGGAGCTGCCGGTGCCGTACTCCTTGCCGGCGATGACGACGAGCGGCGTGCCGTCCGCCTGGTACTTCATCGCCGCGTCGTAGATCGGCATCACCTCGCCCGTCGGCAGGTAGGTGGTCACGCCACCCTCGGTGCCCGGCGCGACCTGGTTGCGGATGCGGATGTTGGCAAAGGTGCCCCGCATCATCACCTCGTGGTTGCCGCGACGGGAGCCGTACGAGTTGAAGTCCACCGGGCTGACGCCGTGTTCGACCAGATACTTGCCTGCAGGGCTGTTCGCCGCGATGCTGCCCGCCGGCGAGATGTGATCCGTCGTCACCGAGTCGCCGAGCAGGGCGAGGACGCGCGCGGAGCGGATGTCGCCCGTCTCGGGCAGGTCGGCCGTGATGCCGACGAAGAACGGCGGCTCCTGGATGTACGTGGACGCCTTATCCCAGTCGTACAGCTCGCCCTCCGGCGTCTCCAGCGCGTTCCAGCGCTCGTTGGCGCTGAACACATGCTCGTACTCCGCCTTGAACATCTCCGGCGTGATGACCGACTGAATGGTCTCCTGGACCTCTTTGGACGTCGGCCAGATGTCCCTCAGGTACACCGGGTTGCCGTCCCGATCCGTGCCGAGCGGCTCGGTCGTGAGATCGATGTCGACCGTACCCGCCAACGCGTACGCGATGACCAGCGGCGGCGACGCCAGGTAGTTGGCGCGCACCAGCGCGTGAATGCGGCCTTCGAAGTTCCGGTTTCCGGAGAGCACCGCCGAGACCAACAGGTCATTCTCACGGATGGTGTTCGCCACCTCCTCCGGGAGCGGACCGCTGTTGCCGATGCAGGTGGTGCAACCGTAACCGACCACGTCAAAGCCAATCTGCGACAGCGGCTCCAAAAGGCCCGCCTTCTCCAGATAGTCCGTGACCACACGGGAGCCCGGCGCCAGCGAGGTCTTGACGTACCGCGGCGGGGTGAGACCGCGCTCCACGGCCTTCTTTGCCAACAGCCCGGCGCCCACCATGACGGACGGGTTCGACGTGTTGGTGCAGCTGGTGATGGCGGCGATCACGACGGAACCCGTCTTCATCACCTCGGTCGCGCCGTCCGGGAAGCGGACCGTGGCCTCCTTGGCCGCCTGCTCGTCGGACAGCCCGAAGCCGCCCTTGTCGATGGGCTTGCGGAGCCCCTCTTCGAAGGTCGCCTTCATGTCCTTCAGCGCGATGCGATCCTGCGGGCGCTTCGGACCGGCCATCGTCGGCTGGACCGTCGACAGGTCGAGCTCGATGGTGTCCGTGAACACCGGATCCGGCGTGTCGTCCGTCCGGAAGATGCCCTGCGCCTTGGTGTACGCTTCGACCAGGGCGATGAGCTCCTCGCTGCGGCCGGTTGCGCGCAGGTAGTTGAGCGTCTCCGCGTCAACCGGGAAGAAGCCCATCGTCGCGCCGTACTCCGGCGCCATGTTGGCGACCGTCGCGCGGTCGGCCAGGCTGATGCTGGACAGGCCCGGGCCGTAGAACTCGACGAACTTGCCGACGACGCCCTTCTTACGCAGCATGTTGGTCACCGTCAGCGCCAGGTCGGTCGCCGTCGCGCCCTCCGGCAGCTGGCCGGTCAATTTGAAGCCGATGACCTCAGGCATCAGCATGTACAGCGGCTGGCCGAGCATGCAGGCCTCCGCCTCGATGCCGCCAACGCCCCAGCCGAGCACGCCGAGGCCGTTGATCATCGTGGTGTGCGAGTCGGTGCCGACCAGGCTGTCCGGGAACACCACAATCTCCCCGTCCATCTCCTTCTGCTGCACGACGGTGGCCAGATACTCCAGGTTGACCTGGTGTACGATGCCCGTGCCGGGCGGCACGACGCGGAAGTTGTCAAATGCCTTCTGCGCCCAGCGCAGGAATTTGTAGCGCTCCTCGTTGCGCTCGAACTCTTTGTTGATGTTGAACTGAAGCGCTTCGCGGGAGCCGAACGCGTCGACCTGCACCGAGTGGTCAATCACCAGGTCCACCGGCACCAACGGGTTGATGCGCTTCGGATCGCCGCCGAGGCGGTTCATGGCCGCGCGCATGGCGGCGAGATCGACCACGGCCGGAACGCCGGTGAAGTCCTGCAACAGGATGCGCGCGGGCTTAAACGGGATCTCCGTCTGGGCCGGAGATTTGGCGTCCCAGGTCGCCAGCAGACGGACGTGGTCCTCTGTCACGGCACGGCCGTCGATCTGGCGCAGCACGGCCTCGAGGAGGATCTTGATAGAGAACGGAAGGCGCGAGACCGGTCCCACGCCCTTCTCCTCGAGGGCGCCCAGATTCACGTATGCGTACTCTTTTCCGTTGACGTTCAGCTTGCGCTTGGCGCCGAACGGATCGCGAAACTCTGTCATGGCACTTCCCCCACTCTCTGTTCGGTTTCTGACCCACATTGTCGCAGAACACGGGGAGGCTGTCGAATGGGAATCCAAAAACGCGATGAGTGCATGCGGATTCTCTATATCCCCGCGATCCTCACGCGAAAGGACGCCGCCCTCGCGTGAGGGGCGCCGTGTGGCCGATGCCGATAGTCCATTGACACTCTACTACCATCTTTCGGGGCTTGCAAGATGGAACGGCTGGAATTGTCCTCCCAGGCCGTGAGCGGGCGGAATTCCGAAGGTGTGACCGGGCCGGGCGGATGAGGGCGGAATTGTTCTCCAGGGCCGTGGGCGGCTACAATCGGGTGGGGGGTGACGGCATGTCCCAACAGGCGGCAAGACTGTATTATCACGACAGCTACCGGACGACGTTCGAGGCGACCGTCCGCGCCTGCCGGGAGGTGGACGGGCGATGGCTCGTCCGATTGGACGAGACCGCGTTTTATCCCACCTCCGGCGGCCAGCCGCACGACACGGGCCGGCTCGGAGCGGCCCGGGTGACGGACGTGTTCGTGGATGAGGGCGAGGTGATCCACGTGGTGGATCGCCCGATGGCGGTGGGAGAGCGGGTGGCCGGCGAGATCGACTGGGTGCGGCGGTGGGATCACATGCAGCAGCACTGCGGGCAGCACATCCTCTCGGCGAGCTTTGTGCAGACCTTCGGGATCGACACGGTGGGTTTTCACCTGGGAGAGACGTGGGTGACGGTGGATCTGGACGCGCCGGATCTGAGCTGGGAGTCGGTCGCACAGGCCGAGCGGCTGGCCAACCAGGTGGTTCAGGAGGACCGGCCGGTGTACGCGCGGTTCGTCACCGACGAGGTGTTGGCCGAGCTGCCGCTCAGGCGGTCGCCGAAGGTGGACAAGGACGTCCGGATTGTCACGATTGAGGGATTTGACCACAACCCGTGCGGCGGGACGCACCCGCGCCGGACCGGCGAGGTGGGACCCATTCAGGTGGTCAAACTCGAACGGATGCGCGGCGGCACACGGGTGACGTTCGTCTGCGGCCAGCGCGCCGTCCGGCTGGCGCAACGCTGGAGAGACATCCTGCGCGCGGCCGCCAATCGCCTGTCCGCTGCGGTGGAGGATGTGCCCCTCCTCATCGACCGGTGGGCGGACGACCTGCAGCGGGCGCAAAAAGAGGCGCGGGCGTGGCAGGAACGGTGGATCGACCTGAGGGCGGCGTCGTTGGCGCAGGAGTCATTGGCCCATGCGGCGTCATTGGCGCGCGCGGCGTCATTGCCGAGCGCGAAGTCATTGTCGCGCGGGGAGTCATTGTCGCGCGGGGAGCCATTGTCGCGCGGGGAGCCATTGTCGCGCGGGGAGCCATTGTCGCGCGGGGAGCCATTGTCGCGCGGGGAGTCATTGTCGCGCGCGGCGGCCAGGTCGGGTACGGAGGGCTTGGGGGCTCGGCCGGTTGAAGAGGCGCTTGCGGATGGGGCGCGCCCGGAGGACGACGCATCGGGATTTGGCCGGGTGTGCCAAGCGGTTTTGGACCTTGATTCCATGGACGCGCTGCGCGGGTTGTGCCAGCGGACCATGGCGCACCTCGGCAAAGGCGCGGTCTGTGCGCTGACCTGTGACGCCGGAGAGCGGGTGGCCTTGGTGGTGATGAGCGATCGCGCGGAAATTGACGCGCAGGCGGTGGTCAAAAGCGCTCTGGCGCCGTTTGGCGGACGGGGTGGGGGCAACGCCAGGCAGGCACAGGGGACGGCGCCGCGGTCGGGATCGACGGGCGCCGAGGCCGTGGCGCAGGCGGTGTCCTTGGTGCTTTCGCAGCGACCGGGGTGATCCGCGCTGCAGAAGCACCAGGACGATGGCGGCTCCAGGGCGCCGCTCGCTTCAGTGTATTGGTTCCGTTTCACTGGGTCAAAGCAGAAGCACCGGCATCATGGAGGCTTTCGGGCGCTGGACACGGACAGGCGCCGTGTTCAGCGCTGCAGAAGCACCAGGATCATCGAGGCCAGGGAGAAGCAGGCGCTGACGAGGTAGAGAAACGCGACCGCCTGAACCTGGGTGAACCCGAGGCGAAGCAGCTGATGATGCCCGTGCGTCTTGTCCGGCTTGTACACCGGGCGACCCTCCAGGGCCCGCCGGATGACCACGCGCAGACCGTCCAGAATCGGGACTCCGAGCGCGAGGACCGGCACGAAGATGGAGATGACGGTGGCCGACTTGAACGCCCCGATGACCGCGATGGACGCGAGCAAAAAGCCGAGCAGCGTGCTGCCCGCGTCTCCCATGATGATGCGCGCCGGATGAAAGTTGTGGCGCAAAAACCCGAGCGCCGCGCCGGTCAGCGCCGCCGCCCACAGGGCGGATGCGGCGTCACCCTTGACGATGGCGATGAACAGCAGGGTCACCGCGGAGATGCTGGCGATCCCGGCGGCCAACCCGTCCAATCCGTCCAGGAAGTTGAACACGTTGATCACGCCGACGATCCACACCAGGGTGACCAGAATGGACAAAAACGCGGGAAACTGTACGAAGTGCGGGTGGCCGAACGGGACGGAGAACCCTCGGACCGTCCCGCCGCATCCCGCGACGAGCCCCGCCGCCGCCAGCTGCGCCACGAACCGCGGGGAGGCCGGAAAATCGCGCCCGCGCGTCTTGTAGTAATCATCCAAAAGGCCGATGGCAAACAGCAACCCGGCGCCGCCGAGCATGCCCCAGTACACCCGTGGAACGGGGCCGCGCCACAGGGACCCGGCCAAACTGGCGGCGACGAAACCGGCCAGGATGGCCGCCCCGCCGAGCAATGGGATGGGTTTTTTATGCACCTTGCGAGCATTCGGGAGGTCCAGGAACCGCCACCGCACCGCCAGCGAGCGCAGGGGTGGCACGAGCAGCCAACTGACCGCAAAGGCGGCCAAGGCGATTGCGAGTTCTGGCATCCGTCTCCCTCCTACCAATCCACCGATTGTTTCTGGGACCGCATCTGGCCCTCTCCGTCCGACCACACCACGGTGAGCACGCGCGCACCCGGGTCGTACTGGGTTTCGGCAAGCGTCTGCTGGCGCTTGGTCGCCGGGTCGTTGTAGACAATCGTCAGGGAGGTCCCGTGGTCGTACTGAGCGTACAGGTGCGCCATCTCGATCGCGAAGGAGACGCGCTGGTCGGCCGGGAGCGGGTGATTGAGCGTCAGCACGTACGCCATCGGTTCAATCCCGGTCCCGGTGTCGATGTCGGTCAACTGGCCGATGTGGTGGCTGATCACGTACTCGTAAAACGAGTGCTTGTGTTCGGCCGCCCGCGCGGCAGCGACCTGCCGCATGTACAGGTACAGCCCCAGAAGCATCGCGGCCAAAACCGTGATGGACAAAATCAGATAGACTTGGCTGCGCCGCCTGCGCCGGGCTTCCGTGGCCTGCAAGCTGACCCCTCCTGCGTCCTGCCGTCGCGGGTCCATCCCATTCCAATCGTGATTATAACGAACCGATCCCGCAGGCGGCCAGTCCCACTGCGGCGGCCGCCCCGGGGGACGCCGCCGATTGCCACGGTTTCGCCACAGTCCCGTCTTCGCGCCATCCGGACGTGGTGCCGGACGTGGTGCCGCGGGGCGGCGGGGGGCGCGTGACGCGTGCCGAGCGGGTGGCCGGTCCCGCGGGGGCATGGTATTCTGCCAAATGTGGTGGATGGCATGCCGTGAGGGGGACGACCATGCTGCGGAGACTCGGTGCGATTCTGGTGATGTTGGTCACCGTGTACATTGGATTTGGCCTGATCATCCCGGTGCTGCCCCTGATGGTGCAGGGGGCCGGGGCCCGGCCGGTTCATTTGGGCGTGATGCTCGCGGTCTACTCGCTCGTTTCGTTTTTCATCTCCCCGTGGTGGGGCCGTCTGAGCGATCGAATTGGGCGAAAACCGGTGCTGATGACGGGACTCGTCGGCTTCGCCGTCAGTTTTGCGGTCTTCGGTCTGGCGACAGACAGGCTGTGGCTGATGTACGCGTCCCGTCTCATCGGCGGAGGATTCTCCGGCGCGGTCACCGCGACCGCCATGGCTTACATCGCCGACGTCACAGGGGTGGAGGACCGGACCAAGGGGATGGCCTTCGCCGGCATGGCCATTGGGGTCGGGTTCATCTTTGGGCCGGCGTTGGGCGGGCTCTTAAGCGGGTTCGGGATCGCAGTGCCGTTTTTTGCCGCCGCCGGATTGGCGGCCGCCAACGCGCTGTGGGCTGCGGTCGGTCTACGGGAATCGGTGCGTCCCGCCCACCCGGACCGCGCCGGGTTGAAGACGCCGGCATCGCGCTGGGCGGCGTTCGAAGGCCCGCTCAAACACCTGTACGTGGTGGATTTCATCGCGCAATTCTCGTTGTCCTCGCTCGAGGGGTGCCTGCAGTACTTTGAGATGGCGCGCATACACGCGACGGCCGCGGACATCGGGTGGATGTTTTTCATCTCGGGCATCGTCGGAGCGCTGATCCAAGGCGGAGTGGTGCAGCGGTACGTCAAGCACGGGCGGGAGGTGCCCGCCATCTGCATTGGGCTTGCGATCTCGGCGTCGGGGCTGTTGCTGTTGTTGTTCTCGCGTGACTTCGTCACGGCCGCCCTCTTCATGACCGTCTTCGGGGCGGGCAACACCGTGATCAAACCGGCGCTTCAATCGGTGGTCACCAAGGAGACGACCGTCGGGCAGGGGTTGGCGTCCGGACTCATCTCCTCGATGGACAGCCTGGCCCGGGTGGTCGGGCCATTGGTGGCCACGGTTCTGTTTCAATTCGAAGAGAATCTCCCCTTCCTCGTCGCCGGCCTGGTAACGCTTTCGTCCATCGGACTCGTCGGTCTGTACCAACGAGAGAAACGCGAAAGAATTGTGACGAACTCCCTGTGATCTCGGTCACGATCCTCCGTTCGCCTTGACTGTCCAGTTGCAAACTATGGTACACTGAAACCGGATCTTGGGGGGTGTGCCAGCTCATTTTGGCCTGATTCTATGGCGGAGCGGTGGATGGCACGGGAGAGGACTTCGCGCGGCGTTGGCGCTTCTATCACAGGGACATACGAAATCACGACGGCCCGGCGCGGCTCGCTGCTTTTCGATGTCTGATAGGACGCGCAATTGGCGCAATGTCCGCGTGTTCAAATCGCCCGGCGTTCCCGTCGCGCCTGGAAGCAAGGGTCAGACCTGCCGAGGAGGGTGTGGTGTTGTGACTTCATCATCTTGGCTGCCCGCGCAATTGACCTCGATGGCGCACAACGTGGATCTGCTGTTCTACATCATGCTGGGCATCATCACGTTCTTCTTCGTCGTCGTCGAGGTGTTGCTGATCACATTCCTGATCCGCTACCGGCGAACCAAGAGGAACCAGGTCGGCGTGAACGTGCACGGCAACAACGTGCTGGAGACGGTGTGGACGCTGATTCCCGCGCTGATTCTCGTGTTCATGGGCGCGTACAGCGTCAAGTATGTGTACGAGGCGCAGAACCCGCCGGCGAAGCCCCTGGTCATCGAGGTCATCGGGCACGAGTGGTTCTGGGAGTTCAAGTATCCGAACGGGCTGGATACGCACAACGACCTGCGGATCCCGGCGGGGCAGAACGTGTTGTTCGATATCCACTCTGCGGATGTCATCCACGGGTTTTACATACCTGAAGCGCGCATCCAACAAGACGCACTCCCCGGTCGGATGACGCAATTTTGGGTGAATGTCGATACGAAGGACATCGGCAAGCAGTTTCAGGTGCCGTGCGACCAGTTCTGCGGCACGGGCCATCCCATCATGGTCGGGAAACTGACGGTGATGTCCGCGGACGATTTCAACTCCTGGATGCAGACGGAGCTGCAGAAACAGCAGACCAAGTCGTGATGGACGCGCCTCGCCCGTCGCCAACGGGTGATGGGGTGTGTCTGACCGGCCCGTGGCGGGGGCCGTCACTGCCGGGTCAGGGGATGGCTGCGACATGACGGGAATCTGAAACGAGGTGGTGTGAGCATGGAAGCCGTCCTGCATGCACCTCGCCGGTCTTTCGTCCGCGAGTGGGTCCTCACCGTGGACCACAAAAAGATCGGCATCATGTACGGCGTCACTGCCCTGTTTTTCTTCCTGATCGGCGGGCTGTTCGCGCTTCTGGTGCGCACGGACCTGCTGAGCTACAGGGGTGTGTTCGACGCCCAGAGCTACAACGAGTTCTTTACGATGCACGCCACGGTGATGGTGTTCCTCGTCATCATCCCAATGCTGATGGGTGCTTTCGCAAACTACCTGGTGCCGTTGCAGGTGGGCGCCAGGGACATGGCGTTCCCCAGGATGAACGCGCTGAGCTACTGGTTATACTTTGTGGGTGGAATCATCATCCTGCTCAGCATGCTGTATGGGATGCCCGACTCCGGTTGGACGTCGTACCCGCCCTACAGTCTGACCTCGCAGGGCCCCGGAATGGACTTCTGGGTGATGGCCATCCACATCGTCGGCCTCTCGTCGATTCTCGGGGCGATCAACATCATTGTGACGGTGCACCGCATGCGCGCGCCGGGAATGACGTGGAACCGACTGCCGCTGTTCGTTTGGAGCACGTTGGTGACGGCGTACATGCAGCTGTTCGCGACCCCGGCCCTCGCGGGGGCGGTCACCACGCTGTTGCTCGACCGCCATTTCGGGACGGCCTTCTATGACACCTCGGCCGGCGGCGATCCCATGATGTACCAACACCTGTTCTGGTTCTACTCTCACCCGGCGGTGTACATCATGATCGTTCCGGCATTTGGCATCATTTCCGAGGTGATACCGGTCTTCGCCCGGAAGCCGATCTTTGGCTACCATGCCATCGCCTACTCGAGCGTGGCGATTGGGTTCCTCGGCTTCTTCGTGTGGGCGCACCACATGTTCGTCGCCGGGATGCAGATGTCCGCGGGCATCCCGTTCATGATTTCGTCACTGGTCATCGCGGTGCCGACGTCGGTGAAGATCTTCAACTGGCTGGCGACCATGTGGCGGGGCGCCGTGGAATACACGGTTCCGATGATGTTCGCCTCCCTTGGGTTCATCGGATCGTTCATCATTGGGGGATTCAGCGGGGTGATTGTCGCGGCGGTGCCGCTCGACATGCACCTGCACGACACCTACTTCGTGGTCGCCCATATCCACTACGTGTTATTCGGCGGCGCGGTGATGTGCATCATGGCCGGCATTCACTTCTGGTTCCCGAAATTGACGGGCAGGATGTACAATGAGAAACTTGGATACCTCGGATTCTGGCTGTATTTCATCGGCACGCAGGTGACCTTCTTCCCGATGCACCTGGTCGGCCTGGCCGGAATGCCGCGGCGCATCGCGTCGTACGCCCCCATCTTCCAGACATGGAACCAGGTTGCGACCATCGGGTCGTACATCCTGGGCCTGGGGACGCTGGTGATCCTGTACAACCTGATGGTCTCCGCCAAATACGGGCGCAAGGTCGGACACAACCCGTGGCATGCGCGCACGCTCGAATGGACCGTGTCCTCTCCGCCGCCGGAGCACAACTTTGAGGAAATCCCGGTGGTGACCGAAAACCCGTATCGGCCGTACACGCCGGAGGAACTGACGGCAAGCCGCGAGTCGGCCTGATTCGGGAATCGGGTCCGTGCGTTCCACGCTTGCAGGAAGGGAGGAGGGGCCTGTGAACTGGAAGGTGCCGCTTACCGCATCCGTCGTCACCGCGGTTCAGATGACGCTGGGGGCGGTGGTGGTCGGTACCGACGCAGGCTTCTCCTGTCCGGACTGGCCCCTCTGCAATGGGGTCCTGTTTCCGCGGCTGGACGGTCTGGTTGCGCTGGAATTGGTGCACCGGGGGACCGCTCTGGTGGTCATGGCGCTGGTCGGATGGTTCGCCGTGGGTGCCCTGCGACAGTCGACCGACGGGCGCCTGAGGCGCCTTGCGTGGGGTGTGGTGGCGTCGGTGGGGGTGCAGGTGGTGGTCGGAGGGCTGATTGTCCTGACCCACGCGCCCGGCATCACGACCAC